>JAGVNI010000010.1 GCA_020053355.1 archaeon | reverse complement strand
GCCGGAACCGCCCCCGCCGTCCGCTTTACCGAGCGACAGCAGCATATGATAGCTGCGGCCAGGCGGCATATGGTGCCGGTACGGATTGTCAGCGAGGAGGAATTCTCGGAAGCAGCAAGGGGTAATGCCGTCCCGGAGCGGTCTGTCCGCGAGGGCGATTTTTCGGCCATACCTGCGTTCCAGTCTCTGGGGGACTCCAGGATGGCCGGCTACGCGTCACAAATAACTGGGGACTGGCTGCCATCAATAGTCGGGGGGGACATCGCATCGCGCATGTCCCTCGCGCCCGCCACGCTCTGCGCGTTCAGCGAGACGGATGACATGTCCGCTGGCCAGATTTTCCTGGAACTCCAGATGATTGGCTCGCTCGGCGGATACCTTACGGGTACGAACGCCATAGTCATCCCCCCGGAGGTCCTTGCTTACAGCGAGGCCGATGCGCTCCATGTGGTCCTTCACGAGCAGCTCCATTATGCCTCCTGGCTGGGCGGGGGGAAAAATATCCGGTGGAGGGACGAGAGCGGGAATCCCTGTTTCCAAGGAAGCAGCCGGGCATGGTCGATGCATGAGGGCCTCACCGAGCTTACCGCCCAGGAGATTGTCCGGGAACGCGATTTCGAGCCAACCCATATCGGCTATCCCGCAGAGGTCATCACCTGCTATTATATGGAGCAGCTTCTTGGCGAGGGCGGCCGCGACATCCTGCGCTCGGCATACCTAAGCGGCGATTTCACCCAGGTGCGCCAGCTCGTGGACGCGCAACTGGGCGCAGGCACGTTCGACGCTCTCATCTCCAAGCCCGATGCCGCGCAGGCGCTTTCTTACATAGTGGGCCGTATCGACGAGCGCGGAGTCGACCGTTCCGGATGGGACGCAAACCCGATAGTTGTTGCTGCGAGGACGAAACTGGAGGAGGCGCGCTGACATGGGACTAAAAGAAATGCTCTCCGGGGTGCTCGGCTCGGAAAAATACCGTGATGCAAGAGCCCGCGTCGATGAATGGGCGGAACGCATCCGCATCGGGCAAAAGGACGCCGCCGTTGCGGTGCTGCGCGAAAAAAACGCTTATTTCTCATCCATGCGCAAAAACTCGCCGGGCCTATATGCGTTTTTCGAGGCCGACGACCGCTCGATTTCCCGCATGGGGCTGCGGAAGATAACCGGCGAGGATGTCATAATAGATTGAGGGGAGGGCTGGCCGGGCCTATTTCGTTCGCCAACCGTATACATTCCTGCCTATCCTGAAAGCACCTTGGTCTCCACCTGGCCGACCGTCAGCTTGTTCAGCTTGTCGTAGAACTCGCCCTGCAGGCCGCCGAAAATCTCGACCACGACGACGAGGTCGCCGTTGCCCAGCCACTGCTCCTTCTCGATGCCGTAATTCTTCAGCGTTCCATAGCACTTGTGCGCATAGGCTGAGGGCACCTTCACCGCGATTTTCATCTTCTCGAATTTCATCGGCAAAATCGGCCGCAATTCCTTCACGACATCTTCCATCTGCTCGCGCGGGTCCTTGAACGGGTCGATGTGGATTCTTGCCTGCTCCATCGCCTGCTCGAGCCTAATCTGGGTGTGGGGGGCCTTCGTGCGCGGGTCGATGGCCTCGCGAAGGAGTATCGCGACCACCTGCTTGCGCTTCTCCTCAATCTTCTTGCGCCTCTGCTCCGTCGTGAGCTGGACCTCCCCGTTCCTCAGGATGAATTCGAGTATGACCATGATGTCTGTCGTGCCGAAAACCTTCTGCACGTCGTTCGCCTTCGCCTTCTCCCCCTTCTTGGCATCCTCGTATATCTCCTCCGCGACAAGGATGTTCTTGACGTCCGGCTTGCGCTTCTCGGCGAACGCATATGCCGCGTCCGGGTCCACGTAAAGCTCGAACCTCTTGCCGTCCCTCTCATAGGAAGCGATTATCGCGCGATCGAGTGTTGTCATAAAACCAGCCACAAGGGCTTACTACGCGAATATTTTTATCTTGCGCTGGGTGCGGCCAAAGCATTTCAAAACAATTAAATACCTGATTCGCGGAGAGATGGAAGATTTTTCCTATTACAACCAGAGAGGTGATTATTTGGCAGAAAAAGAAACTAACTCGGTCACTCTTAGCAAGGACCTGTTCTATGGCATACTTATCATGGGGATGGCGGTATTGCTCGTCATCTCGGTAATGACGCAGGGTTTCGGCCTGGTGAAGGGCCAGGCGCCCTCATGTCCCGTGTGCGGCAACAACACCGGCGGAAACACGGGTGGAAACACTGGTGGCAACCAGTCCGGCGGCACGAACGGGACCGCAACCATAAAGACGATGCAGGTGCCCGCGATGCTTTCGCAGTCGCCCATCATGGGCTCAACCTCCAGCACTCTCACGGTGCTTGAATTCTCGGACTTCCAGTGCCCGTTCTGCGGCATGGCATACGGCTCCCCGTGGTCCAGCGAATACGCTTCGCAATACGGGGCCATACTCGGAACCGTGAAGAAATTGGAAACCGACTACGTCCAGGCCGGAAAAATCGCCTTCAGGCACTACCCTGTGGCGTTCCTCGGCCAGGAATCGGCAGATGCATCGAACGCGGCCATGTGCGCGAATGCCCAGGGCAAGTACTGGGAGATGCACGCCGCCATATTCGATAACCAGACGCCTGAAGAGAATGACGGCAAGTACTCGAAAGCTAACCTGAAGGCGCTCGCTTCGGCCATCAGCGGCCTTGATGCCACCGCATTCGCATCGTGCGTTGACGCCGACACGTACGAGGACACGGTGAACGGCTTCACGAGCGACTGGCAGACCGTATCGGCAGCCAATGTAGGGCGGGCCGGAACACCGACGTTCTACATCCTCGTCGATGCCACGAAAATGAGCAAGGACAAGGTGTCATCGGCAGCGACCGGGGCAGGCTTCGACTGGGGGCTCTCATCCGACACCAATACGTACATAATCGTCGGGAGCCCCGAGTACGCAAAGCTCAAGCAGGTCATCGACGCCCTGCTTGCGTGATTTTTTTTATTTTTATATTTTTCCATTTTTCCCAATCCCTCACGGTTTCGGATTCCTTTCATTTCCCCCTGATGCCAGCGGTCACCGGTTACAGAATATGTTAAATACTCTCCTGCAGGATTACCCATCATGAGACTAATGATGGTATTCTCTGTCCTGATAATGTTGGTGTGTTGTTTTTCGATTGGTTATACCCCTCCCCCGCCCAGTGATGACGATGACCCGCAATACAGCATGACGGTATTAGTCAATCCATCCTGCGACGGCAATGTCGTAAGCGCAACAGCCAAGGGTGATGCCTACCCTGGCGCGCATGTATCCGTCAAGGATGTGTCCACCGCCAACCTTCTCGCAACAGGCGAGACGGATGCCAATGGCCAATTCGTTTTCGACGGCTGCGGCATGAAGGTGGATGTGAAAGTGACGAGCGAGGACTATGACTCCGAGACAGTCACGCAGGAGCTTCTCGCATGCGCCCAATGCGGCGGCACCCCGCCAGTATGCACCCAGGATTCAGAGTGCGCTGCGACCGGGGCGTGCAGCCAGGGGGAATGCGTTTCAGTCCAGTGCGAATGCGGCAAGGTGCAGAACCACCAGTGCGTGAAATACGCCTGCTGCCAGGATGCGCAATGCTCCTCCACGCAGTCTTGCGTGAACAATGTATGCAAGGAGAAGTCCCCTGAAGAATCTGACGGGTGCAGCTCTAACGGGGACTGCACGCAGATCCAGTACTGCTACAAATCCGCTGCCGCCGCGAACACCGGCACCTGCAAGGACGTGCCTTCAGGCGACTGCGGTGAGATTTCAAACCACGCATTCGTGGCATACGGCTATGAATGCGGCACCGAGACCGGCTGCCCATCCTGCCAGGATGGATACGAATGCACGAATCACAAGTGCGTTCAGGGCGACGTAACCTGCCCGGCCGAGGGCGTTGTTGGGGCCACACAGACATGCGGGGCTACCGAGAACAACCAGCCCTGCGCGAACTGCGATTACGTAGTTACGGACCCTTCCGGCAAGAACTCGACCGGCACAACTGACCAGAACGGCAGCTTCACCCTTCCGCTTGGCGAGCCTGGCACCTACAAGGTAGCCCTGTTAAAAGACGGGAAAATAGTGAAGATTATCGAGGTCAGGTCCATGCCGAAAGCCGGGGGCGAGGACACCGGGAAGCCGGCCGCTGCCGGCGGGGATATGATGCCCTTCATCCTGGGAGGCGTCCTGGTCCTGGTGCTGGTGGCCGCCGCCATCTTCTTCTGGAGGGGGCGGGCGGCGAAGACTTGAATATCCTCTTTTTTCATTTTTCTTATTTTTCTACTTTTAACTAGATAAAAATCATAATCAACCCAAGCACCATGAGCGCTATGGCGGCGTACTTCATCCTATCCAGTTTCTCCCCCAACAGGAAATATGCGAGCACGGTGTTGACAATCGGCGTCCCGGAGTAGATAGCCGAAGTCAGCCCTGCGCCTATGCTTCCTACAGACGTGCTGTATAGCACCGAGCCTGCAAACAGGAGACACCCGGCCCCTGCCGCAGGAGCCGCCATCCTGGCGGGTTTAGGGAGCGAGAGGTCTTTCCCGCGCAGCATGTGGAAAAGGATTATGAACATGGCAATCCCCGCCTCGAGGAAAAGGCTGGCCTGGAGCGGCCCGAGGGCGGAAACGAACGATTTGATGGATGTATAATAGTAGGCGCGGCAGAGGATTGAAAGCGCGAGGAACGGCATCCACGGCTCCACCCTGAACCGGCCACTCCCGTCCATTGCCACAACGAGCGCTGAACCGACTATCAATAATGCGCCTGCAATCTGGAAAACCCCCGGGGTTTCGGAAAGGAACACGATGCTGGCCGCAAGGACGATGACGCCGCTAATCTGGCTAACCGGCCCGATGATGCTCGCCTTTCCGTAATGGAGCGCCTTATATGCCAGTATCGAGCCGAGCGCGCCGACTGCTATCTGGAGGGCGTATGCGGGCAGGAGGGCTTCCGGGAAGTACAATCCCCCCGGGCCGAGGGCGAGCGCGCTGATGGTTAGAAGGAGCGCGACCAGCACGATGTAGGAATAGGCTATCGCCCTGTGCCGGCCGATGGCGTTTATCGCTTTTTTCGAAACCGTGCCCATCGAGCCGTAAGAAATGAGCGAGCCGAGGGCAGGCAGGAATTCGAGCATTGAATCAATCCGCCTTGAATACGGCCAGGGTCGTGTATGCCGGCCCCCCCGGGCCAAGCACGCTGCATACCAGGTGGAATTCTCCGGCAACGAACTCGCCGAACTCCTCGTTCATGTGTTTTTCGAGAAACGGGCGGGGGTCGATTTTGCCCTTTACCCTGGCGATAGTCAGGTGGGCGGAGAACCGCTCGTCGCCCCCGTATGCGCATAAGGCGCCTGCAACGTCTTTTGCCAGCGCTTCCAGCGCGCCATCACTTGCGCATCCGGCCCATACAACGCGGACGAAGCTTTCGTTCGGGAAGACGCCGACCCCCGTCACCCGGCAGGAAAACCGGCCGAATTTCACCTTGCCAAGGAGCTTTTTTACCCCGTCGACTTCTGCGTCCGGGATATCGCCGATGAACCTGAGCGTCAGGTGCATGTTGTCCGGCTTCACAAGGTTGATGCCGGAGGCGGCAATCTCAAGCCCCAATGCAGACACCTTCCTGCGCAGCGCCTCAGGGACCGGAACGGCGACGAATGTCCTCATGTGTTTAAAATATCGCGCGGAGATTAAAAGCGGTATGTCCGCCCATGAGATGTTCCGCTACGAATCCCGCTCCATAAGGCTGGCTTTTTCCGGAGGCGAGCTCAAGACCAAGGAATCCGATTCTTCGGCCGGTTTCGCGGTGCGCGTTCTGGAAGACGGGAGGCTGGGTTTCGGCCACTGCCAGCACGAGTCCGGGGTGCCGGAAGCCCTCGCGCAAGCAAAGGCGCTTTCGCGCTTTTCCGTCAAAAGCGGCTTGTCATTCGCGCCGGAAGCGGCATTCGACAAACCTGACATCGAGGACCCGTCGTTTTCGCAAGACGACTACGAGCCGCTGCGCTCCCTTGTGGACGAGGCGAAGGATGCTGCCGCATCCAAAGGCGGGAAGCCCCGCGTCATGGCATCCGCGGAGATTGCCCGTGTAATCGTGGAGAACACAGCCGGCTTTTCAGGCTCTTATTCCAAGACCATATATTCGCTCTATGTGGAAAGCATGCATAACGACGGCTACGGCTTCTCATTCCTCGCGTCGCACCGCCGGCCTTCTGTTGCCGCCCAAATCGGGCGCAAGGCGGCGGAGATGGCCGTTTCGATGCAGAATGCGGGGAAGCCCGAAAGCGGCGCATATACCGTTCTGATGGAGCCCGAGGCCCTCGAAAACCTCGTGGATACCCTCATCCCGTCCCTGTCAGGGGATTGGAAGAGGCGCGGGATAACCGCCCTTGGCGGGGGGAAAAAGCGCTTCTCGGACACGCTTACGATATGCGACGATGCGCTGTCAGCCGGCATCAACGCGCGGCCGTTCGATGACGAAGGGACGCCCTCAGCCCGTCGCGTGCTGATAGACAAGGGCGAGGCCAAGTCATTCCTCTACGACCGCGAGACATCAGCCCTTGAACATGGAAGCGTGAAGGATTCCGGCGCATGCTCGCGGGATTCATACGACTCCTCCCCGTCGATTGGCGCGTCGAATATCGTCATCTCCCCCGGCGACTGGAACGACCTGAACGAGCTTGACCGGTTCATAGAGGTGCACTCGGCGCACGGCTCGCACACAGCGAACCTCACGACAGGCGACATCGGCCTGGAAGTGAGCGCGGCGTTTTTGGTGGAAAAAGGAAAGCGCAGGCCCATCAAGAACTTCATGCTCAGCGGCAACGTGTTCGACATGTTCGCGAATATCGAAGGCATAGAGAAGAATCAGCATGTCATCGGCTCGCTCGTTGCGCCACGGATGGCGTTTAGGGATGTGCGCGTCGTTTCCTAGAAAGTAATTTATACCCCCGCCGCCCTCATAACAAGGTGATTCTCGGATGAAAGTCAAATCAACCGCAGAGGTAGCAGTCCCTGAGCGCATCATCGACCAGATAATCGGCCAGGACACCGCCGTCGACATCATAAAGAAGGCGGCGAGGCAGAAGCGCAACGTCCTCCTGATAGGCCCCCCCGGAACCGGCAAAAGCATGATGGCGCAAGCCATGGCCGAACTGATGCAGGGTGAGGAGCTTGAAGACGTCCTCATCTATCCGAACCCCAACAACGAGAACATGCCCATGGTGCGCGTCATGAGGACGCATCCGGATTTGGAATACATCAAGAAGAACAAGCTGGACAGGTACTTCTCGCCCAAAGAGCTTGAGAAAATCAGGAAGATTGGCGGGGATGTTTCGGCCGCGGGCAAATCATTGGACAAGGCCGCCCAGAAATCAGAAGAGAAACCTGTTGATAAGGCCGCCGAGCCATCAGAAGCCGCGGGGCGCATGTCGATTGCGAAGCAGCTGCGAATCGGCCTCGGCCGGAGAATCTCATCATACCAGAAACCGCGCGACGAAGGGACGAAAGGCCCGTCCGCCTCGCTCATAATCGCCATCGCAGGCATCATCATCCTGGTCGTCATCCTCTCGACCGAAATCCCGGAGAGCCTGAAACTGCTTGCCGTAGTGGCGGTCCTCGGCCTCGGCCTGCTGTTCATCATATCCAATGCCACATCCGGGCTTGGGCGGCGCCTGATGATTACGGAGCAGACTAATCCGAAACTGATTGTCGACAACAGCGAACGCTTCACCGCCCCGTTCATCGACGCGACAGGCTCGCGCGCAGGCTCGCTTCTTGGCGATATTAAGCACGACCCCCTGCAATCCGGGGGGCTTGGCACGCCGGCGCACCTGCGCGTCGAAGCCGGCGCAATCCACCAGGCGAACCGCGGCGTCCTGTTCATCGACGAAATCGCATCGCTGAAGCTGAACTGGCAGCAGGAGATACTGACTGCGATGCAGGAGAAGAAATATTCCATTACAGGCCAGAGCGAGATGTCGTCCGGCGCCCTCGTGAAGACGCAGCCGGTCCCGACGGATTTCGTCCTTGTCGCCGCAGGCAACCTGCCCGACATGGCGCACATACACCCTGCGCTGCGCTCGCGCATCCGGGGCGGCGGATACGAGGTCTACGTGGAGGATTCCATGGAAGACACCCCTGAGAACGAGGAGAAGCTTGTCACATTCATAGCGCAGGAAGTCAAGCGCGACGGGAAAATCCCGCAATTCGATTCGGAGGCGGTGGCGGAGATCATCGAAGAAGGGCGCAGGATGTCGGGCAGGCGCAAGAGGTTCACCCTCAACTTGCGCGAGCTTGGCGGCCTTGTCCGCGCCGCAGGCGACATGGCGCGCGAGAAGGCGCACCCGCTTGTCACCAAGGACGATGTCCTCGAAGCAAGGAAGGTGTTCAAGTCCATCGAGAGTCAATTAGGCGCGAAAATCATCGAGCACAAGAAAGAATACCAGACGATAGTCACAAGCGGCGCGGAAGTCGGCCGCGTGAACGGCCTTGCGGTCCTCGGGGATTCCAGAGCGGGGCTCGTCCTTCCAATCGTCGCCGAGGCCACGCCTGCGGCATCCAAGAGCGAGGGCAAGGTGATTGCGACCGGGAAGCTCGGCCAGATCGCGAAAGAGGCTGTCGATAATGTTTCCGCGATTTTCAAGAAATACATAGGGACCGCGATTGCGCGGACCGACCTCCACATCCAGTTCCTCCAGACATATGAGGGCGTGGAAGGCGACAGCGCGTCGATTTCGACCGCGGTTGCGGTAATCTCCGCGCTTTCCAACATACCTGTGCGCCAGGATGTGGCCATGACCGGCTCATTGGACGTCCGGGGCCGCGTGCTCCCGGTCGGGGGAATCAACGGCAAGTTGGAGGCGGCAATAGAATCCGGCATCAAGAAGGCTTTAATCCCGAAAGCGAACGGGCAGGATGTCTACCTGCCAAAAGAGCTTAGCGGCAAGATAGAAATCGTCCAGGTGAACGACATCGTCGAAGTCCTGGAGCATGCGCTGTCAGAGGGAAAGGCGAAGAAAGAGCTGCTCCGGAAGATGAAGACGCAGGCCGATTGAAGGCGCAGTCTGGCCAATATCCTCTTTATCCGGGCCCGCTCCCGGCTTCCGGGCCGGTTTTCGCCGCAACCTGCATATCCTTGCGCCTGCCGTATATGTGGGATACGAACGCCACGATGAGCATGATGAGCGCGAAAGTTATGAGTATCTCCTTGACCGGATACCCGATGTAGATGCAGCTGACGTTGGCATTCGGGTATGCCCACCGCTCCGTATAGGCGGTCCTGTTGTACCCCTCGAGGCAGCAGGGCTCCTTATCCGGATAGCAGCCGAAGCTGCCGGCAAAAGGCGGGACGTCGTTCTGCACCGTGAATTTCGCGAACGCTATCCATAGCTCCGGGAGGATGATGGTGCCGATTAGGGCCAGCACGCACACGACGGCCGCTATCCTGGAAATTTTTCCCGCCGCAGTCTTCATTTCAACCATGCATATCCGCCCCCAATCCTCAGTCATTCGATTTCAGCACCACGTTCTCTTCAACGGAGCTGACTGCCGACATGGCTATCGTGTACCTCTTGTCGAATATCGTCTGGATGATTATCTTGCCGTGCCTCCCGTCTATGCCGACAATCTTGCCGAGGTATGTGCCGCTCTCGGAAATCGCCTCCTTGCCCTCGATTTTCATCTCCATGAGCACCTCCTTGCGGTACCAGTTGATGAGCGAGGTGGCGGCGTATCCTGCCACGACGGAAAGTGCAATCGTGAAGAGGAACGTGCCGAAATCGACATACGGCTCGTTCATGTTGACTATCCAGTTGCTGCCGACTAGGACGACCAGCGTGGAGAGCCCGGCCGCGGCGGAATAGAGCATATATTTCGTTATCCGGTATTTTTTCCTTTCCATGAGCGCGTCTATGCTTTTTCCGGCCATGATGAGGAGGAGCGCAGTGAACGATATCCAGCTGATGCTTCCGGCGACCAGGGCTATTAATTTGTCATTCGCGAGCCCGAGTGCGAGGCCTTTCTGGAACGTCTGGTACCCGACGAAAATCCCTATCATGAATACCGCCAGGCCGCCGATGTAGCCTATCCAGCTCGTGCGCTCGAAAGAGAACCGGAAATCCTTGATGATGTCAATCACCCAGTCCTCCACGCCATAGACGCGGAGCAGCGCGTACCCTGCGACAGCTATCACTATCGGCAGCCATCCGAGGCCCAGGTATATGGAGATGGCGGTCAGGAGCAGCAGGAGGGCGGGTATCCCGATAATCGTCTTGGCAAAATGCGGGTCGCGCAACTTCTCAAGCAGCACGAAATACGTCTTTTCCAGCTCCTTCGCCTGCTTGATGAATACGATTTTCGTCGAGTCCACTTTCAGGCGCGATTTTATTATGGGGAGGATTTCCTCGTCGGCGGCGCCATCGGACACGATGACGCAGGATGACGGGTTCAATTCGGTTATTATCTTGTCGAGCTGCGAGCTGATTTCCTTGTCCGCCCGGTAGCCGAGTTTCCGGTCCCCGGTGAGCGTGATGACCTCCACGTTGTGGCCGTCCGCCCGCATCTGGTCGAAGAGCCTCACCGAATAGTAAATCGCGTTTGAGTCTGGGTCCTCGGGGTCAGCAAGCGACAATGCCAGGGCGCCCTGGAGGTTCCTCTCCCTGCCGATAAGGGGGCCGCTGACCTTGCCTTTCTCGAACAGGTCGTTGTCGCGGTCGATGCATATCACGAGGATGGGTCGTTTCATCGCTTATCACACACAATAGCGTCTTATAGAAGAGAAACGCATAATTCATCTTTAAAAACTCTTCCTTTTCAATAGTTACTTCTCTTTAATCCCCAGAGGAATTTCCATGGAAAAGAAGCTAGTCCTGCCTGGAGACCATATCTCGAGCGCCGAGGAGGCCGAGCCGGGCGAGAACACATATTCGGAAAAGGACGAGGTATACTCCGCAGGCGTTGGCGAGAACCTGAGCGTTCCAGGCAAGGCCGAAGTCAAATCGCGCGGAAGGACGCTGAAGCAGCCGCACATCGGCATGCCCGTCTACTGCGTCATAATCAAGGCGAGCCTGAACAAGGCAATCGGCGGGTGCATCCCGGCCGAGGAAGCCGAAGGCGGCGCCCGCGGCGTCGAGTTCGAGGCGGTCCTCCCGGTCACGGCCATACGGACAGGCTACGTGCGGGATTTGCGCGACGAAGTGAAGATAGGCGACATCATCAAGGCGAAAGTCCAGAAAATAGACCGGACCGGCTTCGACATCACGATGTTCGGCCACGAATGCGGCGTCGTCTGCGCATTCTGCCCCCGCTGCAGGAGCAAGATGAATCTCCAGGAGAAGATATTCATATGCCCATCGTGCTTCTGGAAGGAGAGGCGCAAGCTCCCCCTGAAAGAGGGCGAGGCCCCGCCTCCGGAAGAGGAACGCCGCGAGCGCTATCCGCCGAGAAGGGAATTCCGCGGGGGCGAGCGTGGCGGCGGAGGCCGGTTCCGCGGCCCTGAGCGGGGCGGAGACCGGAGACGGGGATTCGGCCGCAGGCCGGGCCCTGGCGGACGGGAAGGTTCATTCTGATAAAGCGTTCATGCTGCAAATGTGGTGAATTGACATGGAAGTGAAGATACTTACGAATGAGAAAAACGTCCTTGAGATGGAACTGAAGGGCGCGGATCCTGCCCTTGCACAACTGCTCGCAGAGAAGCTCGGCGAGGACAAGGATGTGGAATTCGCGTCATCCAAGGTCGAGCACCCGCTTCTGGGAGAGCCGAAACTGTATGTCCGCATGAAAAAGGGAGAACCGGCCAAACTAGTCCTGGAGAAGCTCGAAGAAATCAAGAAAGAGGTCCTGGACTTCCGGACGCAGTTCAAGGACATCGTGAAATGATGGGAGAAAAAATCCGGGAGCGGCTGAAAGAAGGCCGCATCCAGGCATTGGTCCTTCTGGGCACGCTCGCCCTCGCCCTCATGACCAACGCGCTTTTCGGCGCCCCCAATTCTGCGTGGAATTTCATCCCGCTCCTTTTCGGCATCCTGGTTGCCGTGGAAATAATCTACTTCGTCACGCTCGAGGTCAAGGAGGGCGCGAAGGCGCATGGCTGGAAGCACGAGGCGCTCGATACGGTCATCGCCCTCGCGGTGGCGCTCTTCATCTGGTTCGGCGCATCATTCCTGCTCAATACCAGCGCGCCGCTCTCGGCGGTGGTGTCCTGCAGCATGCTCCCCAACCTCCAGCGCGGGGATTTCGTAGTCGTGCAGGGCGCGCCGGCTCGGGCGTATGAGTTGGGCATGACGCAGGCGGAACTGGATTCCCTGAACGGCCGCGCATCCGTGGCGTATCCCGGGGGCAACGCCAGCTTTGAGGGCTCGCTGTTCCCGTACTGCGTCGGAGAGAGGATTTCCGGGAAAACCAGCGCCCTATGCCGGGCATTCATCGATTCGCCCGAAACTGTTATCGAGAAGAAAGGCGCATTCACATACCTCTACGAGACCTGCGCAATGACCTATTCCAACGGCACGGCGGCCCACATGCCATGCCTCAAATCCGTCACGTTCAAGGGCATCGAGTACCTCTCGAACTTCTCAAATGACATCGTGGTCTACCAGCCGCCGTCAGGCGATTATTACGCCCGGATTGGCGATATCGTGCACCGGGTCATGTTCAGGATAAGCGTGGACGGGAAATACTACTACCTGACACGCGGCGACAACAACCCGCTTCTCGATTTGCAGTCGTACGAGTACGGCACCGGGATGGCGAACCATCCTATCCCTGAGAAGAACCTGCGCGGGAAAGTAATCGGGCGCATCCCTATCCTAGGCTATTTCAAGCTGTTCATCCAGGGCTATTTCCAGGAGGATTCGCAATGCAGGACGCAATTGGAATTCACGCATGCCAATTAAGGCGTATCCGCTGCGCGCTCCATCCCATCCCTTTCAGGATTCCAGCCTCATGAAAATGTGGTTGACGAATTTTCCCTGATGAAGCATCCATTCTGGGAAGACTGCG
Organism: archaeon; assembly: GCA_020053355.1. Classification (GTDB taxonomy): domain Archaea; phylum Micrarchaeota; class Micrarchaeia; order Anstonellales; family Bilamarchaeaceae; genus Bilamarchaeum. Next base: position 38,353 of record JAGVNI010000010.1, on the reverse strand, counting down.
AACTTCCGGAAGCCCAGTTTCCGATAAAGCTTCCTTGCGCGCTCATTAGGTGCAAGAACTGAAAGGAAGACGTTTTTTGGCTTCAGGCTGCGCTCCGTCTCCCTTATATTAGCCCGGAGCAGCGCCTCGCCCAGGCCGATTCCCCTGAATGGTTTGGCAATCGCGATTCCAAGCGAGACGTTATGGCGCCCCTTGAACTTCTCCCGCCTCGCGCCCGTCGAGCCGGCAAGCGCACCGCCGACCCTCGCAATTATCAGGTGGCCCTCCCTTTTTCTGCGCAGGGACAGCTGCGTTTTCTTGAACGCCTCCTCTTCCTTCAGCGAGAACCGCTTATCGTAACCAAGGAACGTCCTCTCCGTGACAAACGCGTTGATGAACCTCTGCAGCTCGCGCGCGCTGTCCTTTCCCGACAGGAAGCTGACGGTCGCAATCCTGCCGTCTTTCAGCCGGACATCTTTAGGCAATCCGCATTCAGCCATAGTGCGAGCCCCCGAACTCGCTAGTCACGATGGTCTTGAGCTTCTTCCGGATTTCATCCTTCTCCTTTTCCGGAATCCTGAGGGAATCCAGCTTCTCCTCCCATTCCAGGAGGGCGCTGACTATCCGGCCGAACGAGCGTTCGTTGTCGGTGTATTCCGCATAATCCAGGAGCGCGAGAAGCGCATACCTGGATTCGGCCTTTCCGAGGGCGTCGAGGATTGACGCCCGAAGCACATGGCTCGCCTCGTTCTCGATGAAGCAGAGGTGCGAGTAATGGTATGTCAGCAGCTTGACTGCGTCGTCGCTTCCCCGGAGCCTTCCGAGGAGTTTCACGAACTCGATTAGGCCTTCAAGCGAAGTGTTGTAGTTGAATATCGCACGGTAGACGCTCATCCGCTGCTGCGTGGCATCCTGGGCGGCGTTCTTCATCTTGAAGTATTCCAGCGTGTGCATCGTCTTGAGGTCTGTGCTTGTTGCGAGGTATTCATGGATCATGTACATGAGCATCTGCCGCACGGTCTCGTTTCCCTTGGTATATATGCCCTCAAGCTTCGAGAGCGCCTCGTTTTTCGCCCCCTCGTTCACGGCGACCGGGTAGAACCTTACAGCGAACATCGCGCTTTCAATCTCTTTCAGCAGGGCCGCCATCTCCGCTTGCGCAGGGTCAGGCGCCTTGGGTTTCGGGTCCATCGACTCGTGCTTCGGGTTCTGCGTTTCGGGTTTTTGCACTGGATTTTCCGCATTTGCGGGTTTGGTTTGCTCTGGCTTGCTTTCCTTGGTTCCCTTCTTCATATGACCGCCTCTTGGATTCATTCGTTGTCGATTCGCTCGTAGCTTACCATCAGCCTTGCGTCGATGACGCTTTTTTGCTTCCTGAGCCCGTCAACGACCATGCTGTTCAGCGTATCTATAGATGCCGCCCTGATTTTGAATATGATGTCGAACTCCGCGCCTGCGACCACCGCCGCTTCACAGACTCCGGGCATGGATGAAACATGCGAAAGCATGAGCTTCGAGTCGGCCCCGGGTGCCGCCTTAATCAGCACATACGCGGTCAGAGGCCTGCCGAGCTTGGCGTAATCGAGGAGTATTGTGCTCCCCCTTATCACGCCAAGCCCGCGCAGTTTCCTCAGACGGTTGTGCACCGTGGTCATGGGGATACTGGTCTTCCCTGCCAATTTCGCTTCGGAGAGCCCGGAATCCTTCCGGAGCTCTTCAATCAGCGCGAGGTCTTTTTCATCGAGTCTTTCATCCATCTTTTTTTCACTTATGGTTTATTTACACCTAATTATTTATAAATAATTGTATGGACGCTCCAACACATTCAACCCATAAGCCATTTTATCCTTCCGGAGCGTAAGCCATCCGGTGCTTTGTTGGATATTCTATTCGCCACGTCAAACCCGCACAAATTCGAAGAAGCCGCAGCGTTCCTGGGGCAGAGGGGCATCAGGGCGGCGCGCCTTCCCTTCGAGCACCGGGAGCTTCGCTCGGACAATTTGGAAGAGATAGCGCGCGAAGCGGTGGATTCGGCATATTCCGTGTGCGGAAAGCCGGTCTTCGTCGAGGACACCGGGCTGTTCATCACCGCCCTGAACGGTTTTCCGGGGACATACTCGGCCTGGGCCCAGAAGAAAATCGGAAACAAAGGCATCCTGAAACTGCTCTCCGGCGCCGGAGACCGCTCGGCATTCTTCGAAACCTGCATAGCCTACCATGACGGGAAATCCGTTTCCTTTTTTTCCGGGCGGTGCGCGGGAACGATAGCGGAGGCAGCCCGCGGCACGTCGGGATTCGGCTACGACCCCATCTTCGTGCCGGAAGGCCATCCACAGACGTTCGCAGAAAACATACTTTTAAAAAACAACATCTCACATAGATATAAATCTCTTCTAGAATTCTCAAAAAGCCTGGAACCTTAGAGTTCCCGGCGTATAAACACGAGGAATAACCATGGCAAGATTGCATTCAAAGAGGAAGGGCAAGGCAGGGACCAAGAGGCCGAAAAGCCTGGACGTTCCGGAATGGACGAGCCTCAAGAAGGCTGAGATGGAGGACATCATCCTCAAGATGGCCCGGGAAGGCGTACCGCCGGCGAAAATCGGCCTGGCGCTCCGCGACCAATACGGCGTGGCGAATGTCCGTGCGCAGCTCGGCATGACCCTCCGGGCGTTCCTCGTGAAAGAGAAGGCGGCCGGGGAATACCCGGAAGACCTAATCAACCTGATCAAGAAGGCCGTCCGCATGGCGGGCCACATAAAGTCCGAGAAGAAAGACGTGCACAACATCGTGAAGCTCGGCCATGTGGAATCGAAGATACAGAGATTGGTGAAATACTACTCATCGAAAGGCATGCTTCCGGCAGGCTGGAAGTATGACCGCGAGAAAGCATCTTTGCTGGTAAAGTGATGGTGATTCTATAGCAGGCAAAAAAATCAAGACTGTCGACAAATGGAAAGCGAAGAAATGGTACTCAGTCAAAGCTCCCATAATGTTCGAGCACAAGGAGCTCTGCGAGGTCGTGGCCTCGGATGACAAGAGGATGCCGAACCGCATCGTGCGCGCAAGCCTGATGGAGCTCGGCATGGGCGGGGCATCCCAGATGGCGATGTTCACCACGCTGCGCTTCCGCATAAAGGACGTTAACGGCAACGATGCCAACACGATGCTCCTCGGGCATGACATCGCGCCGTCCTTCATCAGGACATTCGCCCGGCGCGGGAAGTCCCTCATCCACCAGGTCGTGGACGAGAAGACGAAGGACAACGAGAGCCTCCGCCTCAAGATAATCGCGGTCACAGGCGCACGGGTCAGCGAGAACACGCGGAGAAACCTCCGCAACCTCCTTGTTGACGAGACGCGCAAGGGGATAACCGAGAAGAACTTCGACGAGGTCATCCAGGACGTCATCTACGGGCGCTTTTCGTCAAAGATTTTCAGCAGGCTGAAAACAATAACGAAGATGAGGCGCGTTGAGATACGCAGGTCCGAGCGCGGCGAAGTCTTCAAATGAAAATTTCCTCCGGTTTCTCTCCGGATAAATTTTCATCAAACTTCATCCGATTTACTCCGGATGCGGCCTCAGCAAACTTCCTGAGGCTTTCCTCACTTCTTTTTATTACCTTGATATCCTGTTCGTAATTCCCGAAACAGGGAACCATCTTTGAGAGGCTTATCCTATGATACCTGGCGGAATGGATCCGAAGAAGATGCAGGCGCTCATGAAGCAGATGGGCATCAAGAGCGAGGAAATCGAGGCGGTGAAAGTCACCATCGAGACGTCCTCCGGCTCGGCCATAATCATCGAAGAGCCCCAGGTCACGAAAATCACCATGCAGGGGCAGGCGTCATTCCAGATAGCCGGGAACGTCCGTGTGGAGGAAAAAACCGCGGCCGATGACATAAAGATGGTCATGGAGCAGACCGGCTGCACCGAAGAGGATGCGAAGGCCGCGCTCGAGAAAAGCAATGGCGATATCGCAGAAGCCATCGTTTCGCTAGGCGGGGGCAAGTAATAAAAGCTTTCAGCGAGTTGACGTTCCATGGCGATAAGGCGAGAGCTGCTCCTGATTATAGCGCTTATCCTTGTGATAGCCACGCTAATCAAGCTCATCGAGTTCTTCCAGGTGAACGTTGTCGAGGCTGACGCCAGCAAGTTCGTCCTCGAAGACCTGGGCAGCACCTATCCCGGCGCAGACACCTCGATTATGACCATCGTCCCGAAGGTGAACGCGAACGGGGCGCGCTATTTCGAGGTCAAGGCGAGGGTGACGGAAAACCCGGATTCGCCATGCCCCGAGCGCTCGCACATCTTCTACAATTACCCTGCCCAGAACTTCATCCCGCAGCCGGCCGAGGTAATAACCAGTAGCTGTACCGTCTGCAGCGAGGGCTTGTGCACAATCGCGTTCCCTGAAGAGGCGATAATCGCATCGCACACGTTCCCCGGAACATCGGCCATCCAGTCATACCTGGCTAACAACGAAGGCGTGGTTCCGACCGTCGCTGAGATTCTCGAAACGGAGTCATGGCTCGTGAAATGGAACTCGAATTCGGCGTCGTCCTATTTCACGGTCAATATCCACCGCAACGGCACCATCCTCGGCATGAACGAGGTCCAGAAATACTAGCGTTTTTGGCTGGGCGGTTTAAGGCAAGACACTGATCTTCCCTTCAGTAACTTCTATCCCCCTATCAAGAAACTTCGAAATGATGTAAGCATTTGTGCGAAGGTGCCCGCTCACCGCGCTCATCCGGTATTCCGTCGCTCCTTCCGCCAGGGCGGCATAGGCCAGGAGCTGGTCAGCCAGGTGCAAGTCGACGTCGCCTTTCTCGGCAAGGACAGCTTCAAGAGCCTCCTGCGCCACAATCTCGGCCCGCTTTCCCTTCTCCCCGAGCGCATACCCCCCGCGCAAGCCCCTCCACGCTGTGACCGCATTGCCGGCTGAGAGGGCCTCATCTTCCCAGATATGGACGTGTTCGAATCCCTTCTGTACGAATATTTTCTTTTCCCGGGTCCCTATCATGGCCGGCAGCCCCGAGAGCCGGATAATCGCCTCGATATGGTCGTCTTGCGGCCACGCCATGCATCCACGGAGCTTGGAAGGGTTCACCTTGATTTCGATTTCCCCGCCCCCCCTTGGGTAATATCCGGGCCTAATCATCTTCGTTTCGATATCCGCGCCGAATAAGCGCACCGCCGGTACGAAGACCCGCTCAAAAAAATCATAACCCGGGGACTTCATGACGTGCGTCCCACCTATTATCCGGAGTTCGCTGGCCTTGGATGCGCCAAGGAGTATGGGCAATAACGCCTGCGCCACAAGCGTCACAGAGCCCGCAGTGCCTATGTCGAATTCATACCGCCCTCCCACAATCGGTCCCGGTTCGAAAGTCACTTCCGTGCAACCAATTTCGGCATGGCTGAGCGTCCCCCTGCAGACGTTCCGGACTGATTTGCAGGCCATCAGGTGCTGGGGCTGGAGGCCGGGATTCGGGCGTTTGGCGCGGATGTTCGTTATCCGGACCGGCTTCTGCGTAATCGCCGATAGCGTCAGGGATGTGCGGATGATTTGCCCACCCCCTTCCCCATAGGAACCGTCTATTTCTATCATGAGAATAACCTCAGGGCGGAAGGGGGGACTTGGACGAATCGCCGTCCAAGCAGACCGCCCTCACCATAAGCGCCATCTATCTCTATCATTTACACACCCCGGGGTGAGGGCGGGTTTTGAACCGCAGTTCAAACCAACCTCCTTCGCCATAAGAACCGTCAATCTCTATCATCCGCATCACCTTCGCCAAACCTGCCATCCAGACGTCTATCCATGACACCTAAGGAAATAAAAACAGTTCCGGACATATCCTGATAATGGTCGAAAGCAGGGGCGCGAAAGTATTCAATATCGCCGATGCGGCGGCAAAAAGGAAAAAATCCGGCGCATTCAAATCAGGCACGGTCAAGGCTGAGCAGAGCGCGGACAGGCGCATGTCTCGCGACGTATGCATCTCCGTCCTCGAAATCCTCGCTCCTGTTCCCGAAAGCCTGAAGGGCAAGCTGAATCTCCCGGAAACGATGCATTCCGTCAGCGCCACCTCCACTTCGCTCTCGTCAGAGCCTGGCAAAAGCGTCATGGCCCTTGCAGGATTCCTCCTGCTCGGCGCGCCTTTTCCGGAAGGGCTGCCGGATTACGGCATCCATATCACCACGTCCGGGAGCAACACCTTCGCTATCCTGTATGATTCGGCAAGGAAAATCATCGTTTGCGAGAGCGTGGAAAACGTGTATGCCGAGAACGGTTCATGGTCCTCATTCGAATCATCGCTTTCTGATGCGGTCTCGGCGGCGGGCATGTTCAAGCGGGAAGGCCGGCAGTTCCAGTTCGCAGTCGTCAAGGACGGCCTCATCTCGTCAATTTGACGCATCAATGCATCGTTTAAATCCTTATCCGTAGAAACTACTTTGATGATAAAAAAGAACTCATCCGGGCCGACCATAACCGTTGTCCAGCCGCGAACGCCATTCCAGCCCGCACTTGGCGCGAAATTGCAGCCTGCCGGAATGCCCGCCCGGAAAATGGCCGCAAAGGATGTCGCCGCAAGCCTGGGCGCCCTTGCAGAGGGGTGGAATCCCGGAATCGAAAAACTGCTCAACATGCCGCCGGAACTCCACATGATGCGGGATGAATCGTCCGGCGCAACGTATTACTCCCTGGAGCCCGACTTCCCGATAATCGATTTCCTGAAATCCCTGCGGGGAAAACCGGCCAGGCCCCGGACGGGCTATGGCATCGCGGTTTATGAGACGGCAAGCACGACATACCTCGTCCTGGCCGACTCCGGGCGGATGATGGCCGCGAGGGTTCCGTTGTCGAACCTCCATGACACGACCATCCGCAAGGACTGGGCCTCTGTCGCAGACGCTATCAATGGCGCAGTATCCGCTGCGGGTGCGCACCCTGGCAAAGTCGCTTTCTATGATGGCGCGATATCGCTCCTTTGACTCATTCATTGTCCGGCGGTTTCGACGCTTAAGGCATATGCGCGGGCCCGCTTATGCAGCGCCCAGACGCGTTCCATCGGCGCTTCGCCATCCATGCGGGAATCCTTCAGGATGCCCTTTCTGTTCGCTGCAAGGTAATCGTCAAAACGCAGGGAAAGGCGGGCATACCTCGCAAGTTCATCCTCCCCCAATTCCCTCCTGAAAGACTCTATGATTGCTTCTGACGGGAAATGGGGTGCCCCATTGGTCCCGCTGGATGAAATTACCTCGAATTCCGATTGGTCGAATTCCCCGGCCATGCCCTGGTGCGCATACCCTCTGGTTATCGCTATCGCAAGGTTTGGATTGGCCGCCCGGAACGCCTTCACGAGGGATGCAAGCCTCCTGCTCCTCTCAAGGCAAATCCCGATTGAATGCCGGATTATCTCCTTTTCCACGGCAACCCGTTCATCAAAGGATTTTACTTTGGCAATCCCCCCTTCCACGCACATCTGGTCCCATAGGCGCCAAACCGTGGACGCCCCCTGGGGCTCCACGATATTCCTTATCGCTCCGGGGCGCATCCTGTTGGTTTCCGCGATGCATTCCGTATGGCCCCAATCGAACCAGCCGCCGTACCCTGTCACTGGCCGTCCGGCATCCAGGCTGGCTGCAAACATGGCATTCGCGTCCGTTTCGGATTTTTCCACAAGCTTGCCCACCATCTCCGCCTGTGCGCGGTCGTGCCTGTCCGCCCCGGCCAGGTTGAACCCGACATTGAATTCGTGAATCATTATCGCGCGCTTTCCATTGCCTAGCACCTGCTCCTCCAGGAACGGAGTCATCCTTGACCTGAAGAACTCCCGGTCCGCCCTGCATCTTGCCCCGAAAAAGTCGCCAGGGTGCTCGCCGAATGCAAGGGCTAGTGCGGTCCTCCCGCCATTAACGTTCATAAAACTATATTAAATACAACCGTTTATAAATGAAATGCGGCGCCTCACGGCTCCTGGCTCCGGCATTTTCCGCAGCGGCATCAGCCCTGCCCGCTCCTGTCCTTAAGCGTATTTTCTGGTTTGGCCGGGGTTTTCTCCTTTGGAAACCTCGGCATCCTTGCCCGCTCAGGCAGTAGCTGTTCGTTCTGCTTGATTATCGTCTCTGCCATGCCGAAGACCCCGCCTCCGCCATCCATGGACTGCCTCACCTGGCGCATGCTGAATTCCGAAATGGGGATGCCCATGCTTTGGGTGCGGGCGAACATCTTCAATCCAGCCTCAACAATCGCGCCTGATTCCTGTTTGCCCCATTTTCCCGAAGGCTCCGCGCCTGCCGCAACCAGCACCTGGCCGCTGATTTCCATGAATTTGCTCCAGAAAAATGTCGGCGGAAGCGTACCGAGTTCGCCTATGGCTTTATCGAGCTCTCCAGCGGGATCATTTCCGCAAACGACCAGGCTGATTATCCGGCCAGCTTTTGCCAGGACCGCGCATTCCCTTCCTCCATCGGCGGACAGCTTCTGTTCCGCATCCAGGCGTTTCTCCCCTCTCGTATCCGATACGAGTACATAATACAGTCTCCTAATCTCGTCGCTGTCCATCGGCGTCACCTCGCTACGCTAAGCACCTGGCCATGCGGGAACGATACTGTCTTGCCGACCTCTCCAACGACGAGCCCGTGCATCCTGCGCGCCCCATTGTTCGTGATTTCGGTCATGTTGCTGTCCATATATGCAAACGGCGCCCTGAATGTGAATGTCCGGTAACCCCGATTGAGGATGCGCCCGTTCGCATCATATGCATCGCCAACCTTGCCAATCGCGCCGCTCATCTCCCGGACCTCGATTCCGAGCGGCTCGTACTTTTTCCTTAGGGCAGCCACCACCGCCTGGTCCACCTCAGCCGGCGTACCCGGAGTCTGGTACGCGGGCTGGAGCAGCAGTATCGGCTTTCCGTCATCGCCGACGACGAGGTTCAGGAACCTGCGGTAAGTCGCCTCTTTCGAACCGGGCGGCCCTATCGCGACCTGCCTCATCCACGGCTGCACTATGGACCCCAAGACGCCGCCGACAACCGGATTGTGGTTCCGCGGGTCCTGGCACGCGGTATCGCCCCGCACGACCCCGGAATAGAATCCCGCGTCAAATTTGCCGGTCTCTTGGACTTCATACTCGTTTCCTGCCGCGGACACCTTGTACGCGCTCTCGCTCTTCCATGTGTTGAACAGCATTTCGCCATCCAAGCCCGCCGCATTCGCGGTCTCCACCAGTTCCCTGTGGAATTCAGGCGAGAACTTGAACTCGGCGAACCTTCCCTGCACCTGCGCCAGCAATGCCTTGTTGAATGCCCCCATAGCCTCGATGAACGCCTCCGGCTTGCCGGTGTATTCCCAGAACGGCCCTATGTATCCCCCCAGCTGCTCCAGAGTCTGGCGGAAAGAGACCGCTTCGGAAAATATGTGCAGGTTGTTCATCACCCATTCCTCCGGAATCCGAAGCTGCGGGACAAGCCTCATGTATCCCTTGGCAACCGCGGTGTTGAAGTCCTTGTCCGTCATCTTCCCGTCGAGGCCTGCGCAAATCGAGCCCAGCGTTTCCCGCGCAATGTGCCCGGTCCTGTAGAACTCGATAAGGGTGTTCAGGTGCCGCATCCTATCTGTCACAAACGATATTTTCGATGCGTCGGGATCCTCGGCAATCCCCCTCTTGGCCCGCTCCCCCTTGCCGATTCCAAGGTATTCGACATTCTGGCGGACGATGGAGAGCCAGGCCTTTTCCTCGGGAGTGTCCCGGATATTCCGCATATTGCCAAGAAGCGCGATGAAATCCCTGAATGTGGTGTCTGTGCTCAACCTGTTCCTGATGACGCTATTGTCGAGGGCCGCGATAACCGGGGCAACATCCGGTCCTGCCAAATATGCGAGAATCGGCATCCTCTTCTTCCTGGCGCTTGCGCCGGATTTCTTGTCGAATTCCGAAATCCGCTTTCCAAGCTCCTCGCTCCAGGCGAAATTTTCTCCGACATCTGCGAGGTATTCGCCCCTCCTCTCCGAGTCCAGCCTGGAGGCGTCCTCAAGGATTAGGCGCATCGTCGGCTCGACCATCCCGCCCTCCTTCGCGCGTACGATGTCCTGCGCAGCGTCTGATAGGACCATCGCCGCATCGCTAAGCCTGATGAGGTCCTCCGGACCTCCCACAGGGAACAGGTCAAGAACGCCTGTCTTGGCGCTGTTGGTGAATATGGCCTTCGGTTCGGCGGCCCCGCTCCTCTGAAGATACGATGCGAGTCCGAAAAGGCTTAATGCTGCGGCCCTGTGTTCCGGGCCGTTTATAATGGATGCCGGAATCCTCTCGCATATTACGGCTGCCGCTGCCAGGTAATCGTTGATGGCCTTGGGGAGCTGCTCACCTGCAACACCTGTCAGTATGGGTTCCAGGCTTTGGAGAATCTCAGGCCGCAGGTGCTCCATGCCCTGCGATTTTATCGCGGCATCGACTTTCCCCATGGCTATTGTGCCGAACATGAAGTCCTCTGCGGCGGGTTCGGTCCTTCCCATGCTGTGCGCCCTTTCCCGTGCCAGCCCGTAGATTAGGGCTTCTTTCTGTTCTGTCGGGCGGACCCAGTTCTTTCCGTCCGGCCTGCATTTCTGCATGATTGCAGCCGACTCTGCGGAGAGCGAGTCATGCACCTCCCGGGCGACCTCTTCGCGCGGTTTTCCGGGATGCCCGGCCATGCGCCCTTCCACCACCTCGTTAAGCATCGATTCGGAGGCATCCCCTGGTCTTGCCGAAGGCGCTTCGGCTCTTTTCGCGCTTGCCGCCTCAGGCGCAATTGATGCAGGTTCTTTCTTTGGAGGCGCGCCCGCCGCTGCCTCTCCGGCTGCGGCCTTGCCCCTGGCTTCGGCGAGCTGATGCTCAATATACTGCTTTCTGGACATGCCCGATTTCGCGAGAGCCGCATCATCAGGGATGCCTATGCGAACCCTCGGCTGGTCTTCCAAATCATTGAACGTGAATTCCGCGAACCGCCCGGCGCCCGGGCTTTCGAATACGCCGTTGTACTTCAGTTTGTTGTCCTTGATGTACTGGTCGTTCGGCTGCATCCCTATGGCATCCATCGGCGTATTTCCTGCCCCCTTCACCTGCTTTGCATCCTGCGGCCTCGGCCCGATTTCGAATGCGGGAGGCTGTGCAGGGGCAGGCGGCGCTCCCTGGCTTCCTGGGGGTTTGCGCATCAGGGCATGGGTGGTCCAGAATTCATTTCCGGTCATTCCGACATGCGGGTCGAACTCCACACCCCGGTCGCCGGCAGGCGGAGCGTATTCTCCAGGGAAGGCTGTAAGCACCGCGTATGCATCGGTGCCGGTGACGCTGCCCGCAGCCTGCTCGAGTCCGTTCCTATCCGCCCAAGCAGCGCGCGGGTCTCCAAGGTCTACCTTCCTCACCACTATATTCACACTCTCGGTGGCTGGGGGCGCGCTATCGCTGTATATCACCGGCTGGACCGTTGCCCCAATCCTTCCATCTGGGGATGCAGGCCGGGTGACCTCCATCCTTAGCGGCGCATCGAACTCCTTTCCAGATGCGTCCCTGACCCTGGCCGTGTATTCAACCCCCTGCTCGAGAGGAGTTCCGGTCAATATCTCCTGCCCCCCTCTCCTGACCGCAAGTATCTTGACCATGGAGTCGGTTCCGACGGTCGTTCCGGCCGGCGTATTTGCGAGTATGAACGAGTCCCCGCCTATATCCGCGGGATTGATATGTTCCTTGAGAAGCGCAATAAGCTGCTCTGGACTGGCGATGTTTCCAAGCTTCGAGCCTGCCGTGCCGGTTCCCGCGCCATGCTTTCCGATTAGGTAGTTCGGGTCGAGGACTATCACCTTGTTGCCATGCCGAAGCGCGACTAAACCATTTCCATACTGGAAGACTTGCACCTGTCCTTGCGCGGATCCCGCTTCCGCCACTTTCGCCGGCGCCTCTGACACCTTCGGAGCCTCAGTCGTCTTGGGGGCCGAAAGCCCCCCTTCGATTACCCTTAGCGTCGGCCTCGGCCTGGAAACAGCCGGTCCGGCGGAACGCGCTGTAGGCGCTGCCCCTTCCGAGCCCGTTGCCTGGAGTCCCACGTCCACCGCGACAGCCGCATGCCGTTGTTGCACTGCTTCAGCTATTCTCCCGGAAAACAGGACTGCGTCATGTTCCTCGAACCGCTTGATGCCAACCGCATCGCCCATTTCGAACGCCCTCTTGTTCGCGCGCCTGCTGCCGATTCCATCTATCACTTCTGCAGCCGGGCGGTTGCCGAGCCTAAGCTCAGCCAGTTCCCCAACAGCGACCTTCCTGACATTGGCATCCTCGTTGTAAAGCCTTTTCAGGAAGGCGGTCAGGCCGGCCGGTTCTGCCAATTTCAAAGTTTCGGCCAATCCATCAGCCCTTGCTGCCGCAGCCGGTTCCGCAACCGAAACGCTTCCCGGACGGCTTGCTGGAAACAGCTCATCCGAACGGACCTGCATCGCCGGCTCGCTTGGAGCAGGAGCACCCTGCGGGGCCTGTGCCATCCTGTCTGTGCCCCTCGGGCCCATCGTCGCCGTTCCGCGCTGGGATGGGGCAGATGGCGCAATCAATTCATCCGAGCGAACATCCATCGCAGGTTCTGATGCCAGCCTTGGCGTTCCTCCCGCTTTTGGCTGCTGGCTTTTTTGTGATGGCGGAACATCCGATACGAGGTCAGCGTCTCTTAGCCATTGAGATGTGGGGATGTCAACCGCCTTCGGGGCTGATGGCGCCTTCGCAGGCGGCGGGGTCGCTATTTTTGCCGTTCCGCCACCCGGCTGGCCAGCCGGAAGCGGTTGCGTTCCCCGAGGCCGGCCGCCAACTGCCGGACCCGGCGCAGCTGCGGAAGGCGGGCGCACCTCGTATTCCTTGGAAAGTATCCAGCCGCCAATCCTTACGAACTGCTGGGCCATATACTCCGGGCCGGCGCCCATAAGCGACTGGAAAATCGGCACAGGGCCTGCCCTCGATACCGAAATCCCGGTCATGTCGCTGAAACCCTCGTCAGCCCTAATAAGGCCGTGAGTGAAAGTCTCCGGCGGCAGTTCGGTCCTGGCCGCCTTGAACTTATCAGGCGGTATGTCCCTTCTCGCTTTCAGCAGCCTGATTCCCCCGGCCTGAAGCTCAGCCACTGCCGGGTCGTCTCCTGCCACAACGCCGACGACTTTTATGACCGCCCCGTTTTCATCCCGGTATTCCAGCCACCCAATCCTCGATGCTGTCTCTGTAGAGAGGGTAACTGTCTTTTCCGGCCGAAGCTCGAACACCCTCATCTCTTTTCCGGGCGGGAACATGGATAGGATTCCGGGGTTCATGGAGGCGAGGGTGTTTCCCGGCGATATCTCATAATTCCTGTTTTCTGACCTGCCGTCTTCGCTGACTATCTGGGTGAACGGGTCGCCGGATTGCGCCGCATTGTATTCCACCTGCTTTGCCGGGCTCCTTATCCCAGCTATGTCATCCTGACCAAGGGGATAACCCATGCCCAAAGGCTCGCCCTCATGCGAGCGGAATCTCGCCTCAATCATTGCGCGGTACTTCGGGTCTTTGCCATGCTGCGCCCAGAACCTGCCAACGCCTTCGCCAATAGGCCCGGTGAGATTTCCGGATATCGTCGTATACCCGCCGGCATCCCTTGTGGCGCTGACATCGCCGAACGCTTCACTGACCAGGCTTCCGACATCCCTGCCAGTCGCGTTTGCAAGGCTTTCGAAAAGCCTATGCAGGTCCGTATGGCCGAAGCGGTAATTCATGTTATCGAACAGATAACCCCCGCCGCTCTCGCTCGCCATGTACGAGCCTGCCGCGTCGGTATCTATTCCCCCAATCCGGAACAGCGTCGTCCTTCCTGATGCCGCATCGTGCTCTATTGTATATCCTTGGGCCATGAATTCCGCGGCTTCCTTGGCGCTTAGCGGCTGCTGGATTTCAAGGCGCATCACGCGTAGGTTTACTTCATGCCTGTCCCAGAGCCCGACGGCATACGAGCCCGCCAAAACATTCCCGAACTCGCGCCAGAATGCCGCCCGGATAGCCGGGTCCGGAGAGGCAAGCATGTCCATGACGTATTTGTGGAGCTCCAATTGCTCGGGCGAATACTGCTTAAGGCGCTTTTCAATGCCTGCCCTTATCGTCGCGTCCGATGTCGCTCCAAGCTGCCTCTGCAAAAATGAAATGGACGCCAGGTCGCCTACGGACATCTCAGCCGCTGCCCTTGTGCTGTATTCGCGTCCCCCAACCTGCATTGTGCCGTGGTAATCGCCCATGCTCTCAAGCACGCCGTACCTCGTCACCGTCCCGTCGTGCATCGTGTAGCCCATATCGCCGCGGGCAGTGGCCGCGTGTATCATCGGGGCGGGTATTCCGGAGACGAGCGAGTACTCCACGCCTGCCGCATCCGGGCGCAGGTCCTGCCTCTTGACGAATACCGTCTTCCTCTCTTTGACATAGGATTTCGTCCCGCCAGGGCCCGGCACCTCGCGCGTTATCTCCAGGCCGATTTCATATGCCCCGACCGCCCCGTTCCTGAAATTCGAGCTCACAATCCTGGCATGCGCGTTCTGCCCCGGGAACATGCCCTCGCCAATGTCGTTCATGTGGCCCGGCAAATCCCCGGTGAGAAGCATGCCGAAAAAGAAATGGTCGTCCCCTGGTTTTTCGAATCCGCGATACGGAGTGGAAACCCAGTCCCGGGCCGTCATATTCGCCCATTCGAAAGGCGCGAGTTCTATTCCCATGCGCTTCGCGAGGGCTTCCCTGGCTTCCGACAGGGATGCAGCGCCCGAATAAATCGATATCGCTTCGTCCCTGCTGATGCCGTAAACCCCTTTCAGCGTGTCTCCGGCCTCCCCGTGGGCCAAAATGCCAAGCTCGTTCAAATATGTAGCCCCGTCGTGCTGTTGCATGCCCCTTAGGTCTGCGATAATCCGGGCGCGCTTGTCCGCATCGAGCGAGATGAACTCCTTTCCAACCTGGGCATGGCTTCCGGTCTCGTTCTTGATGATGTAATCCAGGATGACGTTTCTCGCCAATTCATCCGCCCTGCTGCCCATCCCCTTCTCGCGCATCTGTGCCATTACTTCGAACT
Source organism: archaeon (assembly GCA_020053355.1). Classification (GTDB taxonomy): domain Archaea; phylum Micrarchaeota; class Micrarchaeia; order Anstonellales; family Bilamarchaeaceae; genus Bilamarchaeum. The sequence goes on along the minus strand of JAGVNI010000010.1, from coordinate 23,263 downwards.
GCTCTGCCCGGGGCAGCACGCTGAATTTTGAAACCGCTTCCACCCGCTCGGCCTGGTCCTGCGATGCGAGGGCGCGCAGTTCGGCTTCGGTCCCGAAGGCGCGCGCAGGCTTTTGAGGTTCGGGAGGCGCGGCGCGCGGCGTGGTGACATCTTCGACTTCCACTGCAGGTGCGGGTTCACGGCGGGGCGCCCTGGTAGTGGTTGTCCTGTCCTCATGTGAAATTGGCGCTGCTGGTTTGGGTGCGGATGGTTTGGATTTGGGCGCGCTTGCAGGCGCCTTCGCTTCCGGAGGCGCTGGCGGGGCATTCCTTGCGGGGGTGGTGGTTTCTTCGGCCTCGGGCTTCACCGCCTCTTGCGCTGCTGCCTTCGGCCCGGCTTCTCTCCGAGTCGGTGCCGCCTGCTCGGACGGTTCCGGAAGCGGGGGCGCCTTGGCTTTCGGCTTGGCAGCAGCTAGCGGCAGCGCCTCCGCAATCGGCTTGCCCGCGGCCCTCCTTCTCCGGGCGAGCTCCATCGCGATGTCGTACGAGTTCTTGCCTCCGAATCCGGGCTCGGTCTCTATCGCGCTCATCGCAAGGGAATCCCTTTCGAACGGCGCCACAAGCCCGTCAAACCTGCCTGCGAGTTTCCTTGCTGCAGTCGAATCGCCGAGCAGATCATTTGCGGCCTTCTCCCTTCCGGCGGTGAATACGCCGCCCGGCTCGTCGAACGCGCCCTTTGGCGCGTCGATGAATTCCTTGTATGTGACGACTTTCGAAAGCGCTGCGACGGCTTCTTCGTGCGTCATGAATCCCTTGTCGACAGCCTCGGAAAGCGCCCCGGCCAACTGCGTCTTGTACTGCTCGTTCGGGACGATGTACGCGATGTGCTTGTTCTCGCCAATCGGGCCCCCGAACGCGGGGTCGAGAGTGCCCCTTTCCACAACGACATAGAACGGGCCGTGGCCCCCTGAGAATGTGGCAGTGTCGCCGGCGACCAGCCCGCCCACCTGGCCGAACCTGATGCTTCCTTCAAGCATGACGTTGATTAAACTGGAGAATCCGCTCGCCGCGCCTTTGCCCCGCTCGATTCCCTGCGCAAGCAGCGTCTCGTTCTCGCCCCTCAGCAGCACTTGCCTCCCAAGGCCTACTTCCTCAGGAGCACCATTGATGGAATACCTCTCTCCGGTGACCGCGGGCGAAATCTCCATTGCCGGCCTATAAAGGAAATCGAGATTGTTGAGGAACACATTCATCATCTGGTCGGCGTTCGCCCCAACGCGGGCCCCCTTGCTCTCGGTCACTTTCGCCACGACCTCTTTTCTTATGGCCTCGAATGTTTCCGGAGACTGCTCGCGCAGCCAGGCCACCTGCAGCCATGGGACTTCCTTTGTGCCGCCGCCGGCAATCCACTCGGCAATCGAACCGGCGACCTCCACCCGTTCCATCTCCACTGTTTTGAATCTCGCCTGCTGGCCGCTTATCCTGTCCCTTGGCGTTTCTTCCATAGCTTCGGCTTTAGGCTGCGCTGCCGCTTCCTCCTGCGCCGGTGAAACCCTGCGGGCCGGGGTTGTCGTATCCTCGCGCACCCCTGCGGCCGGGGCCGGCGTCTCCTCCTTCGCAGGCGGCGTCACCTTCCTTGCCGGGGTTGTGCGTTCTTCGCGGGGGATTGGAGTCGCTTCGCGAGCAGGGGCGGCCGGCGCTTCCGGCAGCTTCACCCGTGTCGGTGTGGTCGTATCCTCGCGTGCCTGAGGCGTCACCTTGCGGAGGGGGGTGGTCCCTTCCGGCTCAGAAATGGCCTCTGTTTCAACATGGATTTCGATTTCCTCTTCCTGGGGCTGCCGGGCTGTCAATTCCCTCTCTGCAATCGAGCGCCTTTTTGCCGGGTCGGCAAAATCCGGGTCGCGTGCGATGCGCTCGGCGACAGGATATAATGGATTGTCATGCGGAACCGCCTCTCCCTGCGAAATCTTCTCAGCCATAGCAGTCAGCTTCTTGGCAATCTCGTCGCGCACGATGCCCGGCTGCCTGTCGTTGAACCTGTCCCTCGCTCCGACTCCTTCTTCACCCTGGAGCGCCTCATCCACCCTGGCCTGCTCGTCCCGATAATGCGTCACCCTCCCCTCCGCATTCTCGATTTGCCTTTGGCGCCCGCCCTGCACGACCAGCTCCCCGACCCTTGGCATCTCCCCGCTTGTCGCGTCGAATCCCAGCCCCATCGGCTTGCCATCATGCTCATCGGTAATCCTCCCTGCCCGTGCGCGCATGTCGGCGGTGTCGGCGGGAAGGTGGGCTCCTGCTTCCGCAGCCGGGCTGAAAAATTCCGAATACAATTGGTCTATCCCCGGCGGGCGCTCTGAGAGCGGCACATTCTTGCCTGGCGGGAGCTTGGAGGACGGCGCATTCTCCGGTATCATCAGCGATGCCGCGTTTTTCATCCCCTCCGCGAACTGTGCGAGCATGCCTGCGCTTGCCTGGCCGAAGTCATTGTTGAATAGCGACAGGTCCAGCCTGTCACTTCCCGCCTTCGTGAAAATCCTTGCGCCGACTCCGTCCATGTCGAAGGGCTGGAAAGTTATATGCAGCGTCCCTTCGCTGTCCCGGAAAAGGACGAGCGCGGTGTTTCGCGTGTGCCGGTCCATCAGCCCGGCCCTGCGGGACATCTCATGGTACGCGCGCCATGCCTTGAAAATTTCCTCCCTCCCTTCCGGTGTCGATGCCGCTTTCCAGAACTCCCTGACAACCGGATTTTCGAGGTACGCTTTCATGGCTTTATCATACGCCCGCTTCTGCTCCGGCGAGGCGCCCGCGCCCGGGTCTGCCGGGGGCTTAAGCACTTCATCCCTGAACAGGGCGACGCCTTCCACCGTGCCCTGCTTCACGCTGCCATCAGCAAGCCTCGCGGTCTGCTCGGTGCCTGCAAGGTCGTGGATGTCCTCCATGAATCCCACGCGCCTGGTCTCCGAAATGGTGTGGCCGGTGTCCGGGTCCTTGTAGTGCCTCTTGTACTCCCCGCCCTGGTGGATTTCGGAAGATATCAGCCCCTCGTTCCTAACCCGCCGGAGGCCGAATTGGGCCGGGGAGAGGTCCTCGGTTTTGACAAGCAGCCTCCTCCCGTCCGTGAATTCTATGCGGTATATGCCGCGCATGCCGCCATGGAATGTTATGTCCTTGACGGCTGCGCCCTCAAAGCCCTTCAGCTGCGAAATCCTGCCGCCGAGGTCGCCCATCACGCCCATCTCGAAGAGGCCGCTCACCATGGCATTGTACCTGTTTTCCAATTCGCGTATCCTCGTCGATAACTCCTGCCTGCCCGCCGCATTCGCCGGGGTGTCGGCAATCGCATCGAGCCTTTTCCTGGCCGCGGCAATCTGATTGCGCTCCGCTTCAAACGGCGTTCCCATGCCCATGGCATCGAGGACGGCAAGCCTCCCGGCCGTCCCGCCATTTTCATAAACCTCGGCGAGTATCTCCGGGCTGATTCCTTTGGATTTTGCATACGCATCGATTGCCTGGCGCTCCTCGATCGCGACCTGCTCCGGCGTCATCCTGTCCCTTGCACGGCCGGCTGCCTCGGAATGGAGCGCAGCCCTGCGCGCAGTCTCGAACTCAGCGAGCACGCGCGCGCGTCCTGGGCCGGTGCTTTCTTCCTTGAGCGCGGTCAGCGCCGCATTTGTCCGGGAAAGCCTGCCTGCCCTTGCTTCGAGTTCCTCCGCCCGGATGAGCACCTGCTCCCTTTGCGCGCCGCTCATCCCATCCGCCTGCGCCCGCAGCTCCAGCGCTTTCGCATAATCCTCTTTGGCCGCGGATTTCATGCCCGCTACCAGCTTGTCTGAATCCGGTGCATGCTCATGGCTCCGGTCCATCGCAGCGAGCCCTTCGGCGGTTTCCGGAAGCTGCTCCCTCCGGGCGCGCAATCCGAAATAGGCGTCCATCACTTTCGATGGCTGGGCATCAGGGCCGAGCGCCTTCCTTGCCTGCGCGAAGAGCGCCCTTTGCACCGGGTCCATATGCTCTGTGAACTGGTTGTCGCTCACCAGCCTGTCCACTATTTTCGCGCGGGCATCGCCTGCTTTCTCCCATTGTTCTAAAATCGCATTAGCCTCGGTCCTGCTGATATCCCCTCGCAATCCGAGTTTCGCTTCCGCGATGCGCAGGACTTCCGTATCCTGCCCCATCTCCCGCTCGATTGCAATCCGTTCGGCAACCTGCTCCGGGTGCGTGAACCCCTCGATATCGTGTTCGTATTTCGCAATCGTCTCCGCATCCGGCGCTTTCGGCCCCTTTTCTTTCGCTGCGGGGCCGGCTCCGGCTTCCCCCTCGGGCCTGGGAACGAGCCTGAGTTTAGGCGCTTCCCTCGCTTCCGGCGCCCCTGCCATTTCCTCCGCCCCGACCGCCATCGCGCGAGGCACAGCTTCTGCTTCCGGCTGGATGCGGAGCAGCTCTCCGGGTTTCGCGCCTTCAATGACATGCTGGGCAGGAACTGCGTGCCCTTCCCCGCCCGCCTCTGCGGCCTTGGGTGCAGCTTCGGCAACCGCTGCGCGTGGCTCTTCCGCCAGCCGCACCTGCTCCTCCATTCCCGGGAGCTTCTGGGCCGCCACTTCCAAAGCGACCTCAAGCTGCATCCTGCGGCCTTCCATCCGCGTATCCTCGTATTTCCCAAGAGTATTTCCGCTGCTGAACCTGTTCTCCCTGCCGACGAAGAGGGACATGACAGCATCGACGGATTGCTTGTGGTCGATTTCTATCCCCCTGGCCTTGAGGTTTGCCCTCAGCCTTCCTGCTGCCTCATCAATCGACATCTGGCCGCTTGAGACCTGCTCGCCTACGGCCGCCAGCTCGGTCGCGACTTTCATGTGTTTGGGCCCATAGCCCGTCACCCCAGTTATCCCGACCGAGTATACCGTCTGCGCGCCCGAACCATGCGTGATGGCATTGGACGAATATTCGCTGCGCAATCCCTGCTCCACTTCCACCCTTCTCCGGTCGGCTTCCTTCTCATATGCATTAGCCCTGCGGATAAGGTCCACCGCTTCCCCTGCCCTCTCCCGTGGTAGGTAATCCGCCTTCTTCTGCAGGTCTGCAGCCTGCCTGCGCAAATCCGGTATCGACGCGCCCTCCTCGCTTGATTTTTTCGCCTCCTGCGCGGCCTTGCTCCTCGCCCTAAGCTCTTCCGCGTTCATTTTGACTTCGCCCAAAGCGAAATCCTCGAACCGGAGGTCCGGTTTCACCTTGCGCGCATTGTCAAACCTGTCATTCATGCCCGTAAAATCCTTGAACGTGATGTCCTTGTTGGCGCTCCTTGCCTGCTCGTACCGCACTACGATGTCGAGCTGCTCTCCTGGAGAAGATGCCCTTCTAGCTTGCGCATAGTCAGCGAATGCAGCCCTGTCCTGTATCCCCAGCCTGCCCAGCTCGTTGTTCACGGCCGCCCGCTCAAGCCCCTCGGCATACTGCGCGCGGATGGCATGGGCGTCATCAAGCGGGGTGCCGAATAGCAGCATCTCCCCGATTTGCTGCCCCCTCCCTCGAATTGCCGGCAGGCCGGTCCTGGCCGCCTGCCTGCCCCGGAGGACATGCAGCCCAGGCTGTACGCCGCCCTGGAGGCCCATGAGCGCCGCATTGGCGAACTTTGCCCACGTGGGCATCTGGCTCGAATCCGCTTCGCTTATGTCCATGATTCCGATAGTCGACTGGGCCGCGCCGCCTAAAATCATGAGATATCCGAAACCCGTCTTCCCGCTCTCAAGGAGCCTCGTCCCTATCGGCAGAGTGCCCCTTCCGACTGCGACCGCTTCTACTGTCCCTTCGACGCCTGCCGCAGCTGTCCTGGCCTCGCCGAGGAACGGCGCGACCGCTGAGCCGGCGGCCATCGCGCCCTGGAAAATGAGGTACGCGGTTTCGCCGGTCGTCATCATGCTCAAGTCGCCGCCGCAGGAGTCGTAATAATCATACGCGCCTATCGCGCCTTCCACCGCGCCGGCGCCTCCTGCGACCCATGCCACCGGGCCGCCGACTGCGAAAGCCACGCCGTAGCCGGCGGTCTTCACGACCGCGACGCCCACGTCCACTCCGGCCTGCACATTCGCCATGTCGTCGCTGTACATGCGTGTCCTGTAATTCAGGTCTATGCCGTCCCTTCCTACTGGTTCAGCCCTATCGTATTTCTGCTTGGATTCCGCTACTGCGAGGTGTCTCTTCTCTATCGCCTCACGCCTCTCCTCCTCAGTTCCTTGCGTTACAATCTGGGCGGATTGATAGAACCCATCCATCCTGCCTGCGACCGTTTTGATATATCCTTTCTCAGCCCCCCATGCAAGCGCGGCATCAGTCGATGCGAGGCGCGTCTGGAGGTTCCCCTTCAGGATCATGAACTGGTTGTAAGCCTCGGCAACGCGCGTGTATTCTTCCGGCGTCATATCGACTTTTTCCAGCTTGTTGTCCGCCGTCCTCCTGTATCCCGCCATGAGATACTGGAGGTCGGTCTCTTGGTTGGCAAGCGATTCGGCGAACTCTTTGGTTTCCGCCCGATACCCTGCCTCGCCCGGGCGTTCTGTCGTATACTTATCCTCGACAGAGCGCGAGAATATCATGTTCCAGTCCCGCTGGTTGTCCTCGTGGTCGTGCTTGATTACCGCCGCCACCCGGACCGGGTCCTCGGTGAAACCGTAGCCGTGCTCCGACATTCCAATCGAGCTCACCCGCGCGTCATCCGCCATTTCCCCGAGTTTGCGCCTCTCTTCCTTGTCCCTCGTGGCGAGGCGGTCCATGCGGAACTTCCTTTCCTTCTCCATGCGCTTCTTCGCTTCCGGCGCCACATTCAAGTCCCAATCCCGATTCTGGGTCCGTACTAAATTGCTTCCGGCAATGGCTGTGAGCTGGGCTATCTCGTCCGGCGTGAACGAGGAATCCCTCTTTGCCCCCCCTACCGCCATCATCAGGAGCGCGGGCTTGTTCTTGACGACGTCCTCCCAAATCTCGCCCAGCATCGCATCCCGCTCCGCGCCTTCGAGGCCGGAAGCCGCCTGGAGCCTGGCCGAAAGGCCCTTGTCGAGGTCCTCAACCCCGCTGAGGACGCCGTAGATGGCCGCGCCGTTCAGCCTCATCCTCCCCGAGCGCGCTATGGCCTGCCTCGCCTTGAGGGTCGCGCCCGATGCATCCGCATTTTCGCGGGCCCTTTTCTTGAGGGCTTTCCGGTATGCCTCGGTCGAGGGTTTCAATTCGTCCCGGACGCCTTGGACGCTAGCGCGGCCGCGCTGCGCCTTCTCGTCATCCTCGCCTTCCGCCTCGGGAAGCTCCGGAAGCATCTTTTCCGGCTCCGTATATGACCTTTTTATGTAATCGAATTCGGCATAGTCGTGGGAAACCCTCTGGTTGTCCATCTGCTGCTGGGAATAATCGTTATCCGCTTTTTTCTCCACCGCGGCCAAATCCCGCTCAGCCTGCGAGATGTCGCCCCGCGCCGCCTTTGCGCGTGCATCGACAGCGCTTGCCACGAGGCTCTTCTCATCGTAGTATATGAGCCCCCCATCGATGATTGTCTGCGCGAGACTCCGGCCATACAGGCCCATCCTGCCGAATAGCAGCTCGCGTGCGAGCTGGCCGGAGCTTTCATTGCCGCACCGCTCCAGGTCCGCTAACAGCTCGGCCTGCTCAGATTCGGGCATGTGCGCTATCATCTGCTTGAGGAGGTTGTAATCGCCAGTGTCAATGAATCCCATTCCGTGCGGGCCATGCGAGCCTACGACAAAACCGCTTCCCTTGGGGCCGCTGGAGCGCGCAATATCCTCGCGCAGAGCCCTTGCGTCGACGTAGACTCCTGCTATGAACGCGCCGCTCTGCATCGACAGCCTGGCCGACCTTGTGAATGCTGATGCGCCCCCGAAATTCTCGCTCCACCACAGGCCGGAGGCGGCCCGGTACGCCTTCTCGTTTTCCTCCGGGTCGAACGCGGTTTTCGTGTCGCCTTTCTCATCGGTGAATGTGAGCTTGGCCCCTGTCATGTTCGCGAGCCCGAAATAGAGCTTTTTCAAACCCTCCATGCTTGCAGCCGGGAGCGACTTGTCCGCGTTTCCTGAGAACACCCTCCTGAGGAAAAGGTCCGGGTTCGCTTTCTCCTCGTCGCTGGCAGCGAGGCCTGTGTATGTCTGGATGATTTCCACCCACCTTGCTTTCGGCAGGCCGGACAACATCTTCCCAATCAGCTCACCGGCCTTGCTGATATTGAAATCGTGCAGTTGCGCTTTCGCATTCGCCAGCCCTGCGTTCCTCGTCCTCATTATGTTCTGCTGCTCCAATACCGCGCCCCGCCCCGCTTTCGACGCATCCTCCGCCTGCGCGGACAGCTCCTGCCCGCGCCTTGCGGTCAGTCCGGATGCGGGCACGGCTTTCGCCTCCCCGTTTTCATCAGCCTCAAGCCTGACGAGGGGCTCCCCCATGGCATCGACATCGTATCCTTCGCCGAGGGCCACGTTCGTCTTGACTGCTATCCCGAGCGCGAGCCTTCCGCTCTCCCTGCCCAGCGTATTCACCGTGCGGACGCTGGCATCCAGCGCATCAAGGTCCTTCCGTATCTCTTCGGCCCGCAGCATGAAATCCGCGGATGCGCTTCTGTGCAGCTGGGCCTCCCCGCGCAGTTTCGCCGCCTCTTCCCCGAGCGCTGCCGCATTCCGCCTGTCTCCGGCCTTTTCCGCCGCAGCGGATTCCGCGCTTGCCTTTGCGGCCCTTGCTTCGAGCCGGTCCGCGACCGCGGCTTCATCAGCGCCTTGAGTCAGGAACTTTTTCGCCCGTCCTGCCGACTCTGTGACAAACGTCCGGTCGGTCCTTCTGGCTTCCCCGTCATAATATTCCGCGAGCGTCTCGTCTTTTCTGGCACGGGCGGCATCCGCCAGCCCCGTGAGCCTTGCCGATTCGGCGCGCCATCCGGCGTCCCGTCTCGCGTTTTCGGTTGCGCTGATTCCGGAAAGGACATTGAGGCCTGCCGCCCCAGCGAGCATCTGCGATGATGATGAAACGTCAATCGATGCGGATTCAGCCGCTTCGAAATCCGCCCCCAGCCCTTCCCGGAGCGGCTTCTTCGCAAGCGCGGCGGAAGCGGCGGCATTCGTTATGCTGCCTGGTTTGGGCTCCCAGCCTGCCCTTCCCTCCGCACCGATATCCAGAAGCCTTTTTCCGCCTGCGATGTCCGGATTTTTCCGGTAGTCTCCCATGCGCTTCTCGATATCCGCCATGGCGGCCGCGCGCTTTTCGCGCTCTTCCTTTGTCAGGTTCGCCGGGTCGGCACCGGCCAGCCGGAGGTACGAAAAGCCCATCCTCCGGAAGAGCGCCGCCCCTTCCATGTCCCCGTTCCTTGCGGCAATCAGGGAAAGGTCCAGGTACGCAGTCGAGTTCCGGAGCAGGGTCTTGTCTTTCACTGCGCTCTCCAACCCCGCGCGCTCCTCGGATAATATGCCCAGCATGAAGGATGCAGTCCGGATATCCAGCTTGTTCGCGTCGAATCCTTGTGCTATCGCATACGCTTCCTCGCGTCCTCTCCTATCCGGGTATGACTGATAGATTGATGCGGCATCCAGCAGTATTTTTCCGCCGTCTATATCGCGGACCATGTATGCCGATGTCGAGTGTGCCACAATCTCGACGAGCCTCTTGTCCGGGTTCCGCCCTCCTTTTTGGACAACGTCCGAAAGGGCAACCAGCCCCATGACGCGCTCTTTCTCGGCCGCGCGCTCGGTTTCCGCGGCGCAACTGTAAATCGCCAGCTTGAACGCATCTTCGGGGGTCATCTCCTCGCCGCGCTCCTTGGCGGCTGATAAAATCTTTCCCGCTTCCTCGTTTATGAGCGTCCGAATCCGCCCGCCTCTCGCATACATCTCGTTGACATATGGCACCCTGGCGTCGACCTGCTCTTTCGTTATCAGCTCCTGGCCGTTCGCGATGGCCGCCTTCACCCTTTCCAGCTCGGCCGCTATCCTCTCGAGCGCGGCTAATGCCGGGCTGTTCTTTGGCAGGCCCTCCATCTGCTTCCTTATCATGGCCGCCTTGTCGTTCACCGTAATATATGTCTGGATGTCGCCCGCCGCCTCAGGGTTGATCGCGATTCTCTTTGAAAGAGCCTCGATTTCGTCCCTATGCGCGCCCGGGGGCATCTGCAGGTACTTCTGGGCGATGAAACCCTGCGTGCTTGCGGCCGAGGCGTCCCCATCCGTTGCGAGCAAATCAAGGGCCCTCTGGAGAATCCCGGAGACCGCCTTTTTCGTCTCATCAATCAACTCGCCCCGCGAAGGCCTGTATGCGCGCAGCGCGCTCCCTACGCTGTCCCCGATGCCGATTGCCTGCCTCGCCCGGTTCAGGTTCTCCGCGCTAACATCATCCGCGCTTATCCTGGCCTTGATGGCTGCGAATTTTTTCGCGGTTTCCTCGTCCTGCCCTTTTGCTATCCGGTCGAGTCCGGCGCAAAGGGCCTGTGAAATCGTCTTGCCAATCTTCGCGAGCGCGGCTGTCCGTTCCTCGGGCGTCTTCGCGGCGTTGAAGGCGCCGATGCCGTCCATGACGGCTTTCCGGAACGAGGTCGAAACCCGGTCGCTCCCCTGGGTCGCCTTCAGCTCGCTTGCCGAGAGCATCAGCATGTTGTATCCTGCCAAATCCCCCTGCGCAAGCGCAGTAAGCGCAGAATCGTATGCGGTGGCGAGGCTATTGCCAATTCCCGCGGTGCCAACCTTCCGCATGTCCTCCATGACTTTTTTCAGGGCGACTATCCTGCCTGAAAGGAGCTTGACTTCGTCCTCGCTGACGCCTTGGGATTCCGCAGGGTCTTCAAGCCTCCGGAGGACCTTGTCGATGGAGCCGATGAGGTTTGTGACCTGGCCCTGGAGCGCCTTGGGCGCGCGCAAAACCAGTCCCGGCAAGTCCGCCCTTTCGCGCTGCAAATCGCTGCGGACCCTGTCGCGCTGGACCTGTTCCATCCCCCCTTCTGTCGTCCCCGCTCTCGCCGTCAAAGTGGACGAGCGCACCCTTAAAGACAGTTTCTCGGCATCCTCCCTTTCCTTCGGCGGGGCGTCCACGTATTTCTTGGCCAGGTCGATTTGGAACGAGGCGTCGTCATGCGCCCCCAGCCTCAGCGCTTCCATTGCCCTGCTGAAGAACTTCGCCGCAGCATCCTTCACCTTGTCGTCCTTCTGCGCTTTCGGCGATACATCGCGCGCGAACCTCTCGCCGAGTGCGAGCGCATTGCTGGCGCGCAGGATGTCCTCGGCGCCGGCCTTCTTCGGTTCTTTGAGTATGCCGAGGAACGCCCCGAGCGCCTCCTTGATCTTCGGCTCCGCAATCATCCCCAGGACTGATTCGGCCTTCTTGGACAGGAACGAGCATATCTCCGTTTTGACCTCGTCCACTTTTTTGTTTCGGAAAAGGGCGTCGCTCCATCCGCTGATTCTCGCCTTGAGGTCCGGGTCGACCGAGCGCATGAACGTGTCCGCGAGGCCCTGCAGCATCTTCGTCTTTTCTGAGACGGGGTCCTCGATTGCCGAGCGAATGGCGTTAGCGAACAGCGTGCCGAGCGCGGCCTTCTCCTTTTTCTGCGAATCTGTGCTCTCCGGGGTATGGAGCAGCTTCTCGAACGCGCTTCGCGCATATGCGATGGCTCCCATCACCCTGGTGAACTGCTGGTCGGTTTTCTGCAGCCCGTCTTTCTGCCGCATGGCGTCGAGCAGCTTCGTCAGCTGGCCCCGGAGGTCGGCATACGCTTTCTTCACCGCCTCGTTGGTCTCATGCTTCTCCGCCTGCTCCAGGAATTCCACGGCCTTCTTCAGCAGCCCTGTGCGCTCCTCAAGGGCTCGCGCCATCCCCTGCGCCACCGCCTTGCCTTTGGCCTCGGCAGCCCGGATGAAGGCGCTGACGCTCGTTAGCGCCTGCCTCACCTGCTCGGGCGCGGCGCTTTTCTTCGCCGTGCCCATCAACGCCTCTGCAGCCTTGCCTACCTGCTCCTTGCTCTGCGGGTCCGAAAGCGCATCCTTGCTGCTGAGAAAATTCAGGCCCAGGCGCAAGAGCAGCCGCCTTGCCGCCTTGTTGACAAGCTCGCCCTCGCGCTTGATTGCGGCGATAAGCTGCTTCGGGGCGCCTATCTCCTCAAGCGCGGACTCGAGGATCTTGAACGCTTCCTTCTGCACCCTGCTTTCCAGGTCGGCCGCCTTTTCCTCCTCTTCCTTAGTGGATGATTTCTTTTCGGTCTTCTCCAGGAGCTCCTTGATTTTTTCCTTGAGCTTTTCAAGCTCCTCGGTCATCTTCCCCGCCGCCGAGATGCTTTGTATCTGCATCAGCATGGCCTGGAGCTGCTGCTGCATGTGCCCTTCGAACCTGGCAACAGACCTGTCGAACACTTCGTGCGCGCCCTGAACTGCCGCGCTGATGTCTGAGTCGCTCATCCGTATCCTGGAATCCGAAAGGCGGTCCAGCGACCCGATAAGTGTTCTTGTTTCCACGCTGTTAGGCGGGAAAACCTCTGGTCTGCTTGCGTATAATCCGGCGACCTCCACGGACGCATCGGACCTCCTGGGCTCCGTAAAAAAGAAGCTGCCCACCGAGCGGGAGATGTCTGCCCCTATGTGGTGGGCATCCTCAGTGCCCAGGTTCTCGACGCGCTTATGCGTCTCGGCGGCATTATCGAGCCTTGCTTCATACGCATCGAATGCGGCAATCGCTTCCCGGGCCATATTCAAATCCTGGGGGACCCCGTGCTGGCCCGAAATCCTGGTATCGGCGATAAGCAGGTAAACGCCAATCTGGCCGGCTTCTCTTTCGTAATTATGGCCGCCGGCGCTTTCATTCCCTCCGACCTGGAGGCCAACATATTTTTGCAATTTGGCGATGTCTGCTTGAAGCTCCCTTGAAAGCTCGGCTGGAGTGGCGGGCGCATTGCGCAATATGCTGTCGGCTTGGTTATGTGCCGGCCCCAATCCGGCCTGGGCCGACCTGGCGACATCTCCAGGGTTCGTCTGGATTGCCGGCCCCTGGGGTATCATCGGGCCCATCTGCGGAGGCTGCTGCACTGGGGGCCTCGTCGTTTCCTCAGGTTTCTCCATGGCTTTCGGTGGCGGCATGTGTTCACCTGCGGGATGTGAAAATCCTGGCAAAAACCAGGAGCCTATCCACCCTCGAATAGAAATCCAGCCGCTCATCGCTCGCCCTGGATTTCAGGATTCGCTGCTCCCAGTCCACGAGCTCCCCGTATAACTGCCGAAGGCCCTCGAAATCCTGTTCGTACTCCTCCGGCTTCTTCTCCTGGGCATCCCACTTCGCGAGGGCATCCTCAAGAACGCGAATCGCCTCGCTCGCCTTTGCTATTGTCTCTTCCTCGACCCTGCCGATGTTTTTTTCCGTAATCGGCATGTCCGCGGCCGGATTTTCCCCGCCATCTGTTCCGCTTTTTTGGGGACTGATCCTGTCTTTTCCGGCCATGGTCTAGATACTGATTTCTATTATATATCTTTATCTGCTACAGTACTTTGCCATGAACAAGCAAGCCCATCACCACACCCGGGCGGCAAAACCCCATCCTGCTCCCGATAAACCCCGCCTTCCACAGCATCACCCCGAGTCAGAGCCCCTTGCGGGGCGCTGGCAGTTCAAGGAAATCCGGGTGCGGGTGCGTGAAGAGACCAAGCGCCTTGCTCCCCTGTTCTGGAGCGACACGCAGGCATATCCGGCAGATTTCAGGCTCAGGATTGCGAGAATCGCCATCGCCATGTACTTCCTGGACCAGGTTGAGGGCATAACGAAGGCCGCCAAGACCCCTGCGGACAAGGCCCGGGCCGCCAATGTGTCCAGGGCCGCAACAGAGCTGCTCGATTCCGGCTTCTTCACAATCGGCGCGGATGACCTGAGGCTTGGGGCATACCGGCTCTATGTCCGCCTTGAGCCGCTTTCCCGAAAACTCGGAGTCCTTCTTCTGAAACCCGAAGACGCCGTCAATGCCTATATCCCGCAATTATCGAAGGAAATCGACGCTCTGAACGGCCGGTAATATGTTTTTCCCGGTCATGGCTGAAGATAGGGGAAAAAAACGCACGGGTAAATAAAATTAGGCCAGCGCATCGCTGCGCTGGCAAGGCGACCAGTTATCCTCCCATGCACTACAAAATGAGCATGAACTAAAATAAATTAGCCCCATAAGGTATTTAAACCTACATGAAAACATGTGACTATTTCTGCGGCATGGTGGTGTGATTCGGTTGTATCGTGCGCTTTTAGAGGTCACCCATGGTTATTTGTGATATATTTTAATGGCGTCACGCCAACGGCGCGATATTCTGGCAGCGCCCATCAAAAAACATGTTCCGGTTGCGCTTAAAAACAGTTTCTCCCAATCTATCTCCCATGGTCAAGTGCAAACCGAAAGACGGCGACGAACTCCGTCCGCGTCTTGTCAAATGCCCTCCGGCGTCATACTACCAAAAACTCAAATCCCAAACCGAAAATGCCAGGGCGGGGCCAATCCCTATACCCCCGGCCGAGAAGCGCTCTGCGCAGCAGGTGATAAACGGGCTCAAGATGCTGTCGCGGGGTTGGGACAGCGCGGTGGAATCGTCCATTTCCGTGCCGCCCGAGCTTTTCTTTTTCGAAGGAGTCGCCTCCCGTTTCTATTCCACGGGCGAGAATCCCGATTTGAGCAGCCTGGTCCGTGGTTTGGGTGTGGGTAAGGTTTTCCTTCCGAACACCGACTACGGAATCGTGCTTTACGAGACATCGAGCACCGTGTATTTCGTGCTCTTCGATGCGTCACGCCGGATAGCAGTGCGCGAGCCGCTTTTCTGCCACCGCAACGCCCCGCCCGAGTGCGACTGGTCCAAGATACGGCGTTCCATCGACTCGGCCGTGGCTTCGGCAGCCACCGAAGAAGCGGCGAAGAAAGGCCTGTACGCGGTCTATGACGGGACGCTGAAGATGGTCGCTCCCGAAGGGCTCGAGACCACCAGCTCAAAACCGCCTGAGAGCGCGGCTTGATTTTTTCCCTATTTTATTCCAGCCGCACTTCCCGCGACTTCTATTTCTCCGCCCGAATACAGCTCTCCCCGCGCTTCCAAATCCAGGGCGTACCTTCTTGCTTCCACGCTGAGCATCCGGAGGGTGTCCTCATCATAGCCGCCACCCTTGCATGCCTCGCGCAAGAACCGCTCGCCATTGGTTAAAGCATAGCTGCTGAAGCGCAGCGACAGCGCGGCATGGCGCCTCCACTCATCTTCGCTGACCTCCCGCCCGAACGCTTCGATAATTATGTCGGTTGAGAATCGCGGAGCCCCCCTCATGTGGGAAACGCACGTGATGGCGAATTCCTCCTGGCCAAAAAACGCAACCATTCCGGAATGCGCATAGCCGCGCGGAATGACGATTGCCATCTGCGGCTCCTGCCCGCGCATGCTTCTGGCGAGTTCCGCGACGCGCCTGCTCCTTTGGATGCACGTCCTCGCAGAATATTTTATCACTTCCTTCTCGATTTCCACCCTCTCCTCAAAAGTCCCCGCTTTCCGCATGGCATCAGAGACCAGTGCCTGGTCCCACATGTTCCACGCGGTGTCCATCCCTAGGGGTTCAACGATGTTTTTCACCCGGCCCGGCTTATAGGAGTTAATCGCGATGACCTTGTCGAGGAAACCCCAGTCGAACCAGTATGCGTTCGCGCCTATTTCGGCGCCTGCGTCCAGGCTTGGTGATACGGCGTCCCCCATATCCTTCCCGGTCTGGGCGACCAAATCATGCACGGCCTTGACATGGGCCGGATTAAGCCGGTCATAACCCTGGAGGTCGAAACCCATGTTGAATTCAAAGATGATTGCGGCTTTTGCACCCCGCCTTTCCACGTGCTCTTCCAGGAACGGCACTACCGCTGATTTGAAGAATCTTTTATCCGCCCCGTAACGTATCCCGCCGCACTCGGCAGGGTGCTCACCGAAAGCAAGCAGGAGCGGTGTCCTTCCCACTAATGCCATGGAATTGTAATTATAAGAGACAATATTTAAATAAACCTTTTTAACCAGTTATAATAACAAAAATAGCCCGCCTGCTTCCTATCCGCCTTCATCCGGAGCGTTGTGCGCGGCCGCCGGAGCCAGCGGGCCTTTTATCGGAGATGTTCCGGAAGGAGCTGGTGTTCGGACGACCATCCCCGCGGGAATCTCGCCTGCTCGCCGTATCTCCTGCCATGCAACCCGTTCCGGGCGATGCAGCAATCCCCCATATTCCAGGAATGGCAATTGCTGTCAATATAGAATAGCGGCGACCTTCCGCTGCGGAATGTCGAATAGCCAGTATTGATTCCTTCCGGATAATCGTGCGTTTTAACCTCGTGGCTCAGCATCGAATGCGGCATCTCCCTGACTTCAGCCTTGCCATCGTATTTCATCCTCAGCGCATCGATTAGCGCCGCATTGACGATGCAGGCATCGGAATCGGCAAGGCCCTGGTATATCGGCTGGATTGCCATTATCGGATGGTCCCCCCCGTCCACGAGGAAGACCCGCCTCCTGAAGACGAACTCCCTCTCATCTGGAAGCGTCGCGACCACCTGCTTCACCCAGGGAAGCTCGATTGTGCCGATGATGCCTCCGACATGGAACGAGCCGTTGCGGGGGTCGACGCATGTGGGCATCCCCTTGACTATCCCCCCGTAGAACGCATCGGGGAATGCCCCTGTTTCAGCGAGCGTGAATGTGCAGCCGTTCAAAGAGAGTGTGAAACTGGCATCGTCGCGCCAGAGATAAAAAAGGACCTCGCCCGCATGCCCGAATCTTCCTTCGAGTTCAGTCCGGAAATCATTCCCGAACTTGAAGCGGGCGAATGCATCCTCGCCTTTATTGAAGCTGGAGGCGGCTCCGTCGAGGACGGGTATCGCGTCAAGGAACGCATCCTGCCTTGCTGTGCAATCCCAGCCGACTCCATTGCCGGTGCTGAGCCGCTCGAGAGTCTTCCTGTAGAACCTGACATCAGTCCTCAGTTCGTTCATTCCCCGTTTTACGGATACTCCCGACATTGCCGTGCAGCTCCCCTCTGTCATACCTGCACTTAGCTGCGAACGATTTAAAAAGACCACACAATCGAACAGTTATTACTACTTATAACTACAATATTTACAATAAAATCCCACTATTTAAAAAGCCTTCGCGCCAATTTCCCAGTGATACCAATAAATAAACGAAAAAACCGTTAATCTTCATGGGTGGAAAAATGGGGGCAGGGAGCAACATAATCCGATTTCCCGAGAATCCAGAGTCCATGGAAAAGGGACGCCCCCGGTTGGATAGGCTCATGGCCCCACCTGATTCCATCGCGAAGATTATCGCAGTGCCGCCGAAAACAATATCGGTCCACAGCGCCATGCGCGAACTCGCAAGGGTTCTCGGCGACATCGACCCGATGCTGTATACTCGGCTCGGTTTCCATCGGAAAGTCCGGTGCTCGACTTATCCTGAGGGCGTCGAATTCTATGATCTGAAAAGCAGGCGTGCAGAGCCCTGGGCCCCCGGCGAAACTTTGGAGCAAGTCGATTCCTGGGTTCGTTTGTGGTATTTTTCAGTATTCGAGACGGGTAGCGGCATCCTCATGGGGAGATATATCGACCGGGACCATCCGGATGTGCTAGACGGGATGCGCCTACCATCTTTGGAGCACCAGATACGGGACCCGAATTCCCGGCAAGACGGCATCGAGAAATTCATCGCGAGATTGCGTTCGCGCTAAGCCCTCTTTCTTTTTGCTACTTTCGTTCCCGCAGCCGGCTTTTCCGTTTTCCGGAATGATTTTTTGTCATCGGAGCTCATGAGAATCCTGTCAGCCGCCTGCGCGCTTTCCTTGAAAATCGCCTTTCCCTCTGATACGAGGCCGAGAGTTTCTTTGGAAAGCGGGAACCCTGCGCCTCCGGCCTTGCTAACGAGCCGGAGCCCGTTTTCGAAGAGCATCTTTTTCTTGTCTTGTGGCATGCCCCCTCGAATCGCCCGGTCCATCAGGACCTGGCCGCTCGTCTCGGAGAACTGGTTCCAGAATCCGCTTTCCGGGAACATGTCGAAGCATGCGGCCGCCTCTGAAATCCCGGCATCGTTCCCATCTCCGTAGATGGCTTCGCTGATTCTCCATGCGGCATCTGCGAGCGTTTTCTCATCGTCGCCCATGGCTGATAACGCATCCCTCGCTTCCAGGCGCTTGCCTCCCCGGTAATCTGCGATAATGGTGTAGAATAACTTCCGTATCTCCAATCTTGTTTCATCCTCATCCATGGAAATCACTCATCGCTACGGCGCTGGCGGAGCCACCCGTGATATGTCTATCCTGCCTGACCAGTCGCTGCCGAAGTGCATGCCCTGGCCGGGCCGCCGGACATGCAGGCCGTTCTGGCCGAGGGTTATTCCAGCGTCGGGGCTGCCCGCGCCAATCCACCAGGCGTTGCTGTCGATGTAGAATATGGGCGAACGCCCGCTATTATATGTGCTGTATCCCGCATTTATGCCCTGGGGGAATTCTACGGTCGGAGTCGCGACGGACAAGGCGGCGTTCGGCATGTCCCTGACTTCAACCCCGAGCGCCTCATACCTCGCCCTAATCTGACTCGTTATCAAGTCGCGTATTTCGTCCCTGCCGGGAAGCCCTCTTGCCCCGTATTCGGGCTGCATCAGGAGAACTGGCCTTCCGTCGTCCCCGCTCACAAGGAACAGCCTCCTCCGATATAAAATCTGGCCGTTATCCGGGTCCCTGACTATGACCTGCCTCACCCACGGAAGCTCTACTGTCCCTACGACTCCGGTGACATGCATCCTGCCGTACCTGGTGTCCTGGCAGGTCAGCTCCCCTGCCACACGGCCCCCATAGATGGCGTCCTCGAACGAACCCGTTTCGCTCAGTTCGTACCTCCTTCCCTGGACTGTCGGGGTCGTCCGATAATCCTGCCTCCAGGTCTGGAAAAGTTCCTCACCCTGGACCCTGCCGCCGGGAAGCTGTCCCGGATGCCTCGCGAGCAGCTCATCGTGGAATTCCTGGGAGAATTTGAAATCCCGGAAAGCCTCTGGTCCCTGGGACCTCGCCCTCGTCGCCGCATCCAGCACAGGTATGACTTCGTCGAACGCCTCTCCCCTCATGTATGGCCGTCTCTGGCTGCCCCATTGGGCTGAACCGGCAAACTGCTCGGAATTCGCGCCCGGAGCCTCACCTCCGGCGGTGTACCTATTCAGGTCCCGCCTGAATGCTCCGAGGTCCAGGACCAGTTCCGTATTGCCGGCAGCAAACTCCGGCGTGATGCCCATCTCCGGGGGCAGCATCTGCCGATACGCAGTACCGAGGGTGTTGATGAATCCGTCCCTTGTGTCATGAACTAGGAGGTCCGTGCTAATCTGCGTGAGCTGGGTCGGCTGCAGCTCTGCCCTGACATAATTATCATATAGCCCCTGTATCTGGGGAAGCATCTCCCTCATGAATGCCTTGACTGCGGCTTCGCGGTCTTTCCTGGAGAGGCCCCTTGTTTCAAGAGCCTGCATGAACTCCAGCTTCTGGCGGACAAGGCCAATCCACGCTACGTCCGCTTCAGTTCCCTGCTGTTGAGCCCGCCTTAGGGAATTGACCAGCTCGACGGTCGTGCGGAAAATCCTGTTCGGGCGCAATTCATTACGGACAAGGGCGCTGTCCAAAGCACTAGCAAGCAAGCCTGTCGGGTCCGTGAACGTGTAGACGGACAACGGAAGCCGGCTGTCCGTAATCGAAGCGGGCGTCGCCCTTCCCTGCGCATCCACGAGCATTCCGCCGACGCGTTCATTCAACCGCTCATTCCATGCGAATCCCTGCCGGACAGACCTGACATAATCCAGCCTCGATTCGGCAGGCAGCCTCCGGGCATCGTCAAGGGCATAACCCACAATCGTCTCCATCGCCTGTTCCCTTGGGATTTCGACCTGGAACGTCCTTCCCCTCTGTTCCCTCGACACCGATACATGCTCAGGCACTGACAATGCCAGGCCCTCGATCATCTGCATCGCATCTCCGGCGCGGGTATAAGATGAAGCGTCTGTTATCGGGAAAACATCCAAGACGCCGCTTCCCCTCGAATTCGAGAACACGGACTGGACGTCCCCCATGCCCGCCATGTGGAGGCTGGCAGCCAGGTTGAAAGCCGAATTGACAAGGCCGGCTTCCTGCAATGACGGAGGGTTCGCAAGCGGGAGCCTGTCGAATATGAACGAAGCCGTATGGACGAATTGGACGATGACCTCGGGGGCCCTCTGTCCGGACCTGGCGCTTATATCCTGGACATACGCAAGCGTGACATCGGCCATCGTTCCGGATGCCCGCATAGTCATCGCTCCGAATATCAGGTCCTCTGATGCCGGTGCGGCCCTTCCCTGGCTTCTCGCCCTTGCGAGTGCCACTTCATATCCGAGGCCAAGCGCCGGGTCGGCCTGCCGCTCTGCCGCAGTCGAGCGGTTGATTCTCGCGCCATCTGTGGCGAGAGACTGGAACATTTCAAGGGCGACGACCTCCCTCGGGACTTCGCGCCTGGAGGCCGCCTCATTCACGAGCCTGACCATCATCATATCCGTCGGCGACCCATCAGTCAGCGTCGCAATCCTTCTGGCTTCGCCGACAGTCCTGTCCACAGCACGTTCAGCCATCGACAGGCTCGCGCCATTTTCAACGAGCCTTACAACGCTCGCTTCCCTTGCCCGAACAAGAGCCCGGTCTGCAAGTACCCGGTTGCTTTCATTGAGTGTAGCGACAGCCCTCTCTTCGCCGCTTAAGGCCCTCAACCTGAGAACAGAATCCGCATATTCAGGATAGTCCCTCCTAAGGGCTGCCTCGTCCCGGCTGCTTATCGCAAGCTGCTCCAGCGCCCTCGCGATTCCGCGGAGCCCCTCGGCCTCAGGCCCGACAGGGAGCCTTAGCCCCAATTCCGGAGATGGCGGCGTCATTCCGTGCCTTTCTATCAGCCGCTCGTTGGCCTCAAGCTCCGTAATCCTTTCCTCGCGGACTCTGCGGACCTGCCGTGCAATCTCCAGCTGGAAATGCTGCCTTCTTTGAGGAGCGGTCAATGTGCTTGCCGGCGCATCTATCACAATCCTCTCGCTCCGGCCGCCAGGCAGCTGCATGGTGAATTCCACCTGCATCTGCCCAGTCCTTCCCTGAACCGGGACTATGTCCGTTGCCATCCGCGTGAAGCTCACGCCTGCCGGAAGCTCCCCGTGTCTCATGCCGATTGCGGCCTGGGGCTCCATGAACGCCTGCGCAGCCTCGGAAATCCTGTTTCCGCGGAGCGTCTCGGTTCTGGCCCGGCCGTTCGTGAAGTCCTGCACTGCAGTGTCCCTCGGAGCGATATCCCCGTTTTGCCGGCTTCTCATGGCCGATGGCACCGGGTCCCGTCCGGCCACAATCCGAACGTGTCCTGTGCGCTGGAGCGGGTCAATGATAAGTGTTCCGCCATAGCCGCCGTATGCCTCGCTCATGCTCGCATCGAGGTTCGTCACCCGCGGATTCACTGCCCTGACGCTTTCGCCTTTGTCATGGCCGACATAAATGTGGTCGATGCCCATGTCCTGCATCCACTGCTGTCCTTCGGGCCGGGTGAATCTTTGGCCCCAGCGTTGCAATGTCACATAATCGACCGAGTGGTCGTCCCTTCCTGCATTCAGCCGGAGCGTCAGGCCCGGCGAGCCGTCTAGCTGGTAGTTCCATCCCCAGTGGTTGTGGACATCGTTAAAGAGCCTCTGGAAATGCGCATCCAGCTGGCCCACGTTGCGTGCGCTCATCACCGGGCCGCCATGCGTGAACATGTTTCCGTCTATTATGACCGCGCCTCTGGTCCCGCTGATGAACTCGAGCTGGCCGCCCGGAACGCTCATCTCCCGGACTGCATTCTCCCAGCTCCCGTATCTCTGGATGAGCGCTGTAATTGTCGGCGCGATTCCTGCTTCCCGGACAGCGATGCCGACATCCGCAAGGGTCGCATGCGACGCTGCCACTCTGTGCTCGGAAAGGAATTCCGTATACGTAATGGTCCTGGTCTGTCCGGGCCGGGACGGGTCCGGGACTGTCAGTGTCGCCCTGCCCAGGGACGCGCTGAAATCGAATGTGGCTGACGGGGTGGTCATTGCCCGCTGGATATCCGCAGTCGACATGCCCCTGAAGAGGTCCACAACCCTCAGGAAAATCGCCTCGTGGTTGCCCCGCATCACGTGCACTTCCGAGCCCTGCCCGCGAACCTGCCTCTGCAAGTCCATGACGAAATCAACTACCTGCGGGCTGGTCGTCCCCCTGTCTATCAGGTCTCCCATGAAAACTATCTGGGTGCCCTCTGGCAGTTCCCGAACACTGTATCTGGTCTGGGGCGGGACAGATGAATCGTATCTGGGCAGTCCCGGATTATTGTCGGTAAGGACTCCGGCGCGTATCAGCTGGTCTACCATCCCATAAACGTCCCCGTGGATGTCGCCTATCGCTATGACCTGCCTCGCGTTGTTCACAACGTCGACACGCTGGCCCCTAGCTACTGTGGCTCTGGTCTGCTCGACGGAATCCAACAAGCCTTCGTATTCCCCGGCAATCCGCATCGCTTCAGGCATGTCGCCCCTTGCGACAGCCGCGCTGTATGTCGGATCCTGGGCCAGCATCCGTCCGATTGCCACTTCATTCGGCCTTCCGGTGAATCCAAGCCGCTGGGCTGGTGCCCTGAGGCGGTCTCTTGCGATGTGGTGGAGCGAGCGCGTTTCCAGTTCGGAATCCGGCACTGCCCTCGCGGTCTCTATCCTCTCAGCATACCTGGCCATCTCACCCGGCCGTAACGCCGCGTCGACGCCACGTATGGAGCGGAGCGCATCCGTGTATTCAGGATACCGTGCAATCGCTTCATCAATAGTTAATCTCCTTGCCTCGATTTCCGTATTGAGCTGCTCAAGCCTGTTCCTCAGGCCGCCGGCTCCCTGCTCCTCGGCTGCAAGCGCCGTCCTCCTTTCCACTCCTATTCTTGAAATCTCGCGCCCAAGCTCGCGCTCGTAGTGGGTCCTCAATTCCGTCTGGTTCAGCGCCCTTCCTTCAGGGGCTTCGGGCGCCTGTATCCGAATTGTCCTTGTGCGCTCGGGGCCTGTTCCGAAGCCAGTCTCATAGCTGAACTCGATGAACGTTCTCCCGTCCTGGACCAGCTCCCTCCCGAAACTGACGCCATGGGGAAGCTGGTTTTGTGCTATTCCGATGATGTCCTGCTGGGTCCTTGGGGCTTCCTCCACCGGAGCCGCAGCTGCGCGCCCCCTCGGCGCTCCGCCTCCGCCCCG
>JAGVNI010000002.1 GCA_020053355.1 archaeon | reverse complement strand
AGGTCCTGGTTCATGCTGGGCTCGAACCGAGAGGGCGTGAGGGGGGCTAAGTCGTAACAAGGTATCCGTAGGGGAACCTGCGGATAGATCACCTCCAAAATTACTGAAGTCACATTCAGGAGTTTATGGAAGCAGTGTGCGAGTACGAAATGTGCAGATCAACTCTAATTGAAGCGTGAGTCATCCTAATTATTTTAAGACTCTTGAAGCATAGCGTGAGCAATATGTTTTTTCCTAATCGGATGATTAGATTTACTCCTAGCGTCAGCCAAGCATCATCGTCATTAGAACACCGAATCGTCTTTCTTTTCTTATGGAATGAATATCGCTGACGCTAGTCAGAATAACTCTCCTTCAAGAAGCAGTTCTCAAAAAAAATCGTAAAAATCTCAATAATTAACAGAAATTCATCAATCCCAGTTTAGTGGGTTTTCAGAATCTCGATTTTGGTTTGTAGCAGTTCCTGCAATATACAGGTCTCCCTTCAGTTGGTTTGAAAGGAACCTGGCAGGGCTGGCCACACTTAGAGCAGACCGCATCAAACATGGGCCTGTCTCCGCCGCCTTCATATGCCATTCAATTTCACCTTTGTTTTTTTCAGGCTTGCGCCTGATTATCCAGATAAACTGTCACTACGATGACTTCCCGACGCAAATCGCTTCGAAAAACAGGACTCATTACGATAGTTCGTTCAGAAGAACCAGTCTATCTGTTGATATTTACAACAGTCCGTATATTTAAATCTACGTAATTCGTCTATTGACGTTGTATTTTCCAGAATTTTTCGGTTGTTTAGAAAAAGAATGGGGGTTTCCCCCCAGGATTCAGATAAGCAGCTCTACTGCCGGGTCCGAGAGCATGCGGTAGACGCTCATGTGGGAGACGCCCATCACTTCAGCGACCTGCCTCATGGACATCTTCTCGAGGAAGTACAGCCTGACGACTTCCGCCAGCCTTTCCTCGTTGCATGCCTTTTTCGGCCTGCCGCGCCTTGAAGCGTACCCCGCATCGTCGACGCCGCCGACTAACCTGTCTCGCTGCTCTGACCGGTCACCTGGAAACACCGGGCCGGCCGGTTCTTCGAAAACCACTTTTATCACCATTGTCATGATATTTGGGGGGCATGATAGCCCCCCGGATACCCCGAAATGTCAATGCCAGGCACTTCCGGCAGCAATGACGCATCAATGCGAAAATGCCGAGCCGGAAGGCGCTAGCGGAATCACTAACCCTTTTTTCCGGGCGCAGGAGGTTTCAGGTGTCACGGGCTTTTCGCCCACCGTTTTCTCCCACAGTTACTTGCGCCACCTAATGGCGACGAAGGTGTAGCTCAAGTGCATACAATTAGACTTAGGCTTCGATTCAGTATATGCCAGTTCTTCCATATGCTACACCTCCTTGTGGTTTGTAGAGTTATTTGCTGCTGAACTTATTTATAAATGTATGTATCAAAAAGCCGATTTACGTCGGCATTTATTTCACCAATGCCGCCTTCATATGCTCTGCAGACGGCTTCTTTCCGACCTCCCACATGAAATCGAAAGTGCCCCTGTTGCTGTCGGCAACCTCCTTGCTCTCTATCACGATTGCGAAGAACGGCTCGCTCCAGACGAATACCCCGGTTTTGTCGCCCCAGATAGTCGTCGTTATCGAAGAGAGGTATTCCCTGGGGATAAGCCGGTACGTCTCACCGGACCCAACGAAGAACTCCTCGGTTTCCCTGAAGATGAGCTTCCCCTTCATGCCCTTTGCATTCGCTTTCTTCACGAACGTCTCGGTTTCCTTGGGGAAGCGGCTGCAGGATTCAGCGCCTCCGCCCATCCAATAGTAGTCCTTTCCATCATTTATCATCATTTTGTAGAGGGTGCGTATGCCTTCCCTGCCCTTGAAGACCTCGACTGATGTCTCTTCCTTGGCCGATTTCGAGAGGGCGTTCAGATGGGGCAGAATCGTTTCGACCTTCCTCTCCATCTCCCGCATATCCGTCAGTATCTGCTCAGGGGGAGCTGCCTGGAAATATTTCACATTGTTCCTGATAATGTAGCTCGCAAGGCCCCTCTTCATCAGCCGCTCGAGGATGGTGTAGGTTGTCGTCCGGTCCACCTCTGCGCGGTCGGCGACCTTCGATGCTGTCGAGGACCCGTATTTCAGCATCATGAGGTATATCCTGGCTTCCCTTCGTTCCAGCCCGATTTCTTCGAGAATCTCCTCTTCCTTCATGCTCAAGATGACGTGTGCTATCTTTATATTGTTGTGGGTTTGCCACAACAAATAATTTAATACTAATTTGTTGTAGTTTGTATAACAATCTGAAGTATACCCGTGATTCACATGGCACCAAACGCATTGTTCGATCGGGGAAGGGCGAGGGAAATCCAGAAAGCGATAGCCGAGGGCAAGCCTCTCCCAGGATGCAAGGGGAAACAACCGCTTGCTGAGCCTGTGTTTCCTGCGGTTAAGGAACCGCAAATCGGAAAGAGCTTGAGGAAAACCCCGACCTCTGGAGTGGTTGCCACGTACAGGCCTGATATGGACATGTCGGCTTATCGAGCCACGCAGAATCTCTTCACTGCGATAAAGGAAGGGAATATACTCAAGGCATCTGTCGCGATAGAGCGTGGTGCGGACATCCATTCCACCGGCATCTATTATCCCGAATTCAAACCGGACCAAACAATGATGGGTACGGAGGATATCACACCGCTTGCATACGCCCGAATGGAAAACCAGCCGGGAATGGTCTGGCTGCTGCAATCCAAAGGAGCAAAGGAGTGATTACTATGGCAATAACACAAAAAGGACGGGTGGGGCGATTTGTAGACGCAGTCAAGGCCGGAGTGGACGCATTCAGGAAATCCGCTCCGCAGCATGAGGAGCCTCCTGCATTGCGGAAAAACCTGCCAGATGTGTTTCCGTTTCCTGCAGAACCAAGGAAAATGCCGGAAAGGAAACTGCACGAAGCTGGCTTATGCGAATCTCACGCAAGCCTGATGCGGCCGGTGGATGTTGAACTTTACACAGCGATTGGCGCTAACGATACGGAAGAGATGCGAGCTTCGGTTAAGCGCGGCGCAGACCTGCAGGCCAAGCACATCTGGATGCCCAAGCACCGCGACCATGAATGTATCCAGATGGAAACGCTCAAACCACTAAGCTATGCGCGGAAAATCGGGAATTTGGACGCCATCATAGCGCTGACCGAGCTTGGAGCAAAGGAGTGATATGCATGGGACGACTGTTCGATATAGAGAGGGTGGAGAAGGTCCGAAAGGCGATTAATAGCGGCAGGCCACTCCCAGGGAACAAGGAAAGTCAACCGCTTGCCGAACCAATTGCGCAATCCCCGAGCGGGGATAGCAATCCCGGAGCCCCAGCCTTTTTGCATGGCTGGCGAAGCGGCAAGGTTGGGGAGCATCCCGGTTTATTCACATTGCGGCCCGGCGTAGCGTTGCCGCCGGAGGTCGTAACGTTCCTGACCGGGCGAAACGTACAACCAGCGAAACCAGATCCAGCCCCAGATAGTCCCGAATTCACTTCCAAACCCTGGACGCGCATATTTTGCAGCCTCTACAATGCCATGAGGGCTCGCGATTTGGATGCTATGCAAAAGGCAATCGATAATGGTGCGAATGTGAATTCCCGCGTGGCATACAACCTCGCATCCAGCGACCGTGATGAGGATAAAAACCTGGTCTTGCGCACCCCGCTAGGCATGGCCCTAGAATGGGGATTCGACGACGTGGCAGAACTGCTCAGGAAAAACGGGGCAAAGGAGTAATCGCCATGGCGATAAATGCATTGTTCGATAAACATCGGGTGAACGGGATTCGGAAGGCATTAGCCGAAGGCAAGTTTATCGCAGGAACCAAAAGGGAAATGCCGTTATCTGAGCCCCCGTTATCCTTTCAGAAAGAAGCTCCTGCCGACAATAAACCAAATGCGCTGCTGGGTTCAGAAGACTTATGCCCCATCTGTTGGGAAAATAGCGACGCCGAAAATCTTCTCCTGTTATCCCTCCACAAAGCGATTAAAGAAGGGGATTTATCCAAAGCATCTGCCGCGATAGACGCCGGAGCGAACATCCACAAACCGGGGATTGTCCTGATTACGACGCCGAGTGCGACCGTATACTTTACATACGAGAAAATCACCCCACTCAACTTCGCCCGCCGCGAAAACCAGTTCGCGATTGTAGCGTTACTGCAATCCAAAGGTGCGAAGGATTGATAAGCATGAAAATAAACTCGCTCTTCAATCCGGACAGAAAAAAAGAGCTTCTCAAGGCCGTACGTGAAGGCAAAGGCATATTCGCCGATAAAGGCCAGGCCGAAGCTCCATTACAAGCTCCAAAGGATGCGACTCTGATGGAAATCACATCCAAATGTTTCTTTGCTTCGAATCCACCGTTGATTCAGGCCGGTGCTAGAAAATATACGCCTAACGAATTCCTAATCCTAGCCATCGAATTCGGTGACCTTGATGCTGTGAAGTATGCACGTGTTTTACGCGCTGATGTCAATCAACGGTTTTTTGTCCTTCCACCTCACCCGAATTGCACCGATGAAGACAATACAATAACGGGTTGTGCCCTTAGGTCGCCACTCCAATTCGCAAAAAATTTGATTATGAGCCCCCAAGCCCCACCCGGATTAGCCGGAATCGTCGAATTCCTCATCCAGAATGGCGCCAAGGATTGATTCCCAATAATCCCAAGAATTTTTTGCGGCAAAGGGTACCAAATCCGGCACCAAGAGATATTTCTTAAATATCTTCCCGCATTCTTCTTGACATGTCCGATTTACCTTCAATCATACGCAAGCACGTCCTCAAGAATGCCTTCGATTATGGAAAGGCCAACGCCGGAGCCATAGTGGGAAAGGTCATCGCCGAATCGCCTGACTGCAAAAAGGACATGAAATCCACCATGGCCGCGATTAATGCTGAAATCTCCCGAGTATCGAAACTCGACAAGAGCGCGATTGAGAAAGAGATGGGGGATTTCGAATACGTGGAAAAGAAGGAAGAAAAGAAAGGATTGGACATCCCCGGCGCAGAGCAAGGCAAGGTCGTCGTCCGCTACCCGCCTGAACCTAACGGTTGGCCGCATATAGGCCATGCCAAGGCGTTCTGCCTGTCCTGGAGCATAGCAAAGAAGTACGGGGGAAAAATCATGCTCAGATGGGATGACACCAACCCTGAGGCAGAAAAGGCCGAGTATCTCGATGCCATCCGGAGCGGAATCAAATGGCTCCAAATCGATTATGACGAGGAAAAATATTGCAGCGATTACATCCCGCAGATGTACGAGCTGTGCGCCAAGCTGATTTCCCAAGGGGATGCATACTTCTGCAAATGCAGGCAGGAAGATGTCTCAAAAGGCCGGGAGGATATGGCACGATGCACATGCTTCGGACAATCCCCGGATGCCCACCTATCCGAATGGAATAAGATGCTAAACGGCACCACGCCCGAAGGCGGAGGCACAATCCGGCTTAAAGGCGATATGGCATCCCAGAACACTGTAATGCGCGACCCGACCCTTTTCCGGATACTCACTACTCCGCATTACCGCCAGGGGAGCAAGTTCCGCGTCTGGCCCACATATGATTTCCAGGGCTCTGTCATGGACTCCATCCTGGGCATCACACAGCCAATCCGTTCCAAGGAATACGAGCTTCGGGACGAGCTTTATGTATACCTCCTGAAAAAGCTCGGCCTGAGAGTTCCCCAGATGATTTCGATTTCACGCCTGGCAATCAAGAACGCGCCAATCTCGAAACGCCTGCTTAGGCCGCTCGTCGAAAGCGGCAAGCTTTGGGGCTGGGACGACCCCCGCCTTCCGACTTTAGCCGGGCTGGAACGCCGGGGCATCATGCCACAGGCAATCCGGGATTTCGTCCTGGCATTCGGCATCTCCAAAGTGGAAAGCGAGCCGGACATGGAGGCCCTTCTTGCCGAGAACCGCAAGCTTCTCGACCCCATATCGCCGCATTATTTCTTCGTGGCGGACCCGGTCGAGCTCAAGGTTGAGGGGCTTGAGCACCAGGAAATCGAGCTAAAGCTCCATCCAAAGAAAGATATGGGCATGAGGCCTGTCGCCGTCTCGAGCACGCTATACATCCCGAAAGCGGATGCTGCGGCCTTCAAGGTTGGCGACATTTTCCGCCTGAAAGACCTTTGCAACGTGCAAATCGATGCAATCGACACGTCAGGCCGCATCGTAGGGCGTCATGTGCCGGATTCGACTGTTCCGAAGAAAATCCAGTGGGTCAGCACGGATAAAATCCCCTGCACGGCTTTGATTCCAGGGGACCTTCTCGACGCAAGCGGCGAATTCAATACGGAAAGCCTGAAATCGGCCGAAGGGTTCTGCGAAGGGGCGTGCGTCAATATCAAGCAGGGCGACATCATCCAGTTCGAGCGCTTCGGCTTCTGCAGGCTGGATAAAACCGAAGGCGGCAGCTTGACCTTCGTATTCTCATGCTGAGGCGGAAGATGGCATTCCTTAGCGCGTCCAAGCGGAAAGCGATATCGATTTATGCCGGGCGGGAATCCGCTAAAAACGATTCGATGCACCGGATGCCCCACCTTCGCCAGACAGCCGTACTCGCGGCAAGAATCGCACTTATTGAAGGCGCGGATGCTGAAGCCTGCTGGGCCGCAGGCATGCTTCACGACATAAAGAAACGGGCTTCCGGCGACCATGGCGCAAAAGGAGCCGAGGCTGCGGCCACTTTCCTGGAATCGATTGGCCTTCCGCCCAGGTTTGTGGAAACGGTCCGCGATGGAATCCTGTTCCACAACAAGGGCTTCCGGCGAGGGCCCCTCGAGCGGCAAATCCTCTGGGATGCCGACAAGCTGCCCATCCTCCGGCCAGCCGGATTCAAGTCCAGGATGCTGCCGTATTGGACATCCCGCCTCGGCAGGAAAAAAGGCGCGGAACAAGCGATTCGGGAGTACCGGTTCTTCCGGCCTGGCTTGCATACGAAAACAGCCATCAGGTTGATGCGGGTGGATTCAAAAAAAATGGAGAAACTCGCCTCCAGCCTCGCTGGCAACTGTACCGATGGGCGTAAAAGGCGGAAAAGCAACGCTCATTTATAAATTCTCCATGATTATCCAAAATCCAGGTGACCAGAATGGCGAAACAGGGAATAGATATCAAGAAGATGGCGCTAGCCTCATTTCTGACAATCGGCATCGGCGCAGTGCTTGTCATAGTCTCGATGATAATCCAGCTGCTTTCCCTGGTCATCACGGATTCGAACGGTTCCCTTGTGGACATGATAAATATCGGTTACACCCTTCTTATGGTGCCCGTTTTCCTGGCGCTGTTCTTCTGGACCGGCATGCGCGCGGCAAAGAACTACCAGTTCGACGCTGTCGGCGCCGCATCGGTCACATCCGCGGCCTATTTCGTGATAGGCATCATCGAACTGATACTCCAGATAATCCTCGCAGTCATCGTCGTCAGCAGGCCGATGGGCAGCGGGAGCCTAGGTTCCCCGTCCCTTGCCCTGGCATCATCCCTGTTCGGAGGCGCGATTGGCATGAGCGGAATAGCGCTTTCGGCAGTCTGCGGCCTGGGCATCCTGGCTCTCGGAGTCCTGATAAACTTCGTAGTCGGCGGGTTCGGGGCGCTTTTCGCCCTCCGGAAATCCGGCTGACTGCGCTGATTGTCTATTATTGTGTCGAATCTTTTTCGACGTATTATGCCACATTTAAATTCCTTGCGCAAGAAATCATCCTGCTTTGGGGTCTTTGAGGCGGACCCCCGATGCCGCCGAATTTTTATCGGTGATAAGGTGATTCTATGACGATTCAGAAGATACGCAAGAGGGATGGGTCAGTAGTCGAGTTTTCAAAGGAGAAGATTACAAACGCCATTTTCAAGGCCGCGCAGTCTGTCGGCGGGACGGATAGGGAAGAATCCGGCCGCGTGGCGGACAAGGTGGTCGAATACATCAACGCCAAATTCAAGGAGGATTACGTCCCGACCGTCGAGGAAGTCCAGGACCTGGCCGAGAAGGCGCTCATCGAGACCGGCCATGCTACGACAGCGAAATCCTACATATTATACCGGCACAGGAAGAACATCGAGCGCGAGATGAAAAAAGCCCTCGGCGTCCAGGATGACCTGAAGCTTCCCCTGAACTCCATACAGGTGCTTGAGAAGAGGTACCTGCTCAAAGACGAGGAAGGGAAGATAATCGAGACGCCGAGCATGCTGTTCCGGCGCGTCGCCCACCACCTCGCTTCGAACGAAGTGAACTATGGAGCTGACAAGGCCATGGTGAACTACTACTCCGATGCGTTCTACGAGGTCATGACCAATTTCGAGTTCCTGCCGAATTCGCCGACCCTCATGAACGCCGGGACGGAAATCGGCCAGCTGGCGGCATGTTTCGTGCTGCCGGTGAAAGATGACATCGAGCAGATATTCGATTCGGTAAAGCACCAGGCGGTAATCCACAAGACCGGCGGAGGCACCGGATTCTGCTTCTCATTCCTGCGCCCGAAAGGGGATTTTGTCAAAAGCACGGCAGGAATCGCATCTGGCCCGATATCCTTCATGAGCGCGTTCGACAATGCGACAAGCGTAATCAAGCAGGGCGGGAAGCGCCGCGGCGCGAACATGGCCACGATGCACGTGTGGCATCCTGACATCGAGGAATTCATCACCATGAAGCAGACGCCCGGCGTCATGGAGAACTTCAACGTAAGCGTCATGGCGGACGACCGGTTCATGCAGGCTGTCGAAGCGAATGCCGAATACGACCTGGTCAACCCCCGGAACATGGCCCCGCTCCGCAAATTGAACGCGAGAAGCCTCTTCAAATTGATTGCATACAGCGCATGGAAATCGGCGGAGCCCGGCCTTCTCTTCATTGACGAGATAAACCGGCACAATCCGACGCCATCCGACCCAATATACGCTACGAACCCGTGCGGCGAAGTTCCCATGCCGGACTACGAATCATGCAACCTCGGCAGCATCAACCTGGTCAAGTTCGTCGAACTGGACTGGAGCAAGACCGACTGGAAGAAGAAAATCAACTGGAAACGCCTCCGCTACGTCGTCCGCATCGCATCCCAGTTCCTCGACAACGTCATTGACATGAACAAGTATCCGATAGTGCAAATCCGGGACCAGACCATGAAGAACCGGCGGATGGGCCTGGGCGTGATGGGCTTTGCCCGCATGCTCTTCAAGATGGGCATCCGGTATGACTCCGAGCTCGGCTACCAGATTGGCGAAGAGGTCATGCGATATATCGAAGATGAGTCGAGGAAGATGAGCCATGAGCTCGGGCGCGCCCGGGGCTCGTTCCCAGGGTTCAAGGACAGCCCTCTTTCCGAGAAATTCGACGCCATGAGGAACGCGACATGCACCTCAATCGCTCCGACCGGGACAATCTCGATGATAGCCGATTCGAGCAGCGGCATCGAGCCGGTGTTCGCGCTCTCATTCCTGAAAACCGTCCGCGCCGGGCAGTATTACTATTGCGACGAGATTTTCGAGCATGTGCTGAAAGTGCGCGGCCTTTACAGCCAGGAACTGATGCAGAAAGTCATGGAGGAAGGCACCATCGCGCACATGGACGAGATTCCCGAGGACCTCAAGAACGTATTCCGCGTTGCCCACGACATGGGGCCCGAGGCGCACGTCCTGATGCAGGCGGCTTTCCAGAAGAATGTCGATTTGGCAGTCAGCAAGACCATCAACATGCCTGCCGAGGCCACGGTGGAAGATGTCGAGAACGTCTACATGCTCGCCTGGAAGAACGGGTGCAAGGGCATCACGATATACCGCGACAGTTCGAGAAGCGAGCAGGTCCTCCATGTCGGAAAGACCGTGAAGACCAAGGGCGTCGAGGAGGACAAGTTCAAGATACTCCAGCAGCAGATGGCCGTCGCCAAATGAATCCCGGCGGCATCGGCTGGAATGGATTATCGTAATCTTTTTATTTACTGTCTTAGATTTATCCTCAATCGAGCAGAGGTGCGCGAATTATGAAAGTGACCATCAGCGTTATCAAGGCAGACATAGGCGGGTATCCAGGCCATGAGACCGTCCATCCCGACGTCGTCAAGGTTGTCAGGGAGTATCTCGCAGAAGCGAAAAAGAAAGGCATGCTCATCGATTTCTTCGTCGGATGGTGCGGCGACGACATCAACCTGATAATGACGCACGCAAAGGGCGTCGACAACAAGGAAATCCACAAGCTCGCTTGGGATGCGTTCGTAGCAGGCACGGTGGTCGCCAAGAAGTTGAAGCTTTATGGCGCAGGGCAGGACCTCCTCAAAGACGCTTTCTCCGGGAACGTGCGCGGAATGGGTCCGGGGGTCGCCGAACTCGAATTCGAGGAGAGGGGCAGCGAGCCGGTCCTTGTCTTCATGATGGACAAGACTGACCCCGGAGCGTTCAACCTTCCGGTCTACCGTATGTTCGCGGACCCGTTCAACACCCCTGGCCTCGTCATAGACCCCGCAATGGCCGGCGGCTTCAGCTTCGAAGTGTTCGACACCATCGAAGGCAGGAAAATCACGTTCAAGACGCCTGAAGAGATGTACGCGATGCTGGCCTTCGTCGGCTCGCGCTCAAGGTATGTAATCAAGCGCGTCTTCCCGGGCCCGAACAACAAGGTTTCCGAGAAGGAAGCAATCTGCTGCGTTTCGACTGACAAGCTGTCCCAGGTCGCAGGCACATATGTAGGCAAGGACGACCCGGTGGGAATTGTACGCTGCCAGTCCGGCCTTCCATCAGTCGGAGAGGCTCTTGAGCCCTTCAGCTTCCCGCATCTTGTTTCGGGATGGATGCGCGGCTCCCACCAGGGGCCCCTCATGCCCTGTTCCATGGAGCAGGCGATTCCGACCCGCCTCGACGGCCCGCCCCGGGTGGTATGCCTGGGCTTCCAGCTCGCGAATGGCACATTGGTCGGGCCTGTCGACATCTTCAAGGACGTCTCTTACGACTACACCCGGGCGAAGGCGAACAAAGTGGCCGAATACATGCGCAGGCACGGCCCGTTCGAACCGCACCGCCTTCCTGAGGAGGACCTGGAATACACCAACCTCCCGAAACTCCAGGAGAGGTTCAAGAGCAGGTTCTCGAAGATATGAAAACCTACGAAGTGGCGGCAATCATCGCGATAGCCGTCCTCCTAATCCTCATTTTC
Organism: archaeon; assembly: GCA_020053355.1. Lineage (GTDB taxonomy): Archaea > Micrarchaeota > Micrarchaeia > Anstonellales > Bilamarchaeaceae > Bilamarchaeum. The sequence continues at coordinate 94,429 of JAGVNI010000002.1, read as the reverse complement.
TACTTAATCACTGCCAAGGGGGAAAAGAAGCGCCTTACGCTAATCAACTCCGCTGGTTTGGAAATCGGCGTGGATGCGGAAATCGCGAACTCGGGCGCGACGATGGCGAAGGGCCTGATGGGCCGGTCATCCCTTGGCGAGAACGAAGGCATGCTGTTTGTTTTCCCAAGAAGCGGCAAATACCCTTTCTGGATGCTGAATACGACAATCCCCCTGGATGCCATCCACATAGCCGAAAACGGCACCGTCGTGGACGTCATTGAGATGGAGCCGTGCGGGTGGAACATCACCAAATGCCCTAATTATTATCCCAAAGCTCCGGCGAAATACGTTCTGGAAGTGAACCGCGGGTTTTCGCGGGAACACCTCATCGTTCCCGGCAAGAGCAGGCTTATTTTGCAATAATGTCCCCCCCTAGGGGGAGACATATGCATATATTCTTCTTGTCGCTATTCTTTCATAAAAGTGATTACTATGGCCAATCAGTTGCATTCATCAGGGGAGAGTCTGTTTGCTGAAAAAATGCGCGCAGCGAGGGCCGCGCAAGCCGCCAGGGCAAGAACCGGACGATTAAGGAACATCACCGCGGCGGGGGCGCTTGGAATTGCCCTGCTTATAGCGCCAAATTCGGCCCACGCTGAGCAGGGTTCAGGAAGCTCATCCCTGGCGCAGCCCGAATCCACCCCGGCCGTAACGCTTCGGGACCAGAACTCTGGAACGATGTACGACCTTGAATTCATCTCGGTTTGGGGGAGGACATCGCAGGTCCAGTCCAGCGCGGCCGGTTTGATGCGCGACCTTATTCGCGAATTTGCGTCAAGCAGGCCGAACCAGCGCACGATTGAAGCCAGGCTCGGCCGGGCAAGGGCCCTAATCACATCCGAAATCCAAAACGCCGAAGAGCGGGCCACCGAAGAGCGCAGGCGCCAGTATGAGAGTGCCGTAGGCCAGCCCCATGCCCTCGCATCCATGGTCAGCAGCCTCGCAAATGACAGCGCCCTGAACTCTGCACTCCAGCAGGATTCCAGCGGCAGGCTGAGAGTTTCAGACGTATGGCTTCTCGATGACGCTTCAATGCGCGAGATAGTCCGCCTTCTTGCCGAAGCCCAGCGCGCAATCCAGGCCGGAACGTCTCCCGGGGATTCGCTTACAAGGGCTGCAACGCTGTTCAACACCGCGCAGGCCGCCTACCTGCGCCTAGTCGGGATAACCAGCCAGATGGCGCAGGCGGAGCTTGCGGAAATCGTGGGCAGCTCGCTTCCTACGCGCGAACAATTATTGGCGCGAGAGAGCCAGGATGTCCGGGCTGCAGGCACATACTACAACCTGCGGATTCCGCGCGAAGGCCCGCTGCAACGCCGCATCCCGACCGGAAGGAGAGACCTCGAAGCAGTCGCCCAGAGACGTCTTGATGCAGCGACAGCCATGGCGGGCCAGCAGGGGAGGCTCGCATACTATGCCGTACAGGACCTCTACGACAACACCGCGACCGAAATCCGGGCGCTCCACTACCTAATCAGCCTCTGGGATTATGCAGGGATCCACGGACTTAGCGCATATCCCGACCAGGCGACGTTCTACTCCAATTACGTCAAGTCCGCAGCGCTTTTCGTCGCTCCGGAACTGAATCCATTCCGGGACTTATACTCCCAGGACCAGCAGGATGCGCTCATCCGCGTGCACCTGGGCATGCCGCCAAATGCAGTGCCGACCGCGGCGCAAAGGGCGCAGGCGGCGCGCGACCTTACGGAAATGCTCATGAGGAACCAGCCGAGGAAATACGATTATACGCTTTTCAATGTCTTCGAGCAGGTGCTGTACAATATCCGGAGCGACGGCCAGGCCGGCATCCAGAGCCTCGCAAACATCCGCTCGCAGAGGGTCATGGCCGACCTTGATTACCTCCCTTATCTGCGGGGCGTCCCGCCGATAGTTCGCGATTCCCAAGGAAGGCAGATTTCGCCTGAAACAATCATCGCAAGCCCGCCCCATGACCGCTTCGTAATGAGTCGCGGCATGCTGGAGACGACCGTCCAGGCTGCGCAGGACATCGGAATGCCGGAAACCGACCCGCTCCTTGTCGCTGCGCGCACTGAGCTCGCGAATACGCAGGCTGAAGCGGCGGAAACCGCCCTTGAAGGTGTAAACAACGGGCTGATTACCCGCATCGAGAACCTGATAGGGTCGCCGCATTTCCGTTTCATACTGGCAAGGGGCATGCTGGAGAGGGCTATTTCAGGGACTCAGTTGAGTGGAATGCCCTCGGACGATAATGTTCTGGCAGCCTCGCGCGCATATTTGGCAACCGTTCAGGCCGCGCCTGCAGCGGATAGGCTGGCCGAAGTCTCGGATTCCTTGTATAACCTGACCATCGACCTTCTCTCGATACGGGAAGCGGAATTGTGGGCAGCAAATCCCAATCTCAGGCCAACGACCGCAGCTGCGGCCACGGACGGCGCGCAGGACCAACTTGCCCGCGCAAGGAGCGCATTCATATGGAGTTTCTCCACCCCCGAAGTCGGAACCGCGTATCACGCAAATTTGGCAAGAAGGTTCGCGGACGATGCGACGAACATGCTGATGGGGCCGGCATTCGCCATGACAGAAGCATCAGGGATGTATTACACGCGCTCCCGATACGTGGGTCCCAGGCATCCGGCAGAATCGCCGGATTCATGGCAAGCGCCGGTAGATGGGTGGCAGGCGACAATCACTGACCAGAGGGCCAGCGCAATGGAAGGGGAACAGGTTTACCTGACCTTCCTTGCGAGCCTGAGTTCGGGCCCTGGCGCTGCGTTATTCGGTCCAACGGCAGCTGATACGGTGCCTGCGCAGTCCGGCCTTTTCGGGCCGGCAAGGACACTGGCCCTGACCGTAGGGAGGGCCGAGCCGCGCTTCTCATGGTCTGTTTCGCCCCTTGGCGATTACCCGGAATACCAGCCAATCGAGAGGAGGACCAGGCCGACTGTTGCGCAGATTGATACGCACAGGATATCGCCGGTCATTCCAGCCAATTCGGACCTGGGAAACCATCTCCACGATGATTTGTACGAATACGTCTATGGGGAAGCCTACGTCGAAGTCTCGAGGCAATTCTACATGTCGGTCGACCCCGGCGTGGACCTGCTGCTGCATGGTTTTGAATTCGCCCCGGATGCCTATCCTATGCGTCAGGACGCCCAATTCAGGGTGCAGGACCAGGCCTTAAGGGATAGGATGACTGCAATTGCTCATGAATACGAACTTCCAGTCGACCGGCCTCTCATCGACTCGCTCCGCGAGAGGATGCTGAGCGTGTCTGCGGCATACTCCACTGCGCTTGCAGGGGCGGATGATGCCACGCGCACGCGCCTCCTAGGCGAGCGCCAGCAGGAAGCGAACCGCATCATGCTTGCGATTCTTGATGTCCGGATTGCGCAATTGGATGCGAGGCTCAGCGGAAACGTCATGCTTGCTGACGGCCAGCCAATCCGCGCAAGCGACCTCACGCGCTCAAGGGACCCGAGGAAATACACGGTCGTCCGGGCGCAGGAGATGCTGAGGGAAGCGCAGGCGCTCCGCACGAGGTTCGCAGCCGCACTCGGAACCGACTACTTCGGAAGAGGGGGTGTCGACCCGAGGGAAGCTATCGGCATAGCCGAGATGGGGATTGCCAGCCTCACAGACCCGCAGGTGCGCGACATCGAAAGGCCGATAACCGTGCAGATAACCGCGGAAGCCCTGCTGATAACCCGCGACCGGGGCAGCCGTGTCAGCGACGTCGGTGCGCGCGAGGAAACAACCACTTTCACCGCCACGCAAATCATGATAACCCCGCAAGGCGGGGAGCGGGTGACTCTTGAGCAATATGAGAGGGAAAATGGCGAAGCGAACCTGAACTACCTCTGGTTCATGTACCAGAATATCCAGCCGGGATTCACCGACCTCCTCCTCCTGAACCCGGCGAATCCGCGTGGCGAAGATCCGGATACAAGATACGTAGGCATGATTGTACGCGGAGCGACGACAACCGACGGCCATAGCGGGGATTTCGTCGTCCGCGTGAGGAGGGTGAATGCGCCGTCCCGCGACCTTGAATGGGAAGCTGTTGCTGAGAACGACGGCCGCATCAACCCTGAAAACATCCTATACGAACTCAGGGCCGGAACCATCGACCCGGTAAGGGGAGATGCGCGCCTCGAAGCCAACATCGAGCAGGTCGCATTCGCCCGCTCAGCGCCCCAGTCGACTGCGGTCAATTTCGGCCCGACCTCGGCCACATTGATTATCCGGCCGAGCCTCTCGGATGCAGAACCGCCTTCGAGGGCGGTAACGTCCCGGCCGGCAGCTCCAGTTGAACCGACGGCTCCGGCGTCATCGACGCGATAGAATAAGGGAAGATATGAGAAGGAAACGCTAGGGGTAGGGGGATGGTGATATTAACCCCGTAGCGTTATCCTTTCCTTGAGGGAAAGGATCGTGAATCTCCTGCCATGCATGCGCACGGAAGGCTTTGGCGGCATCTCAATCAATCTGATGGTTTTGGTATATTGTGTCGCAAAGTATGATATGGCGGGGTTGGTTTTTAAATGTTTTGCCAGTCATCTAGACCATGGCGCTCATTCTTATCGGGACTGGCGTTGCCTTCGACCTGACGCTATCCGGCATTGATGCACTGAAATCCTGCAAGGAAGCGTTCATCGAGACATATACCAATCCAATCGAGCCGGAGCGGATTTCCGCCCTCGCCCGCCTGGTGGGCAAGCCAATCACCCCACTTGACCGGAGCCACCTGGAAAGCTCATATCTCATCGATAAGGCGCAATCGGTGGATGTCTGCATACTTGCCTCAGGAGACCCCCTTACCGCCACAACGCACATTACGCTCGTTATAGAGGCAAGGCAGAAGGGAGTCCCGGTGCGGGTCATCCACAACTCATCAATCCATTCCATCGCCCCGGCGAGAGCCGGCCTGCAGATGTACCGCTTCGGCAAAACTGCGTCGCTTGTGAATCCGAGGCCCAACTACAAACCAACGTCATCGCTTGGCATCATCCGAGAGAACCGTAAGAGGGACCTCCACACGCTGGTCCTTCTGGATACCGAACCGGCTCCGATGGAGGCCCGGGCGGCCCTGGATATGCTCTCGGAATTCCCTGATGCCGTTGTCCTCTCCAGGGTCGGGCATGAGGATGAGAAAATATCCTATGGCACCCTGGATGATTTGAAAAAGAAGGATTTGGGCAGGGCTCCTTTCACGATAATCGTGCCTGCCAAGCTTCATCCCGTGGAACGGGAGTATCTCGATTCCCTTATCTGAAAAAAATTAAGGCTCAGTTGCACTTGCACTTCTTGCCGCAGCCGACGCACTTCTTGCCCTTGACCTTGGCAGCCTTCGCAGATTTCTTCTTTACCTGCTTCGGGCCCCAGGTATGGAGCGGACCGCTGACGGTGCTGACTACCCTGCTGACCAGATTATTGATAGTTCCAATCATTCAAACCCACCTCTGATGGTAATTTATTGATGTTATCATTTATGGTAAAAAGGGTATAAAAAGCTATGCTTTTGGCCGCTTTTTCAAAAAAGGGTGGTCTGCCCGCCCAAATCCAGGAAATTTCCGAAACGGATGCCGATTCGCCGGATATCAAGCGGGTTGCCTGCCAGGAATTCACGGACCAGAGCCTCTTTATCTTTCGTGATGTCCTCGTTCCATGCCCTGGGGTTCCGGAATGATACGGATTTCGTATGCGAACGGAGGTCATCGGTCACAAAAATAAGTGAAAGCGTCTTGTATGATTTTTTCATGTGCATAAGCCTTTCCCTTGCTTCGGCCTCCAGTTCAGCGAGTTTTGAAAGAAGCAGGTACGGGTCGCGGGTTTTCTCCTTGAGCGTCCCCATATGGCTGACTTCCTCCTGACCCTTCTCCTCTCCGAGGCCGGAGTCGTACCATCCGCGCCCTAAGTCATGCAGCCATGCCCCGCTCTTCCTGCCGAACGTCTCGACAAGTACCAGCGGGTCGAGTTTGGAGATATCATCAACCCTGTCCGCCCCCAATGAACGCAACGCTTCGGCTGTTTTCGGTCCTATTCCAGGGACTTTTTCCACATCCGAGCGGCCAATCAGTTTCCTTTCGCCAGCCTTATTGAGAATGAGCAGGCCGTCGGGCTTTGATTTCGAGGCCGCCATCTTCGCCCCGAGCAATGATGGCGCTACGCCGACCGAGCAAGCAAGGCCGAGAGCGGTTCTGATTTTTTCCTTAAGCGCGGGCGCCTTCCCCTCCGCAATGGCATCCTCGACGTTCCATTCGTCGATGCTCGCCTGGACGACCTTGGCGCACATGTTGCGGATTATCCGGTCTATCTGCACCGATGCCTGCGAATAGTATTCATGGTCGACGGGGATGAAAATCGAATCCGCCGGAGGCGCGCGCTTCCTGGCAAACGCAATCGGCATGCCCGAATGGATTCCTAGCGCCCGCCCGGGGTAATTCACCGTGCTGACCACGCCGGAATCCGCGGTCCTTCCGCTGAACACGCAGACGACGATGATTTTGCCGGCAGCCATGGGCCTGCGCTTCTCCTCCAGCTGGGCGAAGAAATAGTCCATATCCAGGTGCAGGTACATTGGCCAATATCCTCCGGGAAGGATTAATTAGTTTGCCTTCGGAATTGAACCTGATGGATGTCTACGACGAGATGGCGGAGTATTACGACATGATTTACTCCGACCATATTGACCTTGATTTCTACCTGAAGGAGGCGCGCAACGCGCAGGGGCCTGTCCTTGAGGTGGCGTGCGGAACCGGCAGGATACTGCTCAGGCTGCTCCAGGAAGGGATTGACGCAGTGGGCATCGACCTCTCGCAAGGCATGCTGGAAAAACTCCATGACAAGGCGACATCGCTCGGAATCGGGGCCAACGCAGTGCATGCCGACATGGGGGACTTCAAGCTGGAAAAACGGTTCAAATTGATTATCGTCCCTTACCGGAGCTTCCTGCACCTGAAGGATGATTCGGCCCGCAAAAAGACGCTGGCCAATTTCCGCGAGCACCTCACTCCCGGAGGATGCCTCATTCTCCACACCTACAATCCATCGAAAGCCGAAATGGAGATGCAGGGCGGATACCACAAATTCGATTACGAGGAGCTGAGTGCGAAGGATGGCAAGAGATATTCCCTCGAATGGTTCCTGGATTACGAGCCTATCGGGCGGATTGGGCATTACAAGATAATCCTGAGGCAAGGGAAGGAGAAGCCCAGGGAGTTTCTGATGGACCTGGGCTATGTCCCAGTCGAGGAGATGGATGCCCTGCTCAAGGGGGCCGGTTTCCGCAATCCTCGGGTTTACTGCGGATTCGGGTATTCTCCGTTCTACGATGATTGCAAGGAGGCGTTGTGGATTGCCGAGCGGTGACATCGTATCCTGGATAAAATCCTGCTTCGGCATCCGTGAGAAGCCCACCCAGTTTCGGAAATTTACTGACGGGATGGGCAATTTCGAGATGCTTGTGCCGGAGGGCTGGAAATGCGACGAGGACATCGCAGTAGTCGAGGGAAAATACACCATCTCGTTCCAGCCGCCGAACGGCCTCAGCCAGTTCACGGTGTCAATAGACGCCCAGATTCCGGAAAAATTCTCATTCCAAAAATATGCCAAGTCTGAATTGGAAAGCCCCGCTTCCGGGATATTCACGCCGGTCACCAAATCGGTTTTCCACAAGATGCCTGCATTCGTGCGCGAATACCGCTACCAGTCCGGCGGCCGCGCCTTCTTCGGTGGCGGAGTCATGTTCTTTACGGGCAGAATGGTATTTTCACTCACATGGAGCGCACCGGAATCCCATAAGAAGACTATGGAACGTATATTTGCCGATATGAAAAAATCTTTCCTGCCCAGGCCCGGTTTCCTGATACATCGGACAATTCCCCCTGGACTTATCGGGAGGGATGAGGCATGAGCGCGGAATACGGCCGAATCCCGGAGCCCTTCCGCGCGAGATACTGCCCGCTTGTGGATGACGAAGAAGCATTCCTATCCAGCCTCGGGCGGAGGCTTCCAAAATCGTTCCGGGTGAACACCCTCAAGTCCTCCCCGGCAGCAGTGGCCGAGCGCTTTCTGGTGTATGGGATCGGGATCACTCCGGTGCCTTGGTACGATGATGCGTTCGTCTGCGACAATCCTGATGCAGGTTTCAGCCTGGAGCATTTCACGGGGGCGATATACATGCAGGAACTCGTCTCCATGCTCCCGCCCCTCCTTATCCGGGATATCCTGCCGGATGCCCGCATGGTCCTGGACGGGTGCGCCGCCCCAGGCTCCAAGACGACGCAGCTTGCGGCGCTCATGGGAAACCGGGGGACCTTAATCGCCAACGACGTCTCTTACAGCCGCATACGCGCGCTCAAATTCAACCTTGAGAAGGCGGGGGCACTGAACACCGTAATAACGAACCGGGACCTCTGCGCATTCACTAATATGCAATTCGATGCCGTCCTGCTCGATGCTCCGTGTTCTGCAGAAGGCACTATACGCAAGAATTGGGAGGTTTTCGACACCTGGTCAGCCAGGGAGGTCCAGAAATACGCGAGAATCCAGAAACAGCTGATTGTGAAGGCGTTCGACCTCCTTGCCCCGGGGGGCAGCATGGTGTATTCCACATGCACGTTCGCACCGGAAGAGAACGAAGCAGTGGTCGACGAACTGCTTAAGATGAGGCCGGATGCGCGGCTGGAACCGATAACATTCCCCGGCTTGAAGGCATCTGGAACTGTCGCTGCGTGGGACGGGGTGAAATTCAGCCCTGAGGTCAGCAAAGCCGTCCGCATATGGCCGCACCACAACGATACGGGCGGCTTTTTCTTGGCCAAGGTGAAAAAATGAGGCGCAAAGGCTCATCCGAAACCATCTCTCCCCAGGATATCTCCGGGAAAATCCTCGGTTACCTTGAGGAGAGGTTCGGCCTGCATCCGGACCTGTTCAAGGATTACCGAATGTACCTCGCTTCCAAAGGGCGGATTTACCTGGGGCCTCGGAGCGCCCCGGACATGCCAAAGATTGCGACCATAGGCCTCCTGATAGCTCGGGTGAACGGCTCTGTGAAGCCCTCAACCAACCTGCTGCAGGTGATGGGACGCCATGTTACCAAAAACGATGTCGAATTGACCAAAGAGCAGGCGCTCATTTTCGCCAAGGGGCAGGATGTCAAGCTCAGCCCGGCCCAGTTGATCCCATTGCGTGACGGCTATATCCTCATGCGTTACCAAACGTTTCCCATGGGCTGCGGACTGCTGCAGCTCGGGAATGTCAAAAACCAGCTTCCCAAGGCGAAAAGGCTCGACCTCAGGTTCATCTGATGCTTTTTTATTGCGCTCCTTCGGATTAACTCCATGGATGGCTGCATTTTCTGCAAAATCGCGTCAGGGAAGATACCGTGCACGAAGCTGTGGGAAAACGACCAGCTGTTGGCTTTTCTTGATATCAATCCCATCAACCCCGGCCATACGCTCGTGATACCTAAAGAGCATGTCGAGAATGTCTTTGGGATGGACGCACGGGATTATCGGGACATATTCGATGCTGTGAAAACGCTCTCCGGCCCCATACGGGACGCGACCGGAGCGAAGAGGGTAGGCGTCATCGTGGAGGGATTCCTAATCCCGCATGCGCATATCCACCTCGTGCCCCTTAACCATGGCGGCGAATTGAGCTTTTCGCGCGCGAGGAAGGCGGCTCCGCAGGAGCTTGAGGAGATGGCCGGCCGTATCAGGCAACTCCTTTAAATTTTTCTCCCCGTTTATTCATGATTCAAATCCTACAGGTGATATGCATGGAAAAGAAGGACTATCTGAAATCGACCGTGGAGCACATCGACATCAAGAAAATCAACGCCGTGGAAATCGTGGAAGCGATGAAGAAGATGTCGTTCACTTCCCGCGACCTCGGGCGTGCGGCCGAGATATACGACATGATGCTTTCAGAAAAGGACTGCGCGGTAATCCTTACGCTCGCAGGAAGCACGAGCGCAGGTGGATGCATGAACCTGTACACCGACCTGGTCAAGAACAACATGGTCGATGCGATTGTGGCGACCGGCGCCAGCATAGTCGACATGGATTTCTTCGAAGCGCTTGGCTACAAGCACTACCGCGGAACCCCGTATGTGAACGACCTTGAACTGCGCGAGAGGTACATCGACAGGATTTACGACACTTATATCGACGAGGAGCAGCTCCAGGAATGCGACAAGACAATCACAAAAATAGCGGATTCGCTAGAGCCGCGCCCCTATTCCTCGCGCGAGTTCATCCGCGAGATGGGCCGGTGGCTGACGAAGAACTCCAAGAAGAAGGATTCGCTCGTCCAAGCGGCGTTCGAGAACAATGTCCCGATTTTCTGCCCGGCATTCTCGGATTCCAGCGCAGGGTTCGGACTTGTGCTCCACCAGCACAATCACCCGGAAAAGCACGTTTCCATCGATTCAGTCAAGGACTTCTATGAGCTTACGAAAATCAAGATGGCGGCCCCGACAAGCGGCCTTCTCATGATAGGTGGCGGCGTCCCGAAAAACTTCGCACAGGACACCGTCGTCTGCGCGGAAGTGCTGGGCAAGGAAGTTCCGGTGCACAAATACGCCATCCAGATAACCGTGGCGGACGTCCGCGACGGCGCATGCTCGAGCTCCACGCTCAAGGAGGCAAGCTCCTGGGGCAAGGTGGACACCACATACGAGCAGATGGTCTACGCCGAGGCGACCTCGGTTCTCCCGTTGCTTGCCAGCTATGCCTACCACAAGGGCAGCTGGAAGACGAGGAAGAAGTGGGAGTTCGCTAAGATGTTCTAGGCGTCTTGGGGCCCGTTTTCGGTTTTTCCGGCGGGTTAAATTTCCTGGGTTGGGGTGCCTGTATGCCGCCAATGTCCAAATCCTGGATTTGGCCCACATAAAATTTCGCTTTTTCAAGGGCGACTTTTTTCGGGATGGGGGCGTTTTCTTCTGCTTTTTTTGCCCGGCATCTTTCTATTACCGGACTTATCAGCTGGCGAATGCTTTCCGGGATACCCTGCAGTTCCTCATTCCTCAAGGCCAGGATACTTTCCGCGGTATCGCGAGAAGGCTCCGGTACCAGGTGTTTCGCCAACGCACCTTCCAGCTGTGCAATCATCGAATCAGGCATCGATTCGTGCTTTGACGCCAAAACCAATTCATAAAGGGCCGTATCCCCGGAATTAATGACTGTGGCAATTAAATCTGCGGCCGTTTTCTGAAGGGGTGCTGGGAGTGCCTCGTCTTGTGAACATGATAAAATGAACCTCAGTTCCCCCATTGTTGCGCACAGCGTAATCGCTTTTCTCCTGATGTCTAGCGGAACCGCGTCCATTTGTAAAACATGCCGTGCCGCTTCATCTCCCTCCGAGCAAGGGTTTTCCAGTGCAGCCGATAAAGCCTGAAGGACGTTGTTTCTCTTTTCTTCAGGAAAATCTGTATAAGTCAGGAGATGTGCGATGGTATCAGCATTACCTTCGCCGATATCGCTATCAAAACCTATCTCAAAGACAGCGTTCCATATCCCGGACCTGGCGCCTTGAGTCAGATCGTCCCGATCAAGAAGTAAATGGATAATAAATAATCCTTCTTCCGTGTATCCCCGTACCGCTTTCAGTAGCACCTCTTCCGAAATTCCCTTGAGTTTAACCAAGCCATCCAGGTCTGATGGGTCGGCTTCTTGAATAGAATCAAGTGCAACAAGAAGCGGCCCATTAAAGAATCCCGCCCTTAGTGCCTCAGGCGTTTTTTCGCATAGCAAGATAAGGGCTTGGATATCGCGACCGCTAGCATTTTGCGCTAAGGTATCCAAGGCTATCTTGAAATCGTCTTTGGTGATTGTTGTTGCGCATTCAGACATTAAAATCCCCCAATGCAGTATTGCGATTTCCTTAATATCGCATATTTATATTAATTATAACAAATGTTTTTTAAACATATGTTTCGCTACTGTGCCAATGGATTTCAATGCCCGGAGTCATCTGAAGATATATAAATTTTCTCGGGGCTGACCGAATCCATGATACGCATGAAAACTCCGGTTCCAGGGCCGAAATCGCTGCGAATCCTTAAAAGCCTCAAGCAGAAGAACGGCGCCTGGTCCGTATCATACCCCCTCGTCTTTTCCGGAAAGGGCGTTGGGCCATACTGCGAGGATATCGACGGCAACCGATTCCTTGATTTCGCGAGCCAGATAGCGTCCAATCCACTGGGCTACAACCACCCGGAACTGCTGGCGGTCGTCAAGTCCTATTCGGACCGGTTCCCCATAAAATACGCCGGCCAGGATTTCATCATTCGCGAGCACCTTGAAATGCTCGAAGGGCTCCTGTCGATATCCCCTTTCTCGATGGATGCCGCGTTCCTGATTAATTCGGGCGCCGAGGCTGTTGAGAACGCCATGAAGATCTGCATGCGCAAGCGGCCCGCCACCAAATTCGGCATATCCATGGCAGGAGGCTGGCATGGAAGGACCCTGGGGGCGCTTTCCTTTACCAATTCTAACCGGGTCCATAAGGCGGGATACATGCGCTTCCCGGCAATGCGGCTCCCATTCAACGAGTCTGCCGGAGCCGAACTTGAGCGGATACTCCGCTCCGAAGCGTCAGCCGACGAAATCGGCTTTGTGCTAATCGAGCATGTCCAGGGCGAAGGCGGATACAACATTGCGCCAAAAAAGATGGTGGAAGACCTGCGGCGCATAACGAAAGCGAACGGAATCCCTTACATCTCGGATGAGGTGCAGACCGGCATGGGAAGGACGGGCAGATGGTGGGCATTCGAGCACTATGGCATACAACCGGACGTATTCTGCTCGGCAAAAGCCCTGCAGGTCGGTGCAGTCGTCTCGAGGAAATCCATGTTCCCGGAACCAGGCGCGATTTCAAGCACGTGGGGCGGGGGGCACATCATCGATTTGGCCATCGGATTGAAGACAATCGAAATCATCCGGAAGGAAAAGCTCCTGCGCAGGAACTTGCTGCTCGGGGAGTACATGCTTGGGCGCATGAGGGACATCCGGAACATAACGAATCCGCGCGGCCTGGGGCTGATGCTGGCATTCGACCTAAAAGACGCTTCCATGCGCGATGATTTAATCGTCGAATGCGCGCGCAACGGCCTGCTTCTCCTGGGGTGCGGGCAGAAGGGCATACGGATGATACCCCCGTATGTGACCGCCGAAGACGATGCTGATACGGCATTCGACATCCTTGAGCGGGCGATAATGAAATGCTCGGTCGGGGGATTCCGGCACACCGGCGCCGTATGCGATTTCATCCATTGCGGAAGGCATATAGCATGATGCGGGGGATTATCCAATCCGGGTGACGCTCTGAAGAACGCTGTTGAAATATGCGCGAACTGCGGCAAAATCTCCAAGGAGCACATCGAGGATTTCCTTTGCCCGGAATGCGGCTCGAACGTTTCGGTCGTCGTCCCGATTGCCATGTTCAAGCAGATGGTGAAAGGCGGGCTGGCGAAAGAGTAAATCGCGAAACAGGGCGAATGGCTGGCACTGCGCGGTATCCCTCTCATTTTCCCCTATCATCTGTAACCTTAAATATCCTTCTATTACAATTATTAACGGTGTAAATATGAGATTGAGGAGAGACGAGACCATTTCTAGAAAGCCCGTGGAAGAAAGGGGAGATTCCCTTATTCGGAAAAAAAGCTGCCCCATTGGCGCCAAAGCCGCCGCCGCTCTTTTCGCTGCGGCATGCGTCATATCCCCGTTTGCGGAGAACCGGGCTTACGCCCAGGACTCCCGGCCAGCATCATCGGCGCAAGCGCAGGATGCCGGCACGTCGAGGCAGCCGGAAATACACGCATATAGCGGCATCGTTTCGCAGAATACCATCGTCCTTTCCATGTCATACAGCGAACGGGTCATGGGTGAGCAGGTGTTCCCCTCTACGGCCGCTGAATTGAAGGTGGCAAACATTGACCGGACTGGAGTCGAATTCAGCCTCCTTCTGCTCTCAACCTCGACATCAGTTCCGGCAGACCCGGTCCGTTTCAGGATGAATTATGATGGCACAAGCAGCGGAAATACCTCGGTTCTTGTTCCCCTTGGGATAGAAGGATTGACCGTGGCAAGCGCCGACGGCGGACGGGCCCAGGTAGATTTCACTTACACTGATGCACCGGCATCCGCGCGCCCAAGGCCGGCTGATGGGCCGGGCAACGAGGTTGAAATCGGTACTCCCAGGGTGGTCCGCCCGGAAGGCGACGATTTCCGGGACCGGTCCTTGTCCTTTTTCCAGGACGAAGTCAGCCTCTCGGGAAGGGAAAGGCCCTTTACGCTCAACAACCGCTGGGATGTCGGCGGAACGTTCTACTCGAACGAAGGCGGACAGTCCATTTGGGGCTCGGTGCGTTATGCCATCCGGTCATCCGATTCCCGTCCGTTCACCCTCAGGGTTGACGCGGGCAATATGTGGTTCGGAAGGCAGGAAGCGCCGTTTATCCGCCTATTCGTGCGCCCTGAACTCAATGTATGGAGGTTCAAGGGAGTCTATTACGGCAGCGTCGCGGCCGTGGCAGAGATGCCGTCCTGGCTGTACACTTCGCATTCCCTTGGCATAGGATATTCCCAGCCAATCGGTGAAAACTTCCGCCTGAGGATGGGATTCATCGCCGGCGGCGCGCTCTCGTACCCGACATGGGACGATATCTATTTCCAGATGGCCGGAGGCGTTTCGGCCGAGTTCTATAATGTCCTGGTATATGGCATGGTCAATTCGTTTTTCGCGGCCCCGGACCCGATTAAGACCGCGTTCGTCGGCTATTACCGGCCGTATTTCCAGAATGCCGAGGTCGGAATACAGTACAGGTTCTACGAAGACCAGTATACGGTAAGGGTGTTTGGCGATATCGGGCTCCTGAACCAGCGCGTCGGCGGCCGCATCACCCGTTCGATGGACCTCAGCGACAGCATCTCCGGCGATTTCTGGATAGGCGGCGGTGCGACGCACTGGGCCAATGAAGTCGGCGGAAGATGGGACCCGATGGTACTTGCAGGAATCAACCTGGTCTTCGGCGGAAGGTCAATCAACTCCACGAACCGGGCGGAATTCGACCACCAGGGACGCGGCGGAACCGAGCAGGTCCAGACGGATTTGCCGACAAGCGCCAATCCCGGCGTGTACGGATACGGGCGTTCGGGAAACGCGGCAATGGACGCCCAGGTGAACCGCGCCAAGGAAGGCATCCTTGAAGCGGGCAGTTTCCAGGAGTTCTCAAACGGATATGCAAGCGCGACCACAAACGAGAAAATAATGGCGGCGCGCTTCCTCGGGGCATTCCTTCAGCAGGTCGCATACGCGAACGGCGCGATGGACGCGCTCAACAACACGGACTTCTTCAACTCCGAAGTGCAGAGAATCGCCGGGAATAGCACGGGCACGATGTTCACCTATATCCAAAGGTACGTGCAGTTCTACAACTCTCATGAACCCGGAGCCCAGCTTCCAGAAGACCTCCGCAACGGCATAGCCGTCTGCGCAGGCATCCACCAGGTGATGGCCGAATTCCTCCGATCAAACGGCATACCAACAATCGTGGCTTCTGTGAATACCCCGAATGGGCCGCATGTGATAGCAGTCGCCCGGCCCCCGGGCTCCACCGTGCTCCTGGATTACGGAGGCGCATACGCCGCGCCGGAGAACAGCTTCGACGAGGTCATACGCTCGTACGGACAGTTCCGCCGCGCTCCCACATTCCAGAGCCAGCTCTTCAACCAGGACGGCTATTTCACAACGTACGAGACCGCTGAGGGGAGGCTTCTCCACCGGTCGATAGGCATCGTGAACATGCGCGCGCTTGGCAGGGATTTCCTAGGCGTCAGATAGTTTTTTATACCACCCTGCAGAGAACTTTGCCATGGATGACACAATCGAGATATGCTCCGGTTGTGGGAAGATGCCGCGCGCAATCGACAGCCTATCCGGGGTGTTCACATGCTCACGGTGCGGAAACCGCACGACGATGCATGTCACTGCCGACAATTACGAGGAGGTCGTCACTGATTTGGACCAGCGGTTCCACATGGTGACCCAGAAGAAGCGCATCGAAGCAGCGGCATCGGTACCCGTCGAAGCAGTCCGCAAACCTTCCAAGGTCGCAAAGAAGCCCATTAAAACGCCAAAAAAGGCGGCTTCAAAAAAACCCATTGGAAAAACGAAGCGCAAGAAATAGCGCCTGCAGCGGCAATAATCGCCTATCCGCGTACCCAATCCGATTTTTCAACATTTTTTTACAATAATAAACAAATATAAAATTTTCCCCGCTTATAGTTTTCCCATGCATGGGCAAAAAAAGAATCCAGTCGCTCGGGGCAATGGCGGGGGCTTTGGGAAAGCGGACATCTTTGCTCCCGAGCGGACCGATTTCTCGCGGTTAAACCTCATCCTGGCCTTCGGTTTTGGCGTGGCAGCGGGATATAGCGACATGAACCGGGACCGGCACTACATTCTCCTCAAAGACGGCAAGACGCCGGGCGAGCTCCTAAGATTCTGCCAAAAACTGCTGGAAGGGAGCCCGATGCCGGGCGCAGACCCTATATCCGATGGGCCGCGGCTCCTGAAAATTTTTCAGGCTGCAGAAGCCACAGGATTGGTATCGCTGACATGCGTTCCGGCCGGGCGCTTTCTGCCTGAGCGGGGGGTGGAACCATGAGGGGCGACTACCTCGGAAAAACCCAGGGAAGACATGGCCGGGAAACACCTCAGGAACCTCTGCGCGGAAGCGGAAGGGGTGAGCGCTGGAAGTGCCATCAGGCGCTCTGCGAGGATATCCGGGATTCCGTTTTGGGGAAAAAACCCGCAGAAGATGCCGGGCGCAGGAAAACCCGCTCGAAACAATAATAAAAACCCCGCTAACCAATTATACCCATGGCCGAACCAGAGCACGTGCGAATGGGGACGACGACTTTAACGATTCCTAGCAGGCAGAGCACAATGCCAAGCGGTACCGAATTTGCCAGGCAGGTCCGGGAAATCCTTGGCGATACCCAGTCAATCTCGGCCCAGGAGCTCGCACGCCGGAGCGCCCAGGTTGAGGAGTTGGTTTACCGGCATTTCAGGAGCGGTAATGTCCCTGATTTCATGAGGCCCGAAAATTACGTCCCGATTACTGTGGAAAGGACGATCAACCGCGTCAAATACGAAGCCACAATCCGGGTCTGCCCGGATTATCTCGCGATTGGAAGCAACGACGATTATGTGCTCATGCCACTTAGCGCGGGCGTAGCACAGCGCATCGCTGACCGCTTCCAGCTTGCACTGCCCACGCAGATGCTTGTCGATACTCTCGATGACGAGGCCAGGCGAACCGGCGGATACCTGCCGTTCGTCGCCGCCCCGCAGCTTGCCGAGCGCGTGACAAATCCCCATACCGGCAAACCGGTGATTGAAGGCGAATTGGGGCATAGGTGGAACTTCAGGGTATATGGCCAATACGAAGGCAGGTGGATGCTTTCCGGAGAATTCATAGAGGAGCAGAACCGCAGGGCGACCGAGGCCCGCGGAAGGGCGGGCAATCCAAGGGGGATACGCTCCGGCCACAAGAAAGACGTCATATACGATAACCTGAATTTCTTTGTGGCCCATGAGGGTGGCCAGCCTGTCGTCATCTACCACCGCCCTTTCCAGGGCCTCAGCAACTGGCATAACGTATCCTATTTGGATTACAGCCACGGGATAAGGTTCGTGAACGGGGATGTATCGCTCCGGATTACAGAAGAGAATGGAAGGATCCATACCGAGCCGCGCACGTTCGCCAGCCTGCTGAACGACAAGGACCTCTACAGGCTTGTGAGCCACTGCCGGGTGGACACGACCCACCTTTACCGGGGGGAGAGCATCCCGCTGCAGACCGCGCCTCCGCCAAGGGCGCGCCAGCAGGCGCATTGAATTAAATACCGTTATCCAATAATCTATAACATGGCTTCCAAACCCCCAGTGTCATTCGCGCCCCCCACGCTGAAACAGGCCAGGGCCGAATCCGCTCCTATAATCCTTAAAAAGTCGGATTCGCCAGCGCTCGGCATCGAGGGTGCGGCATCTGAACTCGCAATCGCCTGCAAAATGGGCGAGAACCCGAACTCCGTATCGCGATTCCTCCGCTTGCTTTCCGCCATCCGGCCAGCGGATGTGGATGCACTGGTTCCTGGCACTGAGGTCTCCGTCCGCGCCCTGCTCGAGCAACTGGCATTCAATTCCATCCACAATGAAGTGCGGCTCGTCGTGCACGGCTTGCTGGAATCGGAGATTATCGTCGTCCAGTCGGATACCGGAGTATCCGGAGCGGCTCCGATGGATACTATTCCAGAGAACTCCTGCCGGTCGAACCACCCGGGGTTCAGCAAGCCGCCGGCACGCATCAGCGCCCTTGAATTGCTCCGCGAGTATGTCGAAGGGAAGCTCCCAGGCATCCACGAGGCGGAATTGCATGATGCGATAGAAACCCTCAAATACGACAAGGATTCGGAAGTGGCCAGCATGCTTGCGTATGTAGCCTGCGCCAGCCCATATAAATCAGTCCAAGAGAAAGCCCGCGAGGCTTTGCTTGAGTTCTAACTTCCATATATGGCATTTTTATATGCCTCCTGACACAAGTAATCAAGGGGTGTTTGGATGGGAAACGCGCTGAAATATTGGAGGCCAAAGTACCAGCACGGTAAATTAAATGCCGGTGAAAACCGAGGCCGGCCTAAAGAAACGCCCCTTATGGAGTCACTGGCAAAAGAACCTAAGAGTGAGGAATCATCCTCGCAAATGGGATATTTTATGCTTCCCCCCGAACTCAACCCGAGTCGTTGGAATTCGTTCAAAAGAGAATCGTCCGGGATGATGAAGAGATTCTTGAAATGGCTCTTTTGGAAGGATACATATCGTGTAGAGAAAGTCACCGAGTCTGTACAAATTGGCACGCATCCTTGTATGAAATTTATGCCACTCGATAGTAGTGGGGGTGAAATGGTACCATCTTCAGAACCGGTATACCTGGACCGGGTGATTTCTTCGACCCGAATCCCGGTCACACGCCTTAGGCTTCCATTTCGGCTTGCCGGGATTGCCCTGCTTAGCGGCACTTTGGGCTGGGGAGCTGGATACTGCATGGGTTTCCCTCCGCCGCAAAGGCTCTTTATTGAATCACAGCGCCAGGAGCTATATCGGAATATGGAGATTGAGGAATGCTGGAGCATCAATTATTCTCAGAATGCTATTCTCCGGGGTTTGTCCGGAGACATCTACAAGGTCAGGTGTGCTGAACGGAAATACTCCGAAGCCCATGCAAATGATTAGATAAAATATATTAGAATTTCTAATAGTCTTCTAGATTATTACTTGTCAAGATCGATCTATCGATGCGATATTCTTTTTTTCAGGGCAGTTTTAGACGTAAGATGCCCCTAAACGATAAACGATTCAATGTCCTATAGTGAGAGAAAAGGTAAGAAAAAGATTATTTTTAATACGATTGCATGTAAATGTGTATTTATGTCAAGAAAAATTACCAGGACCCTGATATCCACTACTCTAGTCATAGCTGCATTCGGGGGGGTTGCGTACTTAAGCGGTTTTCCTCCGCCTCAAAGATTTTTTGAACCTCAAAAGACCGAATTCCAGAAATTTCAAGATAAATGCGACAAGTATCCAATTAGAAAAGGCCCTACTGGGCAAGACGGAATAGATATTGCTGACAGGGGTCACCTGCAATTATTCTCACTGGTTAATCCTATTCTGTCAGACCAACAAAAAGCAAAGATGCTGCGCACATATTGCGCCGAACTATTTTACAGGGAGGCGGAGCAGATTTCGATTGGCGTGAATGTTGCGAAGGCAGAGGTTGGCCCGGCTTATCCATATAAAGCGCATGCTGATGCTGGTGTCAAAGCCACGAAAAGGCCGCGTACGGACGCTAAGCAAAAAACTCAACGAAACCCGGTTAAACCTCCAAACCAGGATTGATGGCGGGGGCACCATGCAGCGTGGCCGGTCTTGACGCTTAGTGTTAATATATCTTAGAATTTCTAATAGTCTTTTAGCAAATCTATTTTCTAACCAAAACCATCGACGTTAAATCCATTCTTCAGGGCAGTTTTGGATTCGAAGGTAACCCTAAGGGTTATCATTATGCGATTTATTTTGTTGTGAAAAGAGGGAACAACAGGATTATTTATATAATCTTCTTGATTAATATAAAATATGGCGCGGCAGTTCTTGTTGGAAGGATCCGGTCTAAATCATAAAACTGGAAAGGACGTCAGGTTTAAAATTCCAGCTTCAATCGCGCCAGCAACGGTAAGAGCAATATCAGAATCACTACTGGTCGAATCATTCATTCATGAAAAAAAAGAATACACCATGGAAGAGACCGGACCATTAAGGTTCTCTGTGTTTATTCTTGAACGCATTCAAAGAACACCCGAGCACGAGGCATTATTGAAGGAGTTAAGACTCGAAATCGCCATGCTGGAAGCCATGTGTAAATCCCCGGAAGTTGAATCCCAGTCGTTATTGAGTATGGCAAATGGGTTTCGTAATCGGGGGATGGATTTCCTGGCCGAGGCTGCTGAGGCTATGGCCCAAGAGGTAATTTCGAAAGGCAAGAAATTCATCTCCTAGGTTTATTAATAAAACATCAATTTAGTAAACCTATTTTATTACCAAAAATCATATTGGTAAACCCGCTTATTCGCAATTTAAGCCGTTTTGGTGCCATGGTTCACTGTATCAATATTGATTGGTGAATGCTGACCGCGGAACACGGCTTACACGGGCGAAACTAGCCAAAAGAATGGATTTTGGGTTTCTTAGGGGAATTTGGGTTTACCATAATGGGGGCATTAACAAATGGGTCTACCAATTAAGTGTGTTTATAGACAATTTTTTTCCAGTACATTTTTCTATTTCTTCTAGAAGCTGGCGGTATTCCTTTCTTTCAATTATTAAAAAATCAATTGAATTGGTTCCTTCAGTGTGTTTGATTGTCACCTTAATTCCAGATGAACCACGTACCCATTCCCTACTGTCAGCGATGACGACCTCCTGGATATTCTTATAAGGGATGAATCGTTTTGAGCTTAGCAGGCGTTTGATGCATACCCCCGAGCTTTCGAGCGTAATTTCGGTAAATCCATAAAACGCTTTGATACATAGGAAGGACCCGAGAAGAAAAATGATTATTATTTGAACTTCTGAGGATAATCCCTTGTAAGGAATCAACCCGACCCCGGCATGTAATTGGAAAGTCCAATATACAGCCAGAAATAGAAGGCCTGACCCGAGAATAAAAGATAGTGCTTTTAGTGAAAAAATTGGCCTGAAAACCGTCCTGTCAGATGATGCAAACATTCAGGTCACCTATTTTTGGTATATTCTATTATTCTCCCCTTCGCACTCAATCACAAGCCTGCAGGTCAGTGCAATATCCAGTTTTGAGCCGCCTTTGACACGAAATTCGTGTTAAATGTTACCGCGATTCGCGGCAACGCCTTTTACTAAAAGGTGGAATTCTCACTCTCTTTTGGATTTTCCATTAGTCTTTTTCCTTGAATTGAAATTGTCTTCGATTCTCTTAAGGATACGATTTCGATATTTGTGAATGTAATCTATCTGTGCAATAATAGCACTTTGCCATTTTTCTTCATCTTTATACTCATCAGCGTAAACCATCGGTATCCTATTTGCTTTATACACCTCCTTTCTATAATCATAATTTTTCTTATACGCACCAACCTCTCTATCCTTACCCCACACTTCAACGTACATGCCTAATTCCTTCAAATAAAAATCCGGCGTCCATACCCTCGGTCTTCCTTCGGTATCTTTAAGAAAAATCGGTCTTTCATACTCTGGTTCAAGCCCTAAACTTCTTATAAAATCCCTTACCCTAATCTCAGCCGGAAACATCCCAGAATGCTCTTCTCGTATAGTATCTGGCATCAATATCACCTAATTTCTAATATTATTCTTAATTTTCTATCATACTATTAGAAATTATAGGAATAGTAAAACTAACGAAAAGCCAGCTCTTTCAGAACGGCCTTTTTTGCCTTAATAATCTCGCTGACTAAGCGTGGATCTATGAGAACAAACTCTTCTTTCTTGGAGCGGGATTCTTTTTTCATTTTATCCACTTATCTCTTTTTGTAAAAACTCCTTTATAAGCTTTCGGAGTTCCCGTGGGTCTTTCCCCCCTTCAGCCAGTCTAACAATCTCTTCAGCCTCGTGGGGGGATGAACCCAAATTCAATCGAGTTCCTATTGATAGATTAGCGTTAAGCAACAACAGGGCGCAAACATACCCTGTGCTTTTATTCCCTTCAGTAAAGGGGTGCTCACAGGCGATGTAGTAAAACGTCTCTGTAGCCACGTATAATGTATCTTCCCGAAGATTGCCCGAATACTTATGAAGGCGGTCCGCCAGAGTATCGCATAAATGCCCGATTAACCCAGGATTGCGAATAGATATGGGGTCATCCTTGCCCATCAGTTTCCGGTCTTCTATAATCAAGTCGTGAATTATGATAATGGCGTCTTCTGTCAGAATTAGGATCCCATTAGCAAGCCGTTTCAGTTTTAACGGTTTTATTATTTTTACCTCAATCCCCATTTTCTCAATCTCTTTTTGATTTTCTAATAATCTCCCTCATTTTATTCTTTTGACATCCGGAACGGCTGCCAGAGGCCAAGGACGTTGCCTTCGGTATCATTGATGAATGCAATCGTGCCGACGTTCGGTATTTTCACCTTCTCGCCGTGCTGCTTCCCACCGCTCGTCTTCACAAGCTCCAGGGACGCATCGATGCTTTCGACCTGGACATAGCTCGTAATCGGCTGATTCGGGAACATCCTTTTCGTCATCCCGCCTGAATTGAGCTGGCTCATCTCGTAATTCGGGCCCTTCACGTTCGCGGGTTTTCCTGTCATGACCGCCTGATAGCCAGGGGCCACGCCCTCCATCGGATAGTTCTGGATGTCCCAGCCGAACACCTTCATGTAGAATTTCTTCGCCCTTTGGATATCCTCAGCAGGTATCTCGAAATACGCTATGTTTCCCATATAAAACGCCTCAACAATTGCTGGATATCACCTATCCGCCTTTTATCTATTGCTTCCCCTGCCCAAGAATCCCGTTTTCCTTGCAGAACGACTCGAACTCTTCAAGGCGTTTTGGGCCGAACCTGTTGACACGGAGCAACTGCTCCCTCCAATCCGGATTCTGCCTGATGAACTTCTGGATATCAACCGGGGTCGGCGCATCCAGTTTCAATGCCCGGGCCACCAGCCGATACAGCATCAGCCCCATTCCAAAATCCGGCCTCTCATCAAGCTCCTTGGCACGCTGGAACAATTGCCGCGCCCGGACTGATGAGACATGCAGCTTATTCCCGATTTCTTTGAAGGAACGGCCTGCATCAACCATTTTCTGGACCTTCTTCCTGCGGCGGTCGGCATCCTTCAACGCATTCATGAAAACCAAGAAAATAATTCCGCCCTGCGAATAAATTCCTTCGTATTTTCACCCGCCCACGGGTTAGCTGAAGCGGATATACCGTTTATAATATCAATTAACAAAATACAAATCCATGGCAGAGGATACGGAAGGGCTCATCCGCAAGGCCCAATCGAAGGTCAGCAGCACCATCAGCTCCATCGAGGCGGCGATTGCAAGCTATGACGCGATGCAAAAGAAGCCTGAAGAGCATGCAAAGACCATCGCGGCCATGAGAAGGCTGCTATCCCGCCTCGAGTACTGGGAAAAGAAGTCCCTGAAGAACATGTCCGAAGGTGATGAAACGAAAAAGAAGGACATTAAGGAGCTTATTTCAATATCCGATTCATCAAAAGGTGATTTCTGATGTCACAAGCACAAAGAGACCAGGCCAGCCCCATGACGCCGTTGGACAGGAGGCAGCTGCAGCCCCAGGAGCATGAGCACAAGCCCAGGGAGATTCCTGCGTTCCAGCGCCCCCAGCAACCCGCGGAAATCACGCTCGGGCAAAGGATAAGCAACGCCGTTACCGCCGTCAAGGAATTTTTCAGCTTTTCGGATGCGCTGAAACCAACAACAGAGACGGAGAGGGGAACAACGCAGAGATAGCGTATTTGAAAAAAGAGAAGTTAGAATTAGCCTGATGGATGAAGGCGCGGGGGTCACTCTTCGTCTTCTGACTCTTCATCGTCCCCATCATCTTCATCGTTTTCTTCGTCTTCGTCGTCGCCCATATTGATTTCACCTTGCTTACAACTGTGAATACCTGCTTATAATTGGATTGAATCCATCCCGATTTCAGTTTCGCCTTCGAAAAAAGCCAGAATCATCTTCTTTTTACGCCGCCTTGATATCCGATATTTGAAGGTTTTATCATTAATCTGGTCGAAGAGGATATCCATATTGGAATTCAACGGGGCTGGGCCGCCAAGGACCCGCTCCAACGTGTAGCATACCTCATTGTCCGTCAGCACCAATGAAAAAAATGAGCCGGCGCCATTTTTTAGTTCCAGGCGCATACCCCCGTCCTTTACCTCGCTTTTTCCGTCAGGCCTGGGGGCGGGCAGTTCTTCGACAGATACCACCCGGTATACAGACCCATTGATTTGAAGCGAGTCGGATTCTTTTAACGCCCTCAAATCCATCGCCAATTTTTCATCTATTATCATGCGTCATTTCCCCCAAACCGCTATTTCTTATGCGTTTTCTTCTTCGATAAATCCGAAAAAGCCAGATAAGAGTAGACGACGCAAGCCATGGCAGCCATTAAAACCGAGATAATGACGATATAAAACACATACGCCGGAAAGAGCGCAGACAATGCCGAAATTATCCCGGCCGCCTTGAACAATTTCCCCCCGACCTTATGCGTCTTATCCCAGACGATATCGCTGCTCATGGTCCAGGGCGTCCGAATCCCGATGAACCAGTTGCGTTTCACCTTCCCCAATAAATCTCCTAGGTAGAAGAATAGCCCGCCCAGGAGCACGGGCATCGTGAGGCTGAAGCTTATCTCCGTCCCGAGGTTCCAAAGAAGCGTCTGAACATGCACGAGGTACAGGAATAGCAGCATCACGATGATGAACCTGAGATAATCCGCCTTGAAGGCCTGGATATTTTCGCTTAGCGGATCGAAACGGGGAATCAGTTTGAAAACCAGGAATAGGACGGCTGAGAGCGCCGGGATGAGGAAAGCGCCCCAGAAGGCGGGCATATGCCCGTTCACCGCACCGGTTGCGTCCCAGTGCGATGCCACGGTTGAAGGGAGCAACGGATAAGCGTACAGGCTGATGGCGAATGAGATTCCCATCAGGATTATCGCAGCCCAATCAGAGGTTTCCATAACCATACCAATTTTTTTTAATGCAAAGCAGCCCGGTCATTCGACGACATCGGACTGGTTGTACGCAAGGGTGATTATCTCGTTTCGCATCCTCGACTTGCGGTTCATTGTGTCCATGGACCACATGAACGAGATGAGGAATACCGCGCTCATATAGCCGAGGGAGGGGATGTCCACCGCGATGATGTTCATGAAGATGTACATCACGAAACAGAGCACTGCCGAGAAATAGAAGTCCTTGGGGTTGAAGCCGGGGAACGCCAATGCGAAGTCCCCCCTGTCCGATTGCATCTCGATGGCATATTCGGTTCCCCGCATAACCGCGCCGAATTCCATCTTTTTTATCTTGATATATGTCGTAATGCGCCCATCCGGACTGCGCGCCGCATCGGTATCGACATGGTAATAATTCTTCTTGAGTTCCTCGACTAGCGAAAAGTACCTCTTTTGGTTTAGATGCACCACTTTCATATTCATCCCCGGATAATGGCTATCGGGTGCGAATAATTAAAACCATACTCCTTCGGAAGCGGAAGGAAATGGGAATAAAAATCCATAAAGCGTAAATCGAATCATGAAAAAAGTTCCAGGCAAAGCATTGCTCGATTGGCTCTCAAATCTTGCGCCCCTCGGAGAGCTTGCCACCCTTCTCGAGCCTCCGGAGTCATTATACCAATTGGAAAACGCATTCTCAAGCGACAAAAGCATGTCTGCGCTGTCGCTATCCGGCTTTTTCTTTTCAGGGGGACCCATGCCAAAGGACATGCCGGGATATTCAGTGGGCATATCGGCCAGGGGAAACGCAATGCACTTCATTCTCGTGGATAAACGGCGTAAAATTATCGTGAACGCGCCAATCCGAGATTCCGAAGGCTATTGGGAAAACGCAGTCGTCTGCATGCGGAGTGCAATCAGGGAAGCAAAGAGGAGCGGAAAGCTCACCCTTTCGACAGAAGATGGCGTCAGCCGGCTTTAAGGTTTTTTGGAACCCGCCCTAAAATCTGCCTGTTCGCCTCGCGTTCCGCGACCGCGAATAGGTTTTTCCGCTCACCGAGGGGAAGCCCGATAAAAATGGAATATGCGATTTCGCCTCCGCTCATGTTCCGCAACCGCGCAACCCTCTCCCCATCCGGGTTCTCGGCCATCATGAGCGCTATCTCGGCGACGCGTTTCGGCATTTTCTCGAGGGATTTGCGAGCGCCCATGAAGAAGCCGCCGATGTATTCTTCCTGCGCGTTTTTGCTGCCTGCAACCAGCGAAGTCCGCACTGCCCGGTCCGCATCCAGAAGGACGCGCCCATCACCCCGGATTATCCTGCTCCGGCCCCCCTGCGAGGGAATGGTATGGTCGACGATGGCCGATGCGTCGAATCCGATGCCGATTGGCTTGCCGTCATTTTCCCTTAGCAGCCCTATCCGCAAATCATTCACATACGGCTTATCCAAAGGAAGAAACGAGATGGATTCGTGCATTTCCGAGAGTATCTGCCCCGGCAACGGGATATCCCCATTAATCATCCCCAATCCAGCAGCCCGGAGCATCCCCTCATGCATCTGCACCGCAAAGTCGGCAGCCGCCTTATGGAAGTCGTGGTTGAAGTCGGAAAAATCCGGCTCGTCATCCTTGGAGCCTATGAAATTCCCGATTCCGTCCATATCCGTAGGCTGGAACGTGAATGCCTTGATCCCACCGGCGCGAACGACCTGGAGCATGAACGTATTGGAAGGCCTGCGGTCCGGAAGAAGGGCCCTCCGGGACATCTCGAAGTAAGCGGCCAGGGCCCCAAGCACTTCTTTCCTTCCTTGCGGGGTTGAAACCCGGCCATAGTAGTCGGCATGCAACGCATTCTCCGGGTCCGGCCTGAGGACGAGGTCTTCCTTGAATACTGCGGCGGATTGGGTTTCGACCTTTTCGAACCGGAACGTATCAGGCATGCGCAATTCAATTTGGCCGCGCTTGCCGACCTCCCGGGCGTCTTCGGATATCGCAAATCCGGCAGCCGAATCATTGCCCGGCTCGATAGATATCCCATGGGTTACCAGCCCTTCGGTCTCTGCGGCCCTTTTCCCGATTTGGGCAGGCTCCATGTCCTGAAGATGCAGGTACAGCCGTTTCTTCGTGATTCCGCCGGTATCGGCAAGGAACATCTCGAATGCGCCATTCGCCCCAGTCAGGAACGCGATTTTCGACACCCTAAGCGGATTCCCGCCCATATGCCGATGAACGGCCTCATCAAGGCGTCCGGACTTCAGCAACTCATGGAATACATGTATGCTTTTCTCGAATTTTTCCTGCTCCCTTGAACGGGATACCGGGTCTGACGAGTCGCTGATGCGGTCAAGCTCGGCGCTCAGGCGGGTGATGTCGATTCCCATCTTGCGTATGGCAATCAAAACGGACGTATCGGATGCCGTTTGCTTCGTCTTCACATGGGATTTTTTGCGCTCCATCGCCGATGGGACTGCCGGCGCGGTCTTATCGTCAGGATGCGCCCTATCGTCCAAATCGTGCGATACTGGGGCGTCTTGGGGCTGGGACACCCACAAATCCCGCCCGTCCGGGCATTTTATGCTGAGCATTCCGCCCCGGTCCTCGATGGACAGCCCGATTTCCCGGAGCAGCTTGACCACATGCATGTCATTTTCCGGCCCTGCCGCGAAATCGGCCGCCTTCACGCTCTTGCTTCCAAGCACGAGCGCACGATAGAGGTTGGCATAATTCACGAGCAGAACGTTCGGGGATTCGGTGTAATTGGCCCAAATCGGCAGGGGTTCGCCGCTGACCGCAACCCACTTGTCTATAAGGCCTTTCTTGTTCTCCATCGCGCGAAGCTCCACTTCGAAATCCTCATCCTTTGGCACGCTCAGGACTGACGGGTTCTCCCCGAAAACCAGTTTGGCAAGGCCCGGGCCGAGCCTGCTTGATGATGCAAGCCGCACGCGCTCTGCGATTTTCCCTTCCCCTATTAGGCTGATTGCCTTCTGCATCTCCTTCTCGTCGGTTATCCCGACGGATTCGAAAAGCTCGCGCTCTTTCCTGCCGATTGCCATCCCGTTTTCAACCATGAGGTTGGATAATGCCTTCCTTCCCGCAAAGCCCCTGGACTGGTTCTCCTCCCGGTGCTCTTCGTGATGGAGGGGGTGGAGGCCCGCCAGCCTTAGAATCAGGTTCTCGGCCTTGTTGAGCCGATCTATGTCCCTTTTTTCGCGCGCATACTCGGCCCGGTATATTTGGATGAGGAAATGGAGGTTTGTCGAGCCGGCAATCGTGATTTCCCCGTGCTCCGCCGCGAGCTCAAGGACGCAATCGAGCAGTTCCGGGTCAAGCTGGCTGAGCTTTATCCCCCGAAGCTGCGAGCCGAGGTTTTCAAGGTCCAGCAGAGCCATGCTTTCTTATTTACCATCACAATTTATATTTGCGCACGTCCCCTTCGGCCGCCTTTGCCGGGTTATTTCCCCTTCGCCGCAGAGTTCACTACGTCATAAACCAGCGCAGACGCTTCCACTCCCGCATACCGAAACATCAGGACCTGTTTTGGGATGCCCTTGCTTTTCATGGCAGAATACGCTTCCTTGCTCTCCCAGATGGTGATTATCCGGCACTTGTTCGCATTCTTGATGAAGAACGTCTGCAGGACTCCGGGTTCAAGAGCCTTTGCGCCCTCGGCAAAATTCGCTTCCAATTTAGCCGCCTTATCCGGCGGCAACTCCCCTTCCAATATCGACATGACAGTAGCCATAGCATTCGCCAACATGATTCCGTAGGGAACCGTTTTTAATCAGCGGCATAGCCGTACGCCAGGGCCTCTTCGCATTCGCCATAAGAGCCTTTCCAGGACGTGACGAAAGCGAAAAGGGTGCTGAGGTACTCGCGGTTCAGTTTAAATGGGACCTTGACTTTAAGGCCCAGCCTCGTCCGTATCTCATTATCGTTCTTTCCCTCTATTCTCAGCTTCCGTGTCATCTGGACTACCTGGTTCTGGTTGTAGTCCGACATTTCGTAAAGCTCGACTATCGCTTCAATCTGGCATCCCACGCGCGTATTGAGGATGAGATTGCACATCGGGCAGACTGTCGTCAGGTTGCTCATCTTATTGTTATCCGAATCGCCGTCTATGAACCATATGGTCTGCCATTCCTCGGCGTGGAAATCGCAGTATGAGCATTTGTACTTGTCCCGCTCAAGAACCGAAGTCCGGAGTGCGGCCATATCCTTGCCGCATAATTTGCGGGTATTCTGGGTTATTCCGCGGTAATTAGATGACTCTGCGTAGGTCGGGCTGAGTTTCTTCATTCATATACTGTGCCAGACCTTGTATATAGATGTGTGTATTGCCGCGATTTGCCGCAAATCATGGATTCACGATGCTGCACGACGTTGAAACACGAAAATAAGGATAAAAGAAAAAAAAGAAGATCAACCTAATTCTTCAGATTGCTTTAGAATCTGGATTTCGGTTTGTAGCAGTTCCTGCAGTACACCGGCCTCCCTTCAGTTGGTTTGAAAGGAACCTGGCATGGCTGCCCGCATTTCGCGCACGTCGCGTCGAACATTTCCCTGTCGCTGTTGTCTCCGTATCCCATAATTACACCATTTTACTCAATTAAACTATTTTATTCTGTTTTGATATTTTTCCATACATCTTAAATAGGGTATGTGGGGGCTTGTTTCCCCCAAAACCGACAAAAAAATCATCCCGAAACAGGCACAACGTACCATTTGCCGTTCAGTCCATCGCCGTTCGTATCGCCCGGGGCGCTATCGCCCGAGTAGGTGTAGAGCGGCATTCCGTTGTATGTGACCTGGGTAGAGTTGTCCGTTCTTGCAGATGCTCCGAACGTTCCGTCCAGGCCATTCGGAATTGAGATTGTATCCACGACCAGCAAGGGCGGCCAGGTTGCCGCACAGGAGCCATAGCACGTGCTCACGCCGCTTGTATCCGGAGTGAACGAGTAGAGCGAATAGCCGCCGTTATCGACCAATATCTCGCCTAGCGTGCTGTTGGCCGCCTTCACGGTGTATACTATCACACCTGTGCATCTATAGTTTACTTCCGCGCTGCGGCTTGCATACACGACGCACGCAGGGTTGCATCCAGGCATATCCCTATCGATAGCCAACCACCAGGTGTTCGAATTGTTATTGTATACCGCACCGGCGCTCGTGATGTTTCCCGCATCCTTGCAGGCGCTTGCCCGTGCTATCGTCAGGGCTTCATCGACGCTCATCTGGCACGGCGTCTCCCATTCGCGCACGCATTTCTGCTGGGTTTCACACCAGGAATATCCTGCCGAAGCCTTGCAGCCATGGGCATCCGAATCGTTCCCGACAATCTGCGGGCATGGAGCGAACTCGCAATTCGGCCCGGTACGTCCGACCGCGCTGCCGTCAGGGCAGATTTTCGCCTCCATCGTGCATGCAGTAGTGTTATTCCCCGACTGGTTCGCAGGGGGCGCCTGCTGCGTGCAGCCGAGCGCCAGGATAAGCATAACCGATAAAACAGCTAATACGAGTCTCAGAAAATCACCTTAGCAAGACTCTCAGTTATTCTTAATAACCTGTTGATTGACCTGTTGATTGCGCGGATTCCGACAATCAGAACGGTGGCCGTATTTCGAGAAGCGGGTCCTTGCCTTTGAAGAATTCGGTTATCTTCTCCCGGGCCTTTGTAACAAGCTTTTTGAATTTGCCCGGCTGCTTTTCCGTCTTTGTTTTTTCCATAATCATCCCTTATTTATCATATTATATCACAAAAGGAATATATTGGTTTCCGTTTTTCACAAATGGGCCGAAGGCCGAATCCGGAACGATTCGGAATCCGGAACGCTGCCGACAACCTCATAGAGCCGGGCCTCGTCCATCACCGGCCCGCCGATTTGTATCGTAAGCCTGGGGTCGAGGAATACCGATGACCCCAGCAGGCCGGATTCTTTAAGGGATATAAGGAAACGCAGCGGCTCAAGTATGCATATCCCGTCCAGGATGCGGCCATTCAATCCGGCATGCTCAATCATTTTCCCGAATGCGTTGCCGTATGCCGTGCGCGCATGTGCGCCTCCGACGATTATCGGGCATCCTGGCGAATCCAGCAGGCGGCTGATGAACGAGTTCGGGTCGATGACGTCATCGAGCACGTATCCGCGGGCGGATACCGCCTGGATGCGAATTGGCGTGATGCCATGCTTTTTTGAAAACCGGCCCTCGTCTTGGTAATGCGCCTTGGATGATTGGCTCGAGAATACCGGGATGCCCATTTTTTTCGAATACGCAAGGAGCTCCTCGAACATGCTGCGCGCCCGCGTCGGGTCGTCGGCCGACCAGTTGTCCCGGACAAGGTGCCAGGGCTGCTCAAGAAGGACAAGTTTTGGGGCAATGGGATAAGAAAAGGGTTGCGGGCATCCCCGGATTTGTCGCATGGATAGATATCCATTTCCGCAAATATAAATCTTTCATTTCCACCAATCTACACAAAAAAGAGAAGATAAAATCAGTTTTTCCGGGCGGATTTTTTCCGCACGGCTTTCTTCGGCGCGGAAGCTTTGGCTGCCGGGGCCGTATCCGCCTTGGAAGCTTTCGCGGCATCTTCAGGATACTCTGTTGATTTCGGATATAGCCCTATTCCAATCAGCAGCAGGCCGAAAAGGTAGCCGGCGATAACCACATGGTAGAATGAAAAACTTCCGACGAACATGACACCCAGGCCAAGCACGATTCTCGCGATTCTCTCATCTCTCGTTGTTTTCATTAATATCACCCACCGATATACTAGGTATTATCACTATAAAAGAATAAAAAGCGGTGCTTTTTCACAAATCATCGTGCAATCTGCATGATGCCGTCCATCAGGGGGCCTGAGCAGCTCTCGGCACCTTCCCCATAGGTCACGAACGCGTACATGCCATCCTGCGGAACCGAGCAGTACGCGGTCTTCCCTTCGACATTAGACCCATAGTCGACTTCAGAAAGGTATTCATCAGCCTGCTGTTCCCCGATTTCCGTGGCAAGCATGCTCCGGAACCGGCTTTCTGACAGGCCGGTCATCATGATTTGGCAGTTGCCGGACGAATCCTTGCCGGTAATCTCCATCTGCACCGGAATATCAGAAGTGGAGTCCATCCTGGCAGGCTCGCATCCCGCTTCCGCATATTGCGAGAAGCATGAGACGTCGTTTTCAGGGCAGGTCGTTGCCATGCTGCTCGCACCGCAGCATGCAAGCACCAGGGCGGCAAGAAGCGGCATCACTATGATTTGCTCCATGGGTTTACTAGCGGTAATGAGATTTTAGAGCCTATCGGCCGGGTGGGTTTGGGCGCGTTCCATCGCGAACATGACGAATTCCTCCAGGGTGCCGCCCCGGCGGGAATTCCATTCCCGTGCGATTTTCTGGTACGCTTCCACTTCCTGCAGGTAGCATTTGAAATCATCCATATACGGCTTGGGGGCATCGGGCAGCCAAAGGCGCGGGCAGGCGCGCGAACCGAAATCCAGCAATTTTCCGTTTTCGACCCTGAAGGGGTATGTCCGGCAAAGCATTGGGCGGGATTCGTAAGCCATGCATCCGTTTCCTGAATAGAACATGCAGCGGCGCTCTGGGTTCCCCCTCCAACGCAGCACCAGCAGGGACGGCAAGCCGTCAATCAGGATGGCCGGTTCCGCCCTTTCGCGGTCCGGCGGCTCGTCTATGACCATCACTATGTCCAGCGGCGCTAAACCGGTCGCACGGGTGAGCCTGCGCATATCGAACGGCGTGACGCAAACGCCGAAACTGGTGCAGCACTTGCCGCACCCCATGCATCCGCTCATATGGACTCAGATGTTGGAAACCGATTATAAGTTGCTACTTTTTCGCAGCTTGCGCCTTTCCCCCAGTATTTATCCCTATAAGCGAGTAAAGCGCGCATGTCCCCATCAAGCCGGTGAAAAGCATGATCACCGCCAGGAGATACGCCACATAGCTAAGCGGCGCAGCGAGATACATGTATCCAACGACAGCCAAAACGACGCCGACAATCAACCGGACCGCCCGGTCGACCTGCCCAACATTCTTTTCAAAGAGTTTCATGTAATCCCCCATCAGTTCGATTACATTACGTAACCACCTTTTGCTTTAAAAAACTCATATGCGAGGGAAATCCATGGCGAAACCCACCGCATTGGATAAGGTCATCTCGTATACCGGCATCCTTGTCGGCATCTTCGGAATAATATTTACGATATACATGTTCCTGGTCATCGGCGATGCGGTGGACGCGATTCATGCCGCGGCGATAAACCAGACGAACGCGGCTATCGGCATTCTTGCCGATGCGCGGGGAATCGTGGTGGCAACGTCCGATTCCATGGACTCTCTGACTTCGTTCGCGAGAAACTCGTCAAATGCGCTCAACCAGTCCGCGGATTCCTTTTCTTCGATGGGGACGGCCGTATCGTTCCTTGCGACATCCCTCGGCCAGGTGCCATACATGCCGAAAGAGGCCACAGACCCCCTGCAATCCGCGGCGCAAGGAATATCCGGGACGGCTGCGGACATGAAGAACACCGCGGCTTCCATGGGAAATGTCACGGACAATGCCCTCGCCACCGCAACCGGCGTGACTGCATTGAAGGAAGACATATCGCAGAGCATAGCTTCCCTTGAGGGGACGAAAAAGCAGATTGACGGCATACACGGCACGGTCAGGCTCGGCCTCCTGCTGGGGACCATCCTGGCAGTCCTGATGTTCGGCCTGAACGCCCTCAGCTTCTACCGGCAGCTCGTCGTTTAAGGAGGGTTGTTTAACACTTCGATTAGGAGTCTATCCATATGGAAGAGCGTGCTTTTTGCGACTGGCTTTCCACTTATACGGACAGCGACAGCTGCCAGGCCGCTTTCCGTTCCCAGAAGCAGTTTTTCCGGGTAAACACTATCAAGATAAGCCCTGAAGAATTCACAAAAAAAACCCGGCTCAAATGCGCGCCGACTCCGTATTACGATGCGGCATTCGAGCTCCAGGAACGGGACTCGTTCCAGATTGGGAAGACGTGGGAGTATTTCCTCGGCCTGATTCATCCGCAAAGCCTGCCATCCATCCTGGATTCCCTGGCATTGAGTCCGAAAAGCGGCGAAACCGTGCTGGATGTCGCATCGGCCCCCGGCTCTAAATTCTCGCACATGGCGGCGTTGATGGGCAACACCGGGGTGCTTGTTGGAAACGACCTCAAGGACGACAAGATTTCGGCCCTTTTTTCGACAATAAACCGCCTGAACGTCCTGAATTCGATAATCACGAAGCTCGATGGGGGCAGGCTGCCCTGGAAATCGAAATTCGACAAGGTCCTCCTGGATGCGCCGTGCACGGCCCTTGGAAGCGGCATGGGGGCGCATATGCGCTGGGAACCGGACCACTCCAAGAAGATATCCAGCCTGCAGAAACGCATGCTGGCATCCGCATTCGACGCGCTCAAGCCCGGGGGCGAAATGGTCTATTCCACCTGCACGTACGCCAGGGAAGAGAATGAGGAGGTCGTGAAAAGCCTGCTCGAGAACAATCCGCGGGCGTCGCTTGCCGAGACGGGACTCGACGCCCCCCACGAACCGGGCCTGACAGATTACGGGGAAGAGTTCAAAAAATGCCGGAGGTTTTATCCGCAGCATCTTGGGAGCGAGGGATTTTTCATCGCGAAAATACGGAAGGGAGAATGATGGCTTTCATAGCGCACAAGGAGATAAATTTCCTCAAATACCTGGAGAACCATTTCGGCATCGTGCTGCCGGCGGCAGTCGCGGTTTTCTATTCCGAAGGCGTCCGTGCGGGCAACCGCGATATCGCAAAGAGCGGCATACGGGGGGAGAGGGGCTATGCCGCGTGCGACGCCGGATTCACGCCCACGAATTCCTTCATCCAGAATTTCGGCCACCTGGCCTCGAAGAACGTGGTCGAGGTGGATGAGAAGAAAGCGAAGGAGTTCGCAGTCGGCCGCGGGCTTGGCGGCATAAGCCATCCCGGGAAAGGCGGGCCGGTCATTGTCAGGTACTCCGGCTACTCGATTGGCCTCGGGGAATACGACCCGAAGGAGAAGAAGGTGAAGAACCTGGTCCCGGAAAAAAGGCGGCGCAAAATCATCAATTCCATTTTTTAATGCTTAGCGGGGCATTGAACGCATGCCGAAAGAGATGAGGAAAAGCACGAATTGGGTTGCGCTTGCAGGATTTGTAGTCCTTTGCGAGCTGGCCGGAATCATCGGCGCGATATTCACCTTTGAGGCCATAGCGACTTGGTACACCGGCCTTAACAAGCCCTTCTTCACCCCGCCATCCTGGGTTTTCGGCCCTGCTTGGACGACCCTTTACTTATTGATGGGAATCGCTGCATATTTGGTCTGGGAGAAGGGGTTTGCAAAGAAAGAGATCCGCTCCGCCCTCGGCCTCTTCGGAACCCAGCTGGCACTGAATACCGCGTGGTCAATCGCCTTCTTCGGCCTCCGCTCACCTTGGGCGGGGGTAGCCATCATCGCGCTTCTTTGGCTTTCGATAGCGGCCACGACAAGGGCGTTCTGGGGCATCTCAAAGAATGCGGGATACCTCATGGTCCCGTATATCCTCTGGGTCAGCTTCGCGGCGGTTCTCAACGTCGCCGTCGCCCTTCTGAACCCCTGACCATTTCCAGGTAGTCTTTTTTGGGCATGACGATGGGAAGGCCCACATACCCGCATTTGCAGTTCATCTGCGGCATCATGGAGTCCAGCGCCCCGAGATAAAACGGGTCCATGAAATCCCGTGCCTCGACAGGTTTTTTACAGCGCGGACAGAATTTTACCTGGTCCATTTTCATCCCCTTCACATGGCTCTTTGCCGGAGACTTCCTGATTGCTCAGCGTTTCTTCGGCTTTACCGAACCCTTGGCCCATCCAAGGTATTCCTTCTGCGGCATCGATACCGGGAATCCGGAATACCCGCACATGCAATGCAGCACGGGAATGGGGTGATACAGGGTGTCGAGAAACGGCATTGTGAAATCCTTTTCCCCTGCGGCTTTCCTGCATTTCGGACAGGCGGATATGTGTTTCATAGCTATCACTTGGTTTTCATGTAGCCCCATTTTTCCAGGGCTTCCCTCAGTTCGGCATGATTCTTGGCCTTCTCAAGGAGCGTCTCCCCGTCCATCGACGCTTCGAGCGCCTGCATGGTGGCTTTCGCCCCCGCGCGGGTGCCTTTGGGGTGGCCGTGTATGCCGCCGCTCACAAGAAGGATGAAATCCGTGCCGTAGATGTCCACGACGTCCGGCACCAGCCCGGGATGCAGTCCGCCCGAAGAAACCGGGAATGCGTCTTTTATACGCCCCCATTCCTGGTCAAGCAATACGCCCGGCAGCGCCCTGGTCTTTTTCTCGCGAAGCACGTCTGCCACCGCAGTGACCTCGCGCTTGCTTCCGACCAGCTTGCCGACGGCCGTTCCAGAGTGTATCTGCGTGACGCCTATAAGGCGCATCATCTTTGCCAAAAACTGCATCGTTATGCCATGCTTCGGGTTCCTGGCGAAAGACGCATGCATCGCCCTGTGCGCGTGGATGGCGAGGCCAAGGTCCGAGCAATAGTCCCGCATGGCCATGACCGATGCCGTTCCGGAGACAACCACGTCTATCATGCAGTAGTTCCATCCATAGTCATGGAGCATGCCCGCCCGCTTTTTCATCGTCTCGACATCCGCCGTGATGTTCAGGAACGCGCTCTTTCGCTCGCCGGTCAGCTTCTCCGCCTTGTCCCGGAGCTTCGACATGCATCTCACGCGTTCGTCGAACCGGTTGAAACCCAGGGAGGTCAGGTTCTCATCGTCTTTCACGAAATCGAATCCGCCCATCCAGGTCTCGAAGCCGATTGCCGCATGCTCTGCCGCGCTGAATCCGATTTTCGGCTTCGGGACCGCGCCGGTCAGGGGACGCTTCGGGACGCCCATCATCTTCCGCACGCCATCGATGCCATGATGCGGCCCCTTGAAGTGTTTGATGTACGCCGATGGAAGAGCCACATCGATTAGCCTCAGGTTCCTGAGCGCCTTCATGCCGAATATGTTGCCCGCGATGCCGGATAGGAGCTGGACCGCGTTGCCTTCTTCCCAGAGGCCTATGGGGTAGGCGATTTTGACGTAGTTGCCCCTGATTTCAAAGGCTGTCGCCTGGAGCTTCTTCATGCGTGGGGGCAGCTTGAACAGCGTCGTCCACGTGCCGGTGGAGCTTTCAGATGCTATCCTCCCGACCGCCTCTTTCGGGCTAATCCCGGATTCCGGCTCGAAATAGAACAGGCAGACGAGGTCGTCTTTTGCGGGCTTGTAACCGAGGTCCACGAATTCCAGGTACCAGTCTACTTTGCCTGACATGTTTTTGGAAGGCCAGCGAAAAAATATAAAAGCACCGCATCTGCGGAAAGGCGCTCGCGCGCTCAGGTTTCGAACGTCTCGAAAGCGATGCCGCTTCCCGCATCCCATGAACAGGTGGCGCGGACCTTGCCGGAATCGCAGACTGCCAGGACGGAGCGCCTTGTCACGACGCCTTTTTCGGCTTTCACATAGAGTTCGGTGCGCATGCCCTTGCCTTCGCCCTCGGTGAATGCGGCGAATTCGGGATGCGTTTTGATTTCCTCGAATGACGCCTGTCCTTGGGCGCATCCTTCTATCAGACGTTCGAATCCGAGGAACTCTTTCGCCAGGGCAGAACGCATGGCCGCATCGTCTTTGAGCCTGAGCTCGGTCAGGCCGTTGACCCGGCGGTATTTGAACTGGGGCTTGAGAGTAATCGGTTCTGCCATGCATTATATCCGTGATAAAACAATTAAAAACATGTTAGTTCATATATTTACACACCATGTCAGCTTGGACGAGGCGATTCCCTGCCCGGGAATAAGGGCGGGGGCGGGTTCGATTACGGAATGCGTTTCATAGGGCCCAGCCTCAGCGGCAGGATAGGATGCAAGTTTCCCAGGAAAAACCTGCCTCCGCCGATGCATGAGGGGGAGCGGACCGACGTCACCGCTGTGAGCACGGAGGCCTTGAAGCGGGTTTTCACCCAAAACGCGGACTGGAGGGACACCCTGGAGGCCGCTGACGAACTGGGAAGGCGCGCCGGAAGGCTTGACGATGTCGAAGCGCTGGGCTTCGTCGTGAGTTTCTGCCAGGATGAGGAGAGTAGGAAAACCGCCATGGAGAAGCTGTCCCTGAAGATGCATGAAATCAGGGACCCGCGCGTGCTTGAATTCATCGTCATGAACACGGACGATGAAAAAGCCAAGAGGCTGGCAATCGAAATCCTCGGCCAGAGGACGGACGATGTCACGAGCACATTCACCCTGGTCCATATCGCATTATGCGCGAGGAAGGATTTCGTCCGGCGCGCGGCGACAATAAAGCTTGCCGGCAAGGCGGATGCGCTGAACGTGATTTCCCTGCATTCTGAATTCGACGATACCAGGGCTTACGCAAAGGAACTGCTGCAGGCGATTGGCTAAACGGG
This sequence comes from archaeon, assembly GCA_020053355.1. Classification (GTDB taxonomy): domain Archaea; phylum Micrarchaeota; class Micrarchaeia; order Anstonellales; family Bilamarchaeaceae; genus Bilamarchaeum. The sequence goes on along the minus strand of JAGVNI010000002.1, from coordinate 55,582 downwards.
GGCCGGAGTTGCCCGGATTGGGCAATCAGCTTTTCAGGGCCTTTCGCAAGGCATCAAGGGGAAGGAGGGCGCACTTCATCCGCGTCGGATTCTTCGAAAGGTCGATTTTAAGGAGGGCAAGGGCTTCCTCTTTCCTGATTTTCCGGATGTCATCAAGCGTTTTCCCTTTCAGGTAACCCATGAACAGCGACGCGCTCGCCTGGCTTATCGCGCACCCTTTTCCCATGAACTTCGCCTCGATTACGGCGCCGCCCTGGACTTTCAGGTAAATCTCAATCATGTCCCCGCAAGTGGCGTTGTAAATCTCCGCCCGGTAATCCGCGTTATCGATTTTCCCGAAGTTAAGGGGGTTCTTGTACAATTCGATTATGAATTCCTGGTAGACGTCGTCTGTTGCCATGAAATCATCCGCTTATCATCAGCCCATCAGCCCGCGTATCAGGGACGGGGCGAGCAGGAACATCATGAACCCGAGGATGCCTGCGAGGAGGGAGATTATGCCGAGGCCGCCCAAACCGAATGCGGCCGCCTTCAATATGGCAGCCGGCTTGTATGCCCCCTTTATTTTCTTGTAGTAGATGAATGCGCCTATAGCGCTCATCGCAATCCCGGCTATCATGAAGAATGCGCTTGAGACGAGGAGGACCGTCCGGCTGGTGCTCTCAAGGTTGTTTACCGCCCCCTGGAGGTTGGAGCCTTGCGCGGATGCGGCGCCCGCCGCCATGACCAGTGCCAGGATTGCATGTTTTCCCATAAAACCGCCAGATATTCCCTTTGAGTGAATCATCCAAAAACCTTCCGGACTTTCTGCAGCGAAGCCGCCAGGGCGTCGATATCCTCTTTCCGGTTGTAAATATAGACGCTCGCGCGCGTGCTCGCCGGGATGCCCAAATGCCCATGGAGGGGCATCGCGCAGTGGTGCCCGCTCCGGACGCAGATGTCGTCTTCTGCGAGCATGGCGGAGACATCGTGCGGGTGGACGCCTTCAAGGCTAAATGCCACGAGCCCGGTGCGAGCGGATGCGGATTGCGGGCCGATTATGTCGAGGCCGCGGACCTCGCCGAGCCTTTTGAGCATATAGGCGATTAGCATCTCCTCGTGCTTCTGCACTTCCCCCATCCCCAGCCCTTCAAGATAATCGATTGCCGCGCCAAGGCCCACCACCGCATCGACAATCGGCGTGCCGGCCTCGAATTTGTGCGGAACGTCGTTCCATTGCGTCCTCTCTTTTGTGACCATGCGAATCATCGAGCTGCCGTAAAGGAACGGGTCCATCTTCTCAAGGAGCTCTTCGCGGCCATAAAGGACGCCGGAGCCGAAAGGCGCCAGCATCTTGTGGCCGGAAAAAAACAGGAAATCGCACCCCATCGCCTTCACGTCCGTTGGCATCGAGGGGACGCTCTGCGCCCCGTCCACCACGCTCAGCGCGCCGGCCTCCCGGGCAAGCGCGCAAAGCGCCTTCGCGTCATACCTTATGCCAAGCACATTTGATGCGGAGGAGAATGCGAAAAGTTTGGCCCCCTTCAGCTTTCTGCCGAGGTCGTCCTGGTCAAGCGCGCCGTCATCGTCCAGCCCGACGACCTCAAACTTCGCGCCCGACATTTTCGCAAGCTGCTGCCACGGGACGAAATCGCTGTGGTGCTCCATCAGCGTAGTGACTATCTTATCCCCTTTCCTGATGAATTTAGCGCCCCAGCCCCGCATCACAAGGTTCGCGCCTTCGGTGGAATTCTTCGTGAAAATAATTTCCGCATCGCTCCGGGCCTTGATGAACATCTGGGTTTTTTTCCGGACATTCTCATATCCCAGCGTCGCTTCCTCGGCGATTTTATACAGCCCGCGCGCGACATTCGCATTGTATTTGCGATAGAAATTTGAGACCGCGTCGATGACCGCGGCCGGGCGCTGGGACGTCGCAGCCGAATCAAGGTATACCATGCGGGGGTGCGCCTGGAAGATTGGAAAATCTTTCCGGATTCTCTCTGCGTCAATCATGGGGCATCAGTCTCCGGCGGGCGGTCTTGAATATTTTTCATACCCGTTTTCCTCGATTTCATGCGCAAGCTCCACTCCCCCGGATTTCACGATTTTTCCGCCGGAAAGGACATGCACGCGGTCGGGCTTCACATATTTCAGTATGCGGGGGTAATGGGTGATTATCAGGAAGCAGCGGCTGCCATTTAGCATGTCGTTAATGGCCTTGGATATCAGCTTGACGCCGTCTACGTCCAGGCCGGAATCGATTTCGTCAAGCACTATGACCTTCGGCGCCAAGGCCACCATCTGGAGCGCCTCGAGCCTTTTCTTCTCCCCGCCGGAAAAGCCGACATTCAGCTCCCTGCTGACCGCCTCTTTTTCCATGCCGAGCATTTTCGCCGAGGCCACCAGCCCCTCGTGCATCGCGACCATTTTATCCAGGTCCATTGCCGCGCCATTGCGGGCAAAAAGCGCTTTCCGGACGAGATTGCTGACCTTCACCCCCTCCACTTCCTCAGGGTTCTGGAACGCAAGGAACAGCCCTTTCCTTGCGCGCTCATCCGCGGGGAGACCCATCAGTTCGTCAGGGCCGATTTTCACGCTGCCCCTCGCCTCCAGGGCGGGATGCCCCATCAATGCCTCGGCCAGGCTGCTTTTGCCTGCCCCGTTCGGGCCCATTATGGCGTGCACCTCCCCGGCATTGACGCTGAGGTCGAGGCCCTTGATTATCTCCCTGCCTTTTACCGAGACATGGAGGCCGGTTATGGTGAACATGGTGATGCCTGAAAAAACGCGGATTCGTGGAATCATCTGGATTACCCGAATATTTAAATATTTCTCCGGCGCATGCACTGCGCTAATTGTGGTTGGATGTCCGGCAGAAGGATTGATGAGGGGTATAAGAAATACGGTTTCAGCGACGACATCCGCTACAAGCATATCTCGAAGAAAGGCCTCGACGAGAAGGTCGTCCGGTTCATCTCCGAATTGAAAGGCGAGCCGGACTGGATGACGGATTTCCGCCTGAAGGCCTTCAAGATATTCCGGGCGAAATCCATGCCGAAGTGGGGCGCGGACCTCTCCGGGATAGATTTCGCAAAAATCCGGTATTACGCCAGCCCTATCGACGAGGGCGACAAAACCGACGCCTGGGAGAAAGTGCCGAAGGAGATAAAGAGGACCTTCGACCGCATCGGCATCCCGGAGGCGGAACGGAAGTTCCTTGGCGGCGCGACCGCGCAGTACGATTCCGAAGTCGTGTACCACAACCTGAAAAAGGAATGGGAGGGCCTGGGCGTGGTGTTCATGGACATGGACAGCGGGCTTCGCGAGTATCCCGAAATCGTTAAGAAGAATTTCGGCAGGATAATCCCTTCTTCCGACAACAAGTTCGCGGCGCTCAACACGGCCGTATGGTCGGGGGGGAGCTTCGTTTATGTGCCGAAGGGCGTCCGGGTGAAAATCCCGCTCCAGGCGTATTTCCGGATAAACACCAGGAACGCGGGCCAGTTCGAGCGCACCATGATAATCGCCGAGGAAGGCGCATCGGTGCATTATGTGGAAGGGTGCAGCGCGCCGATTTATTCCGCGGCATCGCTGCATGCGGCCGTCGTGGAAGTAATCGCGGAAAAAAACGCGTACATAAGGTACACGACCATCCAGAACTGGTCCAACAACGTCTACAACCTGGTCACGAAAAGGGCTATCGCGCACGAGAATGCCGTCGTGGAATGGCTGGACGGGAACATCGGCTCCAAAGTGACCATGAAATACCCGTGCATCATGCTCAAGGGCGAGGGCGCGCGCGGCGAGGTCATCTCGGTCGCTTTTGCCGGGAGGGGGCAGGTCCAGGACGCAGGGGCGAAGATGGTCCATTCGGCCCCGAGGACGACCTCGCGCATCATATCGAAGAGCATATCGCAAGAAGGCGGCCGGTGCTCGTACCGCGGGCTCGTGCGCGTCGGCAAGGGGGCGCTAAAGGCCAGGTCTTTCGTCCAGTGCGACGCTTACATCCTTGACCGGAAATCGCGGTCGGACACGTACCCATCTATTCGGATCGACGAGAGGACCGCGACGGTGGGGCACGAGGCGAAAGTTGGCAGGATTTCGCAGGAGAAGCTGTTTTACCTGATGAGCCGGGGGATTCCGGAAAAGGACGCCCTGGCGATGGTGGTCCTGGGTTTCATCGAATCTTTCACAAAGGAGCTTCCGATGGAATATGCGGTTGAATTGAACCGCCTCGTGGAGATGCACCTGGGAAAAGCGGTCGGATGAAAAATGGGCATAAAGGGCCCGATGAGTTTTATCCTGGCATGCGCGTTTATCAGCCGATGACTTCGACGCGGAACAGCACGATGCTGTCGTTATTGTATTTCAGGCGGCAGATAATCGGGTTCTCTTCGTGCAGGGCGGGGGCGTTGACGTTCACGTACATGGAATAGACAGACTCGTCGCCTTTCATCCCGATTACGAAGTAGCCGGCGTCATTCTCATCGAGGAAGACGCTCACGATGTTGATTCCTGCCGCAAACGATGCGAGGTCGAATCGCCCGTCGCTGGAAACTACGGAGCAATGAGACATCTTCGCCCTGAATTCAGCCGGGTCGACATCCCGGGCGGGGTCAGTTGGCAGTATGGAATCCGCATTGAAAGGCCCAATCCGGCCTTTTGCCGATGCGGCGAGCAGGGCCCCAAGCTCCCTGCCGCTTATCCGGCACATCGTCAGCATTTCCCCGTCTTTTCCCGTGGCGACATTAACGCGCGAGAGGGCCTCGTCGCCAATCAGGTGCGATATGGCGCGCAGGACCCCCGGAGGGCCGTGGAACGTGAGGAATGCCGCGGACCTTGTGAAGAGGACTTCGTAGCCCTGCCCTTCAAGCTCAAGGAATTTCAGGCCGCGGATGTTGCGGATGAAATTCTCGAAATTGAAGCCGGCGGCGTCATTCGAATGCACGAGCGTGAATTTTGAAAGGTGCTGCCGAAGGGCGTAAAGCCGCAGCGGCGGCGAGATGAACGCCGCCTTGTCCAGGTGCGGGTCGTGGACGCCGAAACTGAGCGTCGGGTCAGACATGCGCGCGCAGGCGCCATCTCCGGGTTTCTTCATCCGCGGGTTCATTCAGCCTTCCCTGTAGAGGACGCATGAGTCGTCCTTGTACCTGAATGTCGTCTTGAAGAGCGAGCCCTCAGGCGGCGCCGGGTCGCTGTTGACATAGAGCCAGTACGCACGCTCATCCTCCCCGGAAATGATATAATAGTGCGCGTGGCCGGATTCGTCCTGCAACGTGGTGATGAACTTGATGCCGCCCGCGAATTCCTTCATGTCGAAAATCAGGTCTTCGCTGAAGACGTCCTCAGCCTCGCCAAGCTTCGCGCCGACATCCGAGTAGGATGGGACGGCATCGGGCGCTGGCGCGAGGCTGTCTTTCACGGGTGTTTTGCCCTTCCCGTTCGCGACCGCGGCGATGCTGTTAAGCAGGTCGATTTCCTGCCTGGAGACCCGCGCGAGGAACATCGTTTTCCCAGTCTCAAGGACGACGACGTCCCGCTTCTTCAGGTCGATGCTCATGAATTTCGGGTTCTCATATAAGGATTCGGGGGGCTGGTCGAAGAACAGGACCCAGGTGGAACGCGTCCGGCCTACGATGAATTTCAGGTCCTCGCCGCTTATCCCGGATTTCGGGATGCTCAGCATCCAGGCCCCTTTCAGGTTCTTCGGAAGGTTCTTGTAGACGAGCATCGTCTGGTCTTCGTTCAGTTCGCACGCTATGCCCGAATCGTTGACCATGACCCTGCACTTGGACAGTTTGCCGCGGATTATATCAAGCATGCGCGCAGGGGTTGCCGGCATCTGGGCTGCGATGCTTTCAACGCCAAGGCTGACTGCCCCGAAAGCGAGCGTTGCCGAGGATTCGCGCTCCACCGCACCCGCTGGCCCCGCTCTCGCTGCTGCCTTGATTTCCGGTTTCCCGCTCGCCATGGTAGGAGAATGGCTGAATCGTTTTTTAATCCTTTTCTTTACTTTTTTAAACACTAATTTCCAGGCATAGCCTGCGGGCGGGCAAGGTTGTGGGAGCCAATGGGCATATTATAAAGGTTCAATCCCAAAAAACGGATTGATGAGACGCCTCACGCTCGGGGATGGGGGGGTTGCGAAAATAAGCGGTGATGCAGCGGTCAGCATCGCCAAAGGAGCCAAGGCGACAATCGTGGTAGAGCCTCGCGCGTCTTTCGCGCTGACCCTCAGGGTCAACGCGGGGGAGGGAAGCGCCGTCCGGTGCTACATGATTTGCGATAAGGCGGTTCGGATAGCCCTGTCGAACCGCGTCGGAAGAAATGCGGCCGTCCACAATTCATGCATCTACCTTGCAGGTGCGCAGGTGGATGTCCGCAACAGCCTCGAGGGCGACGGCGCGCAGGCGTACGACCTCCATGCATTCATCGGAAGGGGGAACGACGCATTCCGCCTTGACGCGGTCCTGCGGCATGCCGCGCACGGTACAAAGGGCGACATACTAATCAAAGGCGTTGTCAAGGAATCCGCTTCGGCGGACCTTGGGGGCATGATACGGATTGAAAAGAATGGCGCGGGCGCAGAGTCGTTCCTTGCAGAGCACATTCTGCTCCTCGGGCCGGATGCGAAGGCGAGGGCGGACCCCGCCCTTGAGATAGAGAACAACGACGTCTCCTCAAGGCATGCGGCGTCGGTCTCCCAGATTGACGATGAAAAGATATTCTACCTGATGTCCCGCGGATTGGCGGAGGAGGCTGCCCGCAACCTGATTGTCGGGGGCTTCCTGGAATCAATCATAGGGCGGGTTGATGACGGGATATGGCGTGCCCGGATGCTTAAGATGGCGGAAAAGGCGCTGGCATAGGCTGCGCGCCGCAGCCAATGCGCGGAAGCCGGCCGGGACGGGGGCATTCGATATTCTCTTAATCTTATTTGCCGAAGGGGGCTCATGAGAGGGGAGCATATGAGGCAGATATTGCCAGTCCTGCTTGTGGTTATCCTGGTTTTTTCCGCGGGCTGCACGATGCAGCAGTCATGCGGCACGGAAGTGAATAATGCCTGCGGCAGCGACGGGGTCACATACCAGAACCCCTGCCTCGCAGCGCAGGCGGGCGCGAAAATCGCGTATTTGGGCATGTGCCAGAGCAACGCGACTGAATCGCAGACGCTTTGCTCGGATTCCGATGGCGGCAGGAACCTGCTCGAAAAGGGAACCGCGCGGATGCGGGAGGAGCCGGAAGTGTCGGACTTCTGCATCGGCACATCAAGCGTCCAGGAGAATTACTGCGACGGGGGGATGCTGAAGGTCGAGACCGCATCCTGCCCGCAGGGCACCATCTGCGAGGAAGGCGCATGCACGAACGATTTGTGCCAGGACAGCGATAACGGCTCGAACGTTTATTCGAAGGGAACGGCTTCGAAAGCGGGGCGCTCATACACGGACGGCTGCAACGGGACGAAGCATGTCCTTGAATATTACTGCGGGGAAGGAAATGAGGTCCTCAGCTATTCCGGGGACTGCGCCGCAGGCGAAACATGCTCGGATGGCGCATGCGAATTCGAGGCGAGCTGCGCGGACAGCGACGGCGAAAACGGCATATATGAGAAAGGGACCGTCACCACCGAATCGGGTACGCACGTGGATTATTGCACCGACATCGCGACACTCAAGGAATACAGCTGCTCTGGAACCGGCATGCAGGCGGCAGACGTTTTCTGCGGCTCCAATTTCGAATGCAGCCTGGGCGCCTGTGAGCCGCTCGTATGCTCGGACAGCGACGGGGGCAGGGTGAAGGGGGAATACGGCCGGGTGAGTAGGGGCGAGGCTGCGTATAATGATTCATGCGCAGGCAACGCCACCGTAAGGGAATACTACTGCGAGGACGGCCTTCCAGCTAGCGCGGACATGGATTGCGGAAGCGACGAGACCTGCATTTCCGGAAGGTGCGTCCAGGCTGGATGCTTCGACAGCGACGGCGGCAGCGTCGCAGTGACCTCAGGGACGGTGACGATAGGCACGCTCGCGAAAAACGATGAATGCACGAACCTGACCGAGCTCAGGGAGTTCTACTGCAGCGGCGGGGACTTTGAGTCCGCAAGCGTCGACTGCTATTCATATCACGGCGCAAGCGTGAGGGCGGTATGCTGGACGGGCAGGTGCGCCCAGACATATTGCATGGACAGCGACGGCGGCAGGGACGAGAACGAGACCGGCTCCGCCAGCATGACGACAGCAACCGGATACGCAAGCTTCGTATCCGACTACTGCCTGGACAACCGCACGATTGTCGAGTATTTCTGCGATAGCAACTGGCTCACCGCGGATAAAATCGCATGCAGCCCGGAGCAGGCATGCTACATGAGCAAATGCGTCGATGCCGTATGTTCAGATACGGACGGCGGCCTGAATTACATCGCTTCGGGGACAGTTACAAAGGGGCTGAGGACCGAGAGGGACGGGTGCCTTGATTCGGACGTGCTCCGCGAATGGTCGTGCGACGGCAATTCGGTCGGGAGCGTGGATTACACGTGCCCTGACGGCTGCGACTCACCGGGAAGAAGATGCGTGCCCCTCTGACTCCCGCATGCGCGGCAGGAGCGGGGAGATGCGGCAGATGACGTTGTCCTGCGCGGGCGCCAAAATATGTTTTTAATACCTGCCATGAATAGGGAGGATAAAATCACAAGTGAGGTCAATTGCTATGCGAAGGGAAGACGAATTCGGATTCGAGAAGATCATCGAGGTCTATGACCAGAAGACTGGCATGCAGGGCGTATGCGCCATACACAACACGGCGCGCGGGCCGGGCAAGGGAGGCATCCGGATGGTCCCGGATGTCACGACCGAAGAGGTCATGGGCCTCGCCCGGGCGATGACGTGGAAGAACGCGATGGCGGATTTGCCTTTTGGCGGCGCGAAAAGCGGGATTCGGGCAGACCCGAGAAAGCTGACGCCAGAGCAGAAAGAGGCGCACATGCGCGCTTTTGCGCGGAAAATCAAGGAGATCATCCCGGACCTCTACATCGCCGGGCCGGACATGAACACGACCGAGAAGGAGATGGCGCAGTTCGCGGATGAGATTGGCACGCCCAAGGCATGCACCGGAAAGCCGCACAGCGTGGGCGGGCTTCCGCATGAACTCGGCTCGACGGGGTTCGGCGTCGCGATATCAGCAAGGACCGCGGTCGAATATTCCGGAAAGAGCCTGAGCGGCATGACGGTCGCGATTGAAGGGTTCGGGAATGTCGGCACATTCACCATGAAATTCCTGACAGACTGGGGGGCGAAAGTTGTCGCGGTTTCGGATTCCAAGGGCACGATATATGACAAGGGCGGCCTCAAGTACGAGGACCTATTGAGAATCAAGGCCGAAAAAGGCACGGTGACCGCGGCGCAGGGGGAGAAGCTGGATGCCGCCAAGCTGTTCGAGCTTCCAGTCGACATACTCGTCCCGGGCGCAAGGCCGGATGTCATCAACATGAACAATGTCGGCAACATCAAGGCGAAGATGATTGCGGAAGCCGCGAACCTGCCTGCCAAGTATGATATCGAGCAGGTGCTCATGAAGAAGGGCGTGGTGGTGCTTCCGGATTTCGTAGCGAACGCCGGCGGGGTGATTTCCAGCTACTGCGAAACCATGGGCTGGGATTCGGAAACCATGTTCAAGGTGGTGGAAGGCAAAATCAAAAACAACACGAAAACCATGCTTGAGCGCACCAAGGACCACGACACGCGCAAAGCGGCGCTCGACATCGCCAAGGAACGCGTCGCCGACGCGATGCGAAACCGGGGATGGATGAAGTGAAGAAAGCGAAGAAAGGGCCGCTGCCGGCCACGATGATAATAGCCGGTGTGGCCGCTATCCTTCTTTTTCTCTTGTTTTCATACGCGATAATCGCGATGATTTATCTTTATACTGCGCCAAGCGGCGCTGTGACGCCGATTGGCGGGGCCGGCAGCGGCGGAACCGGAAACGGCGGGAATGGAACCGGCAGCGGAAGCATCAGCCTCAACACAAGCAGCTCGAACATAAGTGCAGAAGACATGTCCCTCTGGGCGAGCATCGACACGGGAAATGTCCAGACGGCCTGCCTGATGAGGGCAAAGGACGAGGCGGGCTCAAGCGCGGACATGGTCTACAGCTGCACATGCAATGAAAGCTCGGGGTCGCTTGTGAAGCAGTATGACTGCACCATAAGGACGGCTGACCCATTCACAAGGTATTTCGCCAACATCCGCTGCTCTCTTGCGGACCGTTCATGCTCGGTCGAGACCAATTATGGGACAACCAACGTATCTTTCACTGAGCTGCGCTCGTATTACAGCGACGAATGACGCCACCTGCGGGCTTTGCGCGCCCCACCCCGCCACCCACTACGAAAACCAGCATCTTTTCCTAAAGAAAACCACTTTAAACACATGGCCGCATCAAGACGTCATGCAAATGAGCGCTCTCCGGATGATGGCCGAGCGAATCCGAAGCGCGCCTAACCCGATAGCCAAAGGAAGGGAGGTCCTTCTGGAGGAGTACGCCAAAACCAGCGGCGTCCAGGAGACGCGCGTGAGCGTTTCAGCGGAATTCGAATTGAAACGCTCGATGGTGGTCCAGGCGGCGTATGAGTCCTTATTCGGAGGCTTAACGGCGTTCTCCGGATTATGGCTCGAGGTCGCGGACCTTCCGCCCGAAATCATCTCGGCAACAGAAGCGAGTGCGGCATCCATGGCGGGCGGCCTTGCGAGCGCCCTCCGAAAGATTTCCCCGCGAAGCTTGGAAACCGCGGATTACATCCTGCGCGCCGACATCGAAGCGAAAGCCATGGGCCGGGAACGCTACCTCGGCTCCATAAGAAGGCACGTCCCAGGCGTGGGATACGCGGTCAGCGTAAGGAAAAGATACCACGAGAACCAGGACAGCTTCGCCCTGCTCGATAATGACGGAAGGAAAACGTTCATCCTGGGGGATGGCTGCGGTTCCGCCAAGTACGCATCCCTGGCAAGCCATCTGGCAGTCCGGGAAGCCGCGGCTAAATCATGCAACGGCATCGACAGCAGGGCAATCTGCGAGATAAGCAGGCTGATGAAATCCCTCCTGAACGACGAGGTTGTCAGGGCCGCTGCGGGTGAAAATGGCGACAGCGGGATAAGCACCCTGATTGCCGGCCTGGTTGAGAGCGGGAGGACGCGGGTGTTCAAGGTGGGCGACAGCATCCCGTTCATATCCTATAATGACGCTGAAATCGACCTGCTCGAGATGCTTGCAAACGACTTTCTGATGAGGGGCGTCATAGGGCAGGGCAACGACCTGCAGGAAAACGAGGTGGAGGTATACGAGCGCGAGGAAGGGCGCCTCGTCCTCACCAGCGACGGCGTGACCAATTACCTGGCTGACGCGGCGGTGGAAATCGCCAGGTTAACCAGCCTTTCGACGGACCCGGTGATTGTCGGCGAGTGCCTGCTGCGCTCGGTGCTGCGGAACCAGATTGCCTGGAACCATTCGGACGACGTCACGATACTGGTGCAGGATGGCACCTGACAAAAAGCATATAAGTCACGTTTTACAAAAAATAACAACATTTAAAAGAACTTGGCGCACAATATTATTCTGCGCATTCCATCACTCATCGAAAATTATATGGATGGATGGCCATCTTCGAAGGTGTAATCATGAAAACGCTTGCAGCAAGGATAGTGATGTCAGAAGGAGCGAAGAAGGTGATGGCGGCGGCCGCAATCGCAGTGCCAATGGTGCTCGTCGAATGCGGCGGGGCGCCGAAAAATGACATGCGCCCTGCCCCGGTCGTAGTGGTCGAGGCTCCGAAAACAACGCAAGGAGAAGGAATGAAAGCGGCCGGAAGCAGAGTGAAACCGGAGAAAACCGGGTATACGGAAAAACATGCCCGGAAGCAGACGCTCCTAAGAATCCATTTTTACCCGGACTGCATCGTGGAGGCGCATCTTAGCGTCATCAATCCGGACAACTCGCTGGATCGGGTGATTCTGGACCCGCAAGTCAACTTTTCATGGACCCCGTTCGGAGTTCCGCCCTACCACGGGCTCGGATGCGACAACGTCCCGCAATGCGATGTTTCAGGCATCGTTTCCAAACATGGTTCGGCCAGCGGCTTCCCCGAGATAAAGGCGGAATTCGTGCCTCCGGCCGGATCCGGGCTCGCTCCGGCCGTGCATACGTACGTCCTCATGCCGGCCGAGGTCGCCGAGTACTGCCCCAGGAAGCCCTGAATAGCAGGAGATATGCGGCAGCCCCCATAATGATGAACAACCCCAGCGACAGCGCCATGTCTGCTGCGCCGGTTTCGGTCATCTTGAACACGGAGGGAATCATCTCAAGGGCTGAATTTTTATAATTGAGAAAGAGGATGAACATGTTGTTCGCCGCATGCCCCCCGATGGCCAGTTCATTCGTCCCGTCTTTGAGTGTCACCAGGCAGAGCCAGAAGCCGACGCAGAAATAGTACGCCGCGGCGAGCAGGACGCCGTTCGACATCTCAGGATTGCCCAGATGCACGAGCATGAAAAGGAATGACGAGAGGAATGCGGAGAATATTGGCCGCTTCAGCGCGTTCCCGAGGCCCTGGAGGACGTATCCCCGGAAAAGCATTTCTTCGGTCGTCGTCTGGACCGCGGTCAGGAGCAGGTAGATTGGGGCGAAAAGCAGGAGACGCGCGGGTTCAAGCGTCAGGGCGAATGCAGATGGCTCGAGAATGAATGAAACGGCGTTCGCGATTATGTTGAATGCAAGGAAAATCCCGAAACCGGTCACGATGCGTTTCGGGTTGATTTTAGGGGCAGGCGTGATAAGCGAATGAAGCGTCCTGCCGTGGATGAATTTGACCGAGATGACGATGCCGGCCAAGAGCGCGATGAACGAAAATGCGACGGGCACGTAGAATGTCAGGACCAGGTCTAAGCCGGAAAGCGGCCCGGAAACCGCAGGTTCCCCCTGCCAGGCAAACGGCATGCCGTGGTTCGCCAGCACCACAAGCGCGAAAGGGACTGAGCCTACTATCAGCCACATGAACAGGATTAGGGCGAGGGAAAGGGCGTATCGCCACCAGTCGTTCCTGCCAGACTTGGCAAGCGCGATAAATGATTCCATTCCAGGTTTTTTCCCGCCCATGATTAATAAAGCTGATTTCTGGCAAAGGGCGGACTTTCAAGGCTTAAGCATCATTTCACTTTTCCTGAGCTGGGACAACGTATATTAAGTAAGCGTGAGACGTCAAATCCAATGCAAAACCGGGGGGTCATGCATGGTTAAACCCAGACGAGGGAAGAAGGGCGAGGCGACCGGGAGCAGATATCCGCCCCCGAATCTGAGCGAAAGCGAAGTGGTCCTGATAGAAAAGGAGACCATGGAGCGCGTAAGCGATACTATTTCTGCGCTTGAAGGCGCGATGGCGAGCTGGGAAATAAGCAAGGACAAGCCCGAAGAGCTCAGGGGCAAATTCGCGAAATACAAGGTCGTCCATGAAGCGCTGTCCAACTGGCAGACCAAGGCGCTCAAATCATACGGAAAGAGCGATGTAGGCGAGCGCGTCAGGCTGCTTTGGGAATTCGTCGAATTATGCAAATCGCATATTCCAGAGGCAAGAGGGGCTTGAGTGGGCGAGAAGAACATAACACGGCCGGATGACGCTGCAAGGCACACAGACCAAATCATCCGCGACATGCAGCCGCATATAACCCGGGTGGATTCGACATTCACAGCGCACCAGGTCGCCGGCGGGACGACCATTTATACGCGGGTGTTCCAGGCCGACTCGTCCATGCAAAGCCTGAGAAGCCACGGCGAATCCGTGCAAAGGAAATTGGAGGGCACCCATCACCATGGCGGGGAAAAACGCGGGCGAACCGAGTCGCAGCAGCGGGATGCCACGGCCGAAGCGCATGCCATGCAGCAGACGATGGCGCAGCTGACCGCGCTTACCCTGCAATCAGTCACGGAACAGTATTCCGACGAAATCGACGAGCTAAACGACCTTGTGACTGAAGCGCAGCGGGATGCGGAAGCCGGACGCGTTGGCGAGGCCGAAAACCACATGGACGAGGCATCGCGGAAATTCGCCAAGCTGAAACGGCTTCTGACGCTGGGAACGGCATTGGCCGGGGAGGATATGGGGGAGGAATTGGGCGAATCGCTTGTCAGCGGGCTCATACAAGCCCTCGATGTCGCATCCCGCGAGATGGAGACTGCGAATGCGGAAAGGGGCGAGAACATAATCCAGGCCGCGGAATTGTTCGTGGCGAATGCCCAGCTCCTGAACCTTGACTTGGCGGAAGCCAAGGAGATGAAGCAGCAGATTCTCGATTTCATAAACAAGCTGGCCCGCTCAGCACAGAGCGGTGAGGCATATACGGATACGCAAATGCAGGCTGACAGGCTATCCCTGCAGAATATCAGCAGCGGCGTTGCGCAATACGTGGAGCGGGCCGGCAGGCAGTATGCCACCCTCTTTGGAAATCTTTCGCAGAGCCTCCAGGCGCAGTTATCCGCATCGGGCATGCAGGAATCCGTGCGCGAAAGGATGCAGGCCCTGCAGAACGAAGTGAACAAGGCCCTTGAGAAGCTTACCGGAACAGAAGCCGCGAGGCTGAGCGCGCAGGAGCTTAGCGCATTGGCGCAGAAGTATGTGGATATCGCGCGCAGGATGGCCGGGATTGTCCCTGCAGGCGAGGATGAACGCGCACAGGATGCTGCCGGAAAGGCTGCCGAGCTTCGGGGAAGCGGCCCTGAGAGCGACCGGCGGGCTGCGCAGGTGGGAACTCCGGAATGGTTCGGCCAGCAGGCGCAGATGGCGCTCGCGGCGGGGAACCGGGAACTTGCAGGGCTTGCCAATATGATGGGGAATCTGGAGAAGGCTGCCAATGAAATCGGCAAGCAGGCGGCAGCATTCCTTCCGCCGCAGGTTTACAATGGCATTCTCGGCCTGATAACCGGAAATGCAAGCGGCCCCCAGGTGACATCTGCAATCCGGGACCTTGAGAACAGCCTCGATAGCAAGCTTGGAATGGGCCAGGAGAGGGTCGTGGAGAAGGTTACTGCCGGCATACAGGGTATTCGGGACAGGATTGGCGCATTGTTCGCGCCGGTCATGCCGCAGCAGGCTCCCCCGGCAGAGAGTCGCGCCGTACAACAGCCCCCGGAAGTCGTGCCCGCCCAGGCACCGCTAAGCGCAGCCCAGAGGCAGCCCCCGCAGCAGGCAACTGCACCGCCTCAAAGGCCACAGCAAGCCCCGCAACCGCAGCAGGCCGAAATCCCGGCGGAATTCGCACCTGCAATCCAGGAAGTTCAGCGCACTGCCACTGCGGCAGAAACCGCCCTGCAAAGAGGCGATACGAAACTCGCGCTTTCACTCATGGGCCAGGCGCAGGCGCAGATGGAAAGGGTCGCTGGTTTCATCGAGAAAGCAGCAAAGCTGGTAGGCATCGGCGCTCCGCCTGCATTAAGCTCGGCAGTGCGCACAGCGGCATCATTCATGGGCACCGCGAACGAACCGCGCTCGCAACTAATCATGAAAGCGGCGGACCTCGTTCTTCAGAACGGACGGGCATACGCCGCCCCCCAGAACCAGGGGCTCCTTTCATCGC
This sequence comes from archaeon, assembly GCA_020053355.1. Taxonomy (GTDB): domain Archaea; phylum Micrarchaeota; class Micrarchaeia; order Anstonellales; family Bilamarchaeaceae; genus Bilamarchaeum. Next base: position 39,986 of record JAGVNI010000002.1, on the reverse strand, counting down.
TGGTCGGATTCATGCAGAGGCTTGCCGACCCGGAGCAGGCGCTGGATTTGGAGCAGGAAGCGCAGGCGCTGACCGAACTGGAGCGGGAAACCCAAAGCGCAGCATTCACGAATAGGAGGATGGAGGGCTCGGAGATAACCGCGCAGGTGCAGGGGCCCCTGGGGCAGATAGTGAACGACCCGGCTTGCAGGGAAATAAAGGGCCAGGTTGAGGCGCTTATGCGCGATGCGAGCGCGCTCGCGATGAGGATTGAATCCGACCCTGCAAGCGTCAGCGACGATGAGGTCGCTGCATTGCTCCGGAGGATAGGGCAGACGCGCTCGATGGCGGATGCGCTCACGCAGATATCGAGAGGCGGCCAAAGAAGCGAGGCAGGCAGGCTTTTCGCTGCAGCGCTCGATTTGCTTTCAGGCGGGGGGAGCCCGCGCTCGTTCGACTTCATAATGCTGGCCGCAGCGCAATTGATAAGCAATCGCGAAGCGTTCAGCGAGCAGGAACGCGAGGATATGGTTGCGGCGGCGGCTGAGATAGCCCATGGCGCTGATGAATCGGCCCGTTCTGCAGGAGAAGGAAGTTTAATCGGCATTCTAGCAAAACGGATTTCTTCCGCCCTTGCCGCGATTGAAAGCAGAGGCAGGTGCGGCGCCGCCGCAGTGGAAATCGGCAGCTTGCGGGAATCTGCCGATGGCTTTGTTTTGCGGCCACAGGATGCGACACCCGAGGCGATTTCCCGTTTGTTTGCTGCAGCGGGAATCGCGAAGACGATGGATGAAACGCTTTCCAGAAGGGGCCTCGAGCCGGATGTGAAGGAGGGCGCAGGCGCGATATTTGCGCGGGCCATCGGAACGATTGCGGCCGGAGGAAGCGAAGAGGTGGCACGGATGCAGGCCGGACTTGCCGCGATGTATGTGAACGCGCCGGCAGAACGGAAGACTGAGATCGAGAACCTCTCCGTGTTGCTCGCTCAGGATGAAAGCGTGCTTCCGCAGATTGCATTATACAATCAACTGGATGGCGGATTGAGGGATGCCAGGGAATTGCGTGAGCGCCGCAATCTCGGCGAGGATGCGCTGGCGGCTCTGGACATTGCGATTACAGAACTTGAATCTGCCATGGGAAGGATAATCCAGGGCGGCACAGTTGCGCCGCCGGACCTGGCTGAATCAGAAGAATCTCGGCTGGGGGCCATTATTTCAGGGCCGGTCGCTGGCGAAAGCGAGGGGGATTCGGACAGGCGGGATGGGCAGGCTGCGGGCCTTCTCGCGCTTTATTCGAAGTCCCTTGGATTCGCATACGATGCATCCGGCAATTTCACAGCACAGCTGGCAGCCCTTGTTTCCGCACTTGTTAGCCAGGGAAGCACAAGGGAAGACGCATTGCATATGCTCGCCGGGATTTCGGCCGATGCCCAAGAGAAGCAGAGGCTTGGAGCGCTACTTGACTGCGCAGGCGCGGCAGGCGGCGTGCTTGGAAGCACGAGGCTAAGGGACAGCGCCCGGGATGAAGCCGGCTCGCTCATCTTCCGCTCCATGCAAAGATTCCAGGACGGCAACCTCGAAGAAGGGACGTTTTACCAATCGGCCAGCCTGCTGTATGCACAGACCGACAACGAATCAGACCGTTCGCTAATCATGCTCGCATGCGATGAATTGACCTTGGGCACAATCGGCATGGAGATGGCGAACCAGGCCCTCCTCATCCAGCAGGCCAGGCTGGAATACCGCGGGCAGGCAAGCGATGCCCGCATGCGCACGAACATGGATGCGTATTTCGATTTGGCCGCGCTCGCGTCGCGCTCCGGCAATCCGGAGGAAGCGGGCATCGTGTTCCAGTTGGCGACTGCTTATGCGATGTGGGCTGCGGCCGATGAGGAAGGGTTGGGCCCGGAAGCAAGGGAGCAGCGGGCATCAGAGATGGCGGCCATCGAAGAGCGCTTTGGGGATTATGGCGGGATGCGGGAGTTGCGTTCGGGCGCAAGGATAATCGACATTGGCACAGACCGGCAAGGGCGCCTTAGGGCAGAGAGCATCATAGCGCCCATGGCGGCGGCCATCCTTGCAGGGACGAGCATCGCCGCGGCTCTTGGCGGAGCCAGCCCGGAGGAGAATTTCACACGGCTGATGGAACTCCGGACCGACGCAGGCGTTTACGCTCTCCATTCGCAGGCCGCGGATTTCGGAAGAAGGGCTGATGCGGCGCTTAGCAGCGATGAACGCGCACAGCCGAGATACGAACGCGAGCAAAGAAGGGAGCAGGAGCTGGCCCAGCGCGAGCGGGAGCATGGCAATGAGGAGATGGCAGGCTGGCACGAAGCGCAAGCGGGCTTCGCAGACAGAAGCTTGGTCGAGCGCTCTGTCGAAGAAGCAAAAGCGCTTTTCACGCAAGGGCAGGAGGAAGCGGCAACGGTCATTCGGCTGCAGACAGAAGCGGCAACTGCGGAGGCGGCCGGCAATAGCGCCGATGCCGGAAGGCTCAGGGGGCAAGCGGAGACGCACCGTGCGGAAAGCCGCCGCCTGCTCGATTTGGCCGACCAGCTTCTCCTCGGGGGGGCGGAACTGGATGCGAGCATTACCCGCGTCAACACGCGTCATCGGGAGGATGGGAGATTCGAACTTGTCATCGGCTTGCGGACCGGATTGGCCACCGCGCAGGGTTATCTCGCGGATGCGCTCGGGCAAGTCGTAATGGAAGATGGTGCGGCAGAAGGGGAAGTCAGGGTGGCGACAGCTGAGGAAACGGAAGCCGCTAAGGCAGCAGGCGCCGAGGAAGAAAGTGTTGCAGGCGAGGTGATGGCAGAAACTGCTGCCGGAACAGGTGGAACGCCGATTGCCCTTACAGGGGAGATGAGGGCGCAACAGGCGCAGGTCGCGTCAGGGCTGATAAATGCAGGCGCGCAACAGGTGGAGGCGCAGCGCGGAACGCAGAGGGCGAGGGACGGCCTCTTATCCTCAGCCAGGCAGGGCGTGCATGATGAGAACATCTTGATTGCTGCCGACCTCAATGCCACGATGATTGGCGCGCTTGGGGCATCAGACCTGGATGAGGCGAACGCCCTCATCAAGGCGCTCCTTGAGAAAGGATACGAGCCGCAAATAGGCACGGAGGAGTACCGCGTAATATACCGGGCATTCCATGGCAGCCCTGAGAATATCGGGGAGGCGAAGGAGATTCTTCGGTCGCTTGTGGTTTGCGTCTTCGCCGCGCAGAATGTCAATGACATGGATTTCTTTTACAAACAGCTCCTCAGGATAACCGGAGCGGCGGCCGAAAGCGGCAGGGTCGAGGAAAGGGAGCATGCGACGCTGTTCAATGTCCGTGAAAACGACGCAGCATATGAGCGCATCGTGGGCATGGCCTATTCGGAGGATTTCAACGGGGCGCAGCGCTTGATGGGGCAGACGCTCGAGACCATGGACCATGGCGCGGGGATAGCGTACACCTCGATAAGGATTGCGAACATACGGGGGGCGGAAGAGGAGTGGCATGCGCATGTTGTGCAGACCGACCTCGAACTGACGAATGCGCTCCAGAACGCGCTCGGGGAGGCCAGCATAGCGGGCCTGAGTTCAGAACAAACGACTGATGCGCAGGGCGAAGAAACACAATACCGCCCTGAGATGCTTGAGGCGATAATCAAACATCTGCCTCCGGAGCAGCAGGATGCGTATCTCACCAGGCTGTATTCGATAAGGGATATTGTCCGGGGAAACGAGGAGAGGCGCCAGCTCCTTGCTGAAATCGAGGCCCAGGCCATCACTGACCCGGCAACCGGAAGGCAGCGCACGATTGGCGAGATTCTTCAGGAAAACAACGGGTTGTTCTATTACAATATAGGGGACTTCGAGCGCGGCCACGAGCAGGTGAATGCGGATTTGGACGCCGGTCGCCTGGCGGCAGCCGAGTCTGGTCTTGCCGGGCTGGAAGAGGCAAGCGTTTTGATGGCGCAGGTAGAAAACCGGGACATCAGGGCGATGTCCGGGACGGTTGCCAAATGGGAACGCATGCGGCAGGGCGGAGGCTACCTTATCCAGGACCCGGGTGAGGGCCAGAGGCCGGCCGACAGCTACGCGATTGAAGGCACAGGTATGATTTGGCAGCGCTACGGAGGGGGGGCGCTGGACGAATTTGAGGAGGAACCTCCAGCTGAGATGACCCAGGGTGACAAGGAGCGCCTCGATGCGAGGCAGGCGCAGATAGACTTGCGCGTCGACCACCTTAGCGATTCATACGGTGAGAGCGCCTACGAAAACCATGTCCAGGCCGGCTTGGAATACGCGGCACGGGATGCGCTCCTAAGCGGTGATGGCGAGGCGGCCGCAGCAGCAGGGCAGCAGGCGGATGCGTTTGGTGAAGAGCTTCGCGGCAGGGAAGCGCAGAGGGAAACCGGCTGGCAGTACGCGAGGATGAACATCGAAGCCGCCCAGCACCAGCTTATCATGGCAGACACTTCCGAGGTCGGAAGGTCGGCATCAAGCGCGATAACCGTTTATGGGTTCACGCCCGAAGACCATGCCAGGAGCGCGCAGCAGAGGCTGGCCCTTGCAGATGCGGTGCTCGAGACGGGGAATATTGTGCAGGCATATGACCTCCTCGTAATGGACACGCCCATCCATATGGGCGATGGGGAGGTTGGGCTTTCCAGCGGCCTGCTCAACTGCAACATGGGCGAGATGCTCACATTGGTCGCTTACACGGATGGCGATATTCGGGGAAACTTGGATATCCAGGCCGCGTATGGAAGGATGGCGGCGTCTGCGACGATGAGCGACCTCGCGTCCCTCGGCATCGTCAGCAGCATTGACCTCTCAGGAACGTATATGGGAAAGCAAAGGCCCACATTCACGATAAGCCAGTGGCAGCCCCGCAATGACGAGGAACGCTCGGCCCTCCAGGAAATAGGCCGGCAGGCCGCCCTGATGAGGGGGCAGGTCGAAAATGTTGTCTTTGGCCATGATTCGAGATGGGGCGAAGACGACCAGAGGGTATTCATCCTCGCAATGGGTGAAAGGATGGGATTCTTAGGCGAGGCGGTTGAGGCCCTCGGCGCCCACGACATTGCCGATGCGAGGTCGCAGATTCAGTCGAGCCGGCCTTTCGAATTCAGGGAATCAGATTCGCAATGGGTGGACACCGAGCCGGTAACACGCGATGCGATTGAGGGCATGAAGACCTGGGCCGGAAGGTACCGGATTGCTACAGCAGCCGGCGAGTTCGTGCTAGCAACAGGCGGCGTCGTCCTGGCTCCGGTAACAGGCGGCACGTCCCTGTCGCTTACGATTGGTGTTAGCGGCCTTGGGGCATGGCGCGGGCTTGAGATGTACCACCACGAGAGGCAATGGACGTTCGATTCCGCCTTCCAGTTCGGGATGGGCATTGCCGGCATGGTGCTGGCGCCTGCTGGCATGATTGCAGGGGGCGAAAGCTCGATATTCCTTGGCGGGAAGGCGATGGCGACAATCAGCGGCGAAGCGGAATTGGTCGCTCCGACACTGCTGCGCGGCGGTGTCAGTTTCCTAGGCGGTGCTGAAGGAATGGTGATTGCGCCGAAATTGCTTAGCGGCACGATAAATGTCCTTGGAACCGGAATGATGGTTGGCGGGTTCGCGCAGTTCGCCTATCAAGCCCCGTCGATGTGGGAAGCGGTCCAAAGCGGGGACATGACCTGGGCCGAAGCGGCGTTCCAGGGTTTCCAGGCGATTGTCCAGCCGATGGCGCAATACGGCTTTGCCAGATGGAGCATGAGGCAGGCGACGAGGATTGGCGCGCCGGCGCCCCGCTCGGTGGGCAGGCAGATAGCCGAGGCAGTGTTTCTCGGAAATCCATTTGATACGGCAGCTGTCAGGACGGCAGCGCGCATCGGAGTCCAGACCAACGAGGCACTTCGTGCGATGCCCGAGGAAGCGCAAGTGTCCTATGGCTCGTTCATGGGTGAACACAGGATTGAACTTCCGCCGGAACGCCAAGCTGAAGTGCTGACAGAATATGGAAGGCAGTACCGCGAGGCAGTGGGGCGTGGGGAGCCGCCAATATCATTCGAACGTTTCGCCGAAACCTCGCCCTCGCTTTATGAAGCAAGATACCAGGCATATCTTGAAAGGAGCGGGGGTATCTATGATTTCCGCGACCTTACTTCTGCCGAGCGCACCTATGTGGAATCGCGCAACAGCGGCAGGAGCGCGGAGGCAGCGTTTAGCGATGCCAATCTGGCAAGGGAAGGCCTTCCGCCAATTCCAGCCGAAACAGCCGCCCAACCCGCCAGTTTGCCGCCATCAGCATTAGCGCCGGAAGCGGAAACCGGGGCACCGGCTATGCCCGCCACCCAGAAGGAACGGCTTCGGCATAGGAGAGAGTCCGCTGAGAGGGCACGGGTGGAGCAGGCGCAAATGCAGAGGCACGAATCTTCCATGCGGAGTGAAAGGATGGGGTTCACTCGCGAGATGGGCGGGCTGGTTTCCCAAGGCGAAGGCGGATCCCAGGTCATCCAAAGCGGGGAGATAGAAGTCACTTATTCGCACGAACATTTCGAAGCTGCGACCGAGCTCGCATTCTATGCAGAGCAGTTTGTGCGTTCAAATCCAGAAGAAAGGGCGGCATTGCTCGAATCCATCCCGTCCGATTTAAGGTATCAGTCACAGGAGTTGTCAGTTGACCCCAGGTTCATCCAGGCAACAGAAGCCGCGCACGCCGCCATCCAAGAGCCTGCTGATTCGGCCGCAGTGCAATCGGCAAGGAAGACGCAGTTGATTCTCAGCCTTGGGGAAGCGCAAGGCCTGCCGAGGTTTTCAGGAGACCAGTCGGTGGCATCATCAGCTTATCAGACCGAAGCCCTGCTCCTTGTGGAGCAAAGCCGGGGCGGCCTCATCGGACCAGAGCAGCTCCGGCTCGGGGCTGCAGAAAGAAGGCGCGTGGCTGACTCTATCGAGTCCTCGGCAAGGAGCACGATCGAAACGACAACCCGCCTTCTTGAAAGGGAGAGGACCCCGGCGCAAAGGATGCACATAGAGGCGGTGAGAGAGGATTCGTATGCGGCAATAGAGACGGCCCGGATGATCCGGGAGGGATCTGCTATCCTTGAGGATGAAGCAACGCGAATGGGGATAGCGAGGCCTGCTGCGGAATTGAACGCGATGGATATTGCGCGGGCGGCCAATCCAGGAGCCGTTATCGGAGAGGCCGCAATCGTGGAAGCCATACTTGCCAGGGCAGGGAGCGGCGAGCGGCTTCCTGAATATATTACAGGCAATGAAGCGGTGAGGGAAGGCGGCATAGAGACATTCGAGATGGGCGAGGTCCTAAGGACGATAGAGGACATGGTGACGGCCAGGGCTGAATCCGGAATCGAATCCGACATCGTGATTATCAGCGCGGACAAGAGGAGGCTGAACCAGCTCAACCAGCTTTTCGGCGAAGAAAACGGGGATTTGGCCCTTGACGCTTATCGGGAGATTCTCAGGCTGACGGCAAGCAGGGCTGGCGGCGATGGTTCCACGTACCTCATACGGCCATCGGCAAGAGGCGACGAAGTCGTGGTTGTGATAGTCGCCGATGCCGGGCGCGGCCAGCAAATCCGGGACGCCGTGACAACAGAACTCCAGAGGGCTAGCGACGAGGTTTTCACAGCAAGGATGGACCCGGCTGCCGGGATGTCCATCTCCGGACTGAGCGGGATTCTGGCCAGCCCACGGGACATCGTCTCCGCATCGGCAATCACAAGCCCGCCAATCGAAGTGAGGCTCCAGGACGGGGAAGTCACTGCGACATACCGCGATGATGGCAGCGCATTCATAACAAGGCATCTTGTTCACGAAGACGGGACGCCCTATGAGGTTACAGAATTCCTCGCCCCGTCCACGACGAGGGTGGATGACCCGCCTTTTGCCGCGGATTTGGGGAGGCGACTCGGCATAGAAGAGCAGCACGATATCCAGAAGGGCCTTGAGCCGGTGGAGCGGGAAAGGCTCGCAAGGCTTTGGGAGAGAAGGTTTGATACCCTCACCCAGGAGCAGACCGATGCGCTTACGGGCATCTACCTGGAACTGGGGAACGCTCCCCAAACCGAAGAGAATATCAGGATAGCGATTGACGCCGCTGCAAGGAGCCGCGTGAGCGTGGACGTGGGTGGGGGGAGCGGCAGGGCTGGCGAAACCCTTGAAAGGGGCGGGGCGGCGTTCGAAATCCGGCTTGAGGTCCCGCAGGAGATGCTGGGCTATTTCAGGGATGAGCTCCTGCCCGAAACCGGCAAGGGATTGTCCGAGGTCCTCACAAACAGCTTCGGAATCAGGGGCCTGAACACGTTCCTCGGGCATTACCGCGCCAACCGGGCAATCAGCGAAGTGGAGGCCGCTGTCGGCGCATTCGCATCCGAGCACGGGATAACGGTTCGGCGCCTTGGCACCATGAAATATTTCATTGAAGGCGGAACCCCGGAGACGGTCGCGCAGCTTCATGAAGCAATCAACAGGGCATTGGCAGAAGCGGGAATCTCGCTAGCTGTCAGCGAACGTCCGGCAACCGCATTAATCGAGCCTGGAACATCTGGCAGCAGCGTACTTGCTGAAGTTTCCAACGGCCATGTGGTTGAGAGAAGGCAAGACCCTGCGAGAGTAAGGGAAACGGACTGGGATGGCCAGACCCGGCTTTACCAGAACGCGAATGCCCTGATTGGAGCGATGGCAATCGCGAATGATGCGAGCCTCCGGGCGCTTCTTGGCCCGGAAGAATATGGACGGCTTGCTCCGGTGATAGACCTCGTCCGGCAGCATCCGGAAATCCGCAATTTCGAGGATTTGGTGTTCGCCCTTCGCGAACCGTCGATTGGCGGCACGGAAGGGACAAACCTTGAGGGGTTGTTCCGGGGATTCGTTGTTGAAGGCGCGCCAACGTTACAGGGCAGGCTGGAAGCAATCGCCCCGCGCCCCCACTCAGCAGAAGGGCACGAAGTCCAGATTGCACGCAGTCCCCCGGAAGGGGCCAGGCGCAGACGGAGAGTCGGCGGGGAAGAACGTCTGGAACGGATGAGGCGCGGCACAAGCCCGGCCGATGATAGCGGGGTGGAGGCGCTGCCGGAAACTGAATCGCAGCCTGCGGTCTTCCTTGGAGGGAGGTATTTCGAACGCATACCTGGGGGCACCTGGCGCGATGCGGACAGCCATTCTACGGTACCGGCAGAGCTTGCCCGAACACTTGATGCCGCTGCCGCTTCGGAGCGAACTCCCGCAGGGGCAAGGCAGGAAACCGGGGCACAGGACTGGAGGGTGGCCCTTGAACCCGGCCAGCTCTACCAGCTCGCGCGGATTGGCGCGTACATTGATGAGAGCGGCCGCATCGCATTCGGCCACATGGATACTGCGCATACCGCGGCGGATATTCTCTTCGACGCATCACACGAGCCCGGAGGGCAGGGGGCATTCCCAATTAGCCTTGCGGACCAGGCCCGGCTTGCTGAATCAGGGCTGTATTTCGACCAGTTCAACAATCTCGTCAAAGCAAGCATAAACGAGGCGAGAATGGCACTGGATTCCAGGATTTCATCGCAGCATATAGAAACGGTCCGGCTCCGCAGCCTTGCGGATTCCGGAATCATCGAAGTGGACGGCGTCCAGGTAAAGCCGCCAGGCGGAAGCGAAGAGGCGCACATCATCCTTGATGAAAGCGGTATCCTGCGCACTGAAGACCTTGACGAATTGTCCATAGATGGCATTGTCCGGATGGGTAGGGCGCCACTGGCGCGAGGCGGTGGCGGCGGGCGCATCACCGAAGCCCAGATAGAAGCGTTCATAGTCCAATGCAAGGAAGCGATAAAAAAGCGCCAGGTGTTTGCTGGCGACCGCGCGGAATTCAGCACGGAAGTCTTCACGAGGATGCGGTTGCGCGGCTATCCGATTGAAAGGCTGGCGCATCCTGATGCGGAAACAGCTAGGGTGTATGAGCAGATCCAACGGGAAGTAGCCAGATGGATACTGGAAAGAAGGGTTGCGAGGCAAGCTGCCCCCCCGCCATTCCAGCCTGGACTGCAACCTGAAGTTGCCAGGCCAGCAGAGACTGGGGTCCAAGGCAGCGAGATTGGGGCGATGACGCCTGAAGCATCCCCCCATGCTGCTGAAACCAGGCATGCGCCACCTCCACCGCCCCAAAGACCGGCTGATAGGGCGCTCGGAAGGTTGGTTGGCCGCGAAGAGGCGCAGGAGCTTGCAGCGCTTGGGATCACGCCTTTGGCCGAACCGAACGGGGCCCTTAAGCTCGTATTCCCAGAAGGTGATGGCAGGGGGGTATCCATAGAGATGAACTATGAGTCCCCTGCAGGCCGGACCACGCTCAGCGTGGAATTCCCGGAGCAGGCACACGGGGAGCCGGACTATATGTACCAGCACCGTGTCCGGCAGGGAATTGTGGATTCTGTGCTAGCGCAGCGCGAGGCCCTCCTAGCCGCGAACAATCCCAGTTCGACCGCAGGAGCGCGCAGGCTTCACCTGGTTGCGTTGGACGCGCAGGCCCAGCGTGGAACGCATTTGGAATTCGGCCAATCGAACGAAAGGGCGGCCGCACAGCAGCTGATTGAGGATGGTGGATACCAGGAGGCAATAGGGCAGGGCGATTTGCCTGCCGCGCTTGCAATCTCAGAAAGGTATGCAGCGCTCGCGCAAGCGGCGGAAGGGACGCATCCGACTACCGAGCGCGGAGCGTATGTGGATGTCGTCCGTGGGGCGAGGCAGGTGATAGCGATTGGCGACGTGCACGGAGACGCATACGGACTTGCAGACCAGTTCCTGCGGGGCGGCGTGCTAATCGATACGCGGCCCGACCTTTTGCCATCCGACCGATCCATCCCGCCGGCACAGAGATATCGCCTTAACCCAGATTTGCCCCCCGGAACGCAGATTGTCTTCACAGGAGATTATATCGACCGCGGGCCGACCAGCGTGGAGGCTGTCGAACTCGTCCGCCAGATGCAATCGGATGCCGGGGCCATAGGCTCGCAGGTTCATGCGCTAAGGGGAAACCACGAGGCGCTGTTCCTGAGGTTCGTCGATGCTTACCGTTCCTTCGACTCACGGCATGTGAGGGGAATTGTAGATGGGACGATTTCCGACACCCTCAGCATTTCCTGCGGGTGGACAAGGATAGGAATCAGGGAGACATTCGAATCAATCATAAGGCATTACGGAAGCTGGGAAGGGTTCATCGCGCAGAACTTCGACCAGGCAGGCGGCATCCGGCCGGGCAGCTTCATGGAATTCATATCAGGGACGCGCGCGGCGGTCCTTATTGACAACAACTATTTCACGCACGGCGGGCCAGTCTTCGGCACCGTGGAGAATCCAATTGGGAGCGTCCAGGATTTGGACTCGCATTTCCAGAAGCTCTTCAGCACGAACGACAACGCTTGGGCGGATATAACACAGGAAAGCCAAATCAAGGCCATGATTGCAGGCGATTACTCGGTCGCGTATGTGAAGGGCCATGGATGGGGCGGGATGATGGACGGCCCTGTTGGCCGGCAGTGGATGGAATCCCTTGGCATAGAGCATATGTATGTCGGACATGAGGCCCAGGACGGAGGCGTCCTTCGCGTCGGGGAGCATGTCACGAACATGGATGTCGCTATGAGCGAGTCGTACGGCGGCGGAAAGGGGTATGTGGTGATAGACCCGCTCCAGCGCTCGGGTTTTGTTCGCGTGGAGGAAAGCAGGTCCGCGGCACCCCGCGAGTTCGGCATCCCTGAACCTGGATATGCGCCACTGGATTTCACGAACGGGCGCTCGCGGAGGGAGGCGCTCCGCAACGGCTTGTCGGATGATGCGGATGCGGTTTTCAGCGGGCGGATGCCTTCAGGCGTGGAATCGGCAGGGCAGGCACCCGGACAGCCAAGACTTGATAGCACCGCTCCGGAGCCTGGGGCGCGCGCAGTCCAGGGCAGGCAGTTGGAAAGGCCGTCAGCATCGGCAGAGCGCATCGCGGAATACGAAGGCATACTTGACCGGGGGACCGCCCGGGTCGGGGAAGTCACATTCGCAAGCGTGACATACCCGAGGGCGAGATTCGATGAGGCGATCGCCCTTATCGGAGACATCCGGGACGTCCATTCCGGGGCGAAGAAGCTCGCAGATGTCGCGCCAGTGCGAAGGGAGGCCGTCTCGCGGATGCTGGCTGACCCGGACTATGTGCGTTTCATTGATGCGGGGAGTGTCCGGAACGAACTCTATCTCGCCTTGTCTGAAGCATCATTCATTGAAGAAGCGGCAAGGCTATACGGGATGCCTTCAAGGCCGCAAGATGCGCTCGATGCCTTCGCTTATGATTTCGCATACGCTCGGGCCAGGAGCGCAGGGAGGGAAAAGCCGGATGCGGAAGATTTCGCCTATGCGGTTCTCGCAAAAGAAAGGCTCGCCGGAAACGAGGGTGCCGTGAAGATAATTGACAGGGTCGGGAATGTCAGCAGGACTGAAGGCGGAATTGAAGCGACCATCTATGCAGAAGACGGGGCACAATACCGCGTCCTTGTGAACGCGGACAGGGCCCGGGTCATATCTGCGAGCGCTGATGCCATTGCCGGACTCGCTGGACCGAATCCGGATGCGGACAGGGCGCTTGTGGATTTCCTAAACGCAGCTATCGCCGAAGACCTTGTTTCCCGCTTCAAGGAAGCCTCGGGCTTGATAGCCAGGGGAGATGCGAAAACCGCCTTGAAGCTCCTCCGGGGGCCTGCGGTGGACATCGCCAGGGTAGATAGGTTCGTCGCAGGGGAAGCGCCGCAGGATGCCATAGACACGCTAATAACTCATGCGGCTCAGAGGGAACTTGCTTCAAGAGGAGCGCTGAGAGAGGATGCTGGGCGGGCGAGAGCTGTGTCAGCCGAAGTCCTCGATTCAGCGACACATGAGGTCTGGCGCATCATCGAGGCAGCACGCACAGGGAACCTCCCCCCATTGGATGCGAAGGTATACGCCATAGCCGAGGCACGGGCCGCGAACCAGGGGCGGACCGAACCATCGTCAGACGATTTCCTATTCGGCGTGCTCCTTTCCGACGAGGCCGGCCCGCAGTTCATCGAATACGTCGTAGACGCAATGGGCGGCGTCGCGCCGGCGGGGAGGATGAAGGATGTCGAAGGCTACGCGGTCACCGTATTGGCGATTGCGGACCGGATGCGCGCTCCTGCGGAAGGAATCGCGGCCGACAGCTGGGAAGTAAGGCAGGCTGAGACATCAATCTTCAGGCTGGCAGCACAGCTGCACAACCGGGGAGTCGCCGACCCATTGACGATATTCATGAATCCGGACTTATCTGGCAACCAGAAATCCGCCGGTGTCCTGGACCTTTTCCCGCTAAGCGCCAATGAGGACACATTCCTTATGGTTTCTGAGGCGGCGGACCATGTCGAAACGATTGTGGAATCCGTTCCGGAAGGGCCTTTGGGCCTGGCAAGGACGGTTGGAAAGAAGGCATTCCGCCTCGAAATAAACGGCGAAATCGCATTGCGCTCAGTATTGGACTATGCCATCGAAGACACCCGCAGGCTCCCTGAGCAGAAAGGCAGGATGGCGTACCTGGATTCCTTTGAAAGGGCATTAAGCTCGATAGCTGACCCTGCCGCAAGGATGGAGCGCCTGCGCGGCGCCCTCGGGGAGATTTTGATAACCGACAAGGGCGAAGCGGGGCCGATGCGCCTCACCGACAGGCGCACCCCACTGCTCGTTTACGCTTTGCGCGGCGCCCCGGCGGAAAGCCTGCAAACATACCTGGGAAGCAGGGACGCGAAAAGGCACATCGGAAGGAACGTCAATTTCCGTGCGGCGGTCGAACTAGCCAGAGCCATCAACAATGCCGAGAGGACCATACAGCAGATGTCTGTCGGCCGGGGGCCGGACATCGACGCCAATATACGGGCGCGCAAGGAGTGGCTGGAGACAGCCGCCACATTGCTAAGTAAACTCCCCCCGGGCGAAGCGGACGATGTGATGAGGCTTGTCATGCCACGGCTGACTGACATCACCCGCCAGCTCCATGACGGGCGCATCACTCCGGAGCAGGTATCCGGGATATGCGCGGAGCTGCGGAACGCCGGTTCGGTGGACGATTTTGTGTCGGCTTTTGCCGCATGGTACAATAGGACTTTCACGGCGGATTTGGGGCTTCCTGACAGCTTCGTCGCGGAGAATTCAGGGCTGATTGTCGATTTCGGCGGACTGCGGCAGAACCTGGCGAGGTTCCGGAGCGACGGGGACGCGTTCCCTGGAACAAATACAGGTTTTGCCGGAAATCCGAAGTATGCCAGCTTAAATGAATTCGCCGCTATGGACAGGGCGGCCGCGTTCGACGAAGTGCTTCCGGTAATTGACGCGACGATAAAGGCCAGGGCTGCCGGACCGGAACCGTTCCGGGATTTCAAGTTCTCGGAAGAATTCCATTCGGAGCTTTCGCAAAGGTATCCAACGAAGCTGGCGGACGGTTCGGTCCAGGGCGATTCGCTCTTCGCCCTGTGGAGGGATGAGGGAGTTGTTCCGGACATTGAGATTTCCGGCATGGGGTATGCCATGACCGAGACCGGTTCGTTCGACGAACTGTTTTACAATGCCCGCATCAGCGGGCAGGATACGTGCCAGAATCCGTCCAACAACCATTTCGTTGTGGGCGCGCTTGTAGGCACGGTCGAGCTCCCGTGGATTAAGGAGATTGTGATACGGATGCCTGGCAATCCGGAAATAGTCGACCGGAGGATTTTGATCCTTGTCGCGGGCGAAAACGGCCCGATCCTTCTCGTTCAGCCTGGATACCACAGGCTCGGGGAAAGGAATTCGAAAGCCATGGACGAGGCGATGATTCAGTACCTGAGGCAGAGGTACGAGCCGCTAGGAGTGGAAGTGCGGGACATAACCGTCAGCGGCCTGAAAACCGGGACTGCGGCGAATAGGGGATATGAGACCTTTGGAAGCGGAAGGTCGCCATTGTTCTATATTGACAGCAACATGTATGAGTTCAAGGCCGGACCGAATCCCTTGGGCCAAAATGGCCTCCATACAAGGACGCGAGGTGAGCCGGTCAGGTTCCCGGCGAACTGGAACGGCGAGATACAGCTTGAGGGATTATTCAGGTGATAAGTTCATGGTCGATTACACAGCAGTCATAAGAAAAAGATTCCTTCTGGCGATGTCGGATGCCTCCGATGCCGCATCGGCTATGGATAGCCTGTCGCGCCATGAAGACCCGGACATCCGAAGGCTCGGGGCGGCGGCCAAGGATTTGAAGGATGCGATACGGAATGCGGATGCTGCCGCGCTCGGCAAGGCAATGAAATCGTTCAACGCCATGCCGCAGACGAACTTCTGGTCATCCATCATCGATGATGCCGCGCGCATGGTCCTTGCCAAGGCGCTGTCCATGGACAAGGGAACGAAGCCAAGGACCGAAATGATTGAATGCGGAGTCGCAATGGCTGCCTATGCTGTCTCATACGGGTTTGCGGGTTCTGATGAGACGGCAGCAAGAATAAGAGAGGCCAGGGATGAGAATAAAATGGTGAGGTGGATAGTGGACGGGGTCCTCCGGAGAAGCGAAGCCCAGAAGCCCCAGGAAGCCGGCGAGAGCGCGTTTCGGGATAGGAAAAACAGCAAGCCTGCGGGAAAGAAAGGTCAGAGGGCCGCAAGATAACGGGAGGGGCGGCGAGGGGAACAGGCAAAAGCGCGGGCGCGGGATTAACAAACATTTTTATATACTTTTAACCATAATAACATAATGGCGGCCAGGGTAATCGATATCTCGCGGATGAGCGAAAAGCAGCTTGCCGAGATTTCGAGGCGTATGAGAAGGGACCGGAACTACAAACGCAGCCTCGCTTACCGGGCCGAACCTGTCGATACGAGGGTTTTCGCCCCGCTTGCAGAAGCTATTGCCAAGGACGGTTGCGAGCTGGATAGGATTGAAAAGAATTTCCGCGCGACCAAATTCCGGCATTTCGAGGATATCCGCGGCGACGGCTACAAGAGCCATATCAGCTATTACCTGGGCTTCCTTTTCGAGACTGCTGTGCAGATGTCCATCCTCAGGTTCTCGCAGGAGAACCCGGAATTGATGTCGGTTCTCCGGAACACCGGGGGAGCGCTCTCATGCGGGCAGCAGTATTCCGTGGATTCGCGCGGCTCGGCGGTATTTTTCCGCCCGGCGGACAACGGCAGGGTTATGCAGTCCATAGCCGAAATAGACCTTGTCGGCGAAATCCACGAGATGGGGAGCGTCGTGCCGGTCATATTCGAAATCACCCTGATGAACGCCCACCGCAAGGACTTCAAGAACAAGCGGAAGTCCGAATTGCTTGAAGAGATGTACGGCCGCAAGCCGTATTTCTGCGTCATCCGGCCGGCGTACAACGGCGAGGAAACGGGCGTTTCCATAGAATTCAGCGCGGAGCGCGGCGTCTGGCGCAACATGCTCACGCCCAGGAACGATGCGATTCGCGCCCTGGCTTCCAGGCTCCTGGATGAGGAGCACGCGGCAAGGCCGGATGGAAGGCAGGCTGGGGCAATGGGTGCATGATAGAATGGATTACCTGACTCTTTCAAGGATATCATTGGCCCGCTACGACGCCCAGAAGATGAGGCTTACGGGAACCGCTGACCGGCTTGGGATACTCCGCAAGGAGCTTTCGCGATACCATGAGGTGCCTGCCGACAAGAGAGAAATAAAGAAGCGGTGGGCCCTTGCGAAACTGGACGATACGGAAAAGACGTTCGCTAAGGAAAAGGAGCAGATATCCCAGGAAGACCAGGAGCATTTCGACTCCATGCGCTCAATTTGCAGATGCACGAAGACGGTCGCCTACCTCGGCCTGACGGCAACTGTCATGGACATGCTGAACCGGGTCGCCGGAGGCTCGATGGCGGATATCGCGCTTGTTCTGGCAGGTGGAGCCGCAATGGCGATAGCGATGGGCCGGATGGCTGAGAAGTTCATTGGCGGGACGATTGAAAGCGTGACGCAGAACATTGAGAAAACGATTGGCGAGTGCCGGGACGCCCTCAATAAGCGCTGATTATTCCGCAGGCTTGCAGGCATCCAAAGGCACGCATACCGGCGGCATCCGCTTCGACAGTTCCGCCAATGCTTCGCGCGCGACCTTGCCCCGGAGGATTATCCGGGCAATCGTTGCCTGGTCAGGGGGAACTATTGCTGATATTTTTATCTGCGCAATTTCCGAGTCCACGCTCCCGTTAAGGAGCAGCTCGGCCGCCCGGTCGCTGAGATTGTCCTGCTTGACCATGTGCGCGAGAGCATCCTGCGCCTCATGCGAGCGGACGGTCTGCAGCTTAAGGAGCAGGAAGCAAAGGAAGCCGGAATCTTCCGAGACGAGCTTCTTCGCGAGGATGGCTTCGGCCTTTCCGGACGACAGCCTCCTCCCGATTAGCAGGTTGAATGCATGGTCCGGATTGCCGATTACCGGTGCGAGTATGCTCTCCGCGCTTTCTGACCCCGCCCCGTCCCGAAGTGCCAGGAACGCGGATTCGGAATCGTTCGCGCGGCTGATTCTCCTGGCATAGGCGGTTCGCTGCTCTTCGCTGATGTCGTGAGTAAGCCCGGCCCGTGCTACTTCCACAAGAGGCTTCCCGGCAAGGAACCCGCGGAGGAAAGCCCGGCTTTTTTCGGCGAATGTGTAACTGGTCCGTTTGGGCATCTGGAGATTTTTCATTCTGGGTCACCTTAAAAAAAATCACTCTGGAGGTCTGGAATAACAATTGGTTATTGTGAGGGCAAATGTTTAATAAAGATTTGAAATTGCCAATGCCGCGAATAGATATCATGCCGCTTTGGCGAAACGCGCCTGCGCCCTGACCTCGCCGGCCTTGAAGATGTACGGCCGTTTTCTCACGAATTCCCTCGTCTTCTCCATCAAATCCTTCCGCCCCCCCTCATCCAAACCAGCATAACCTGCCTCGCGCATCAGACTTGCAATCATGGCGCGCTTCTTTGCGGGGGTCGTACCGCATAGGGCGGGATTTTGTTCGTGGTCGATGCCGATGGCGCAGAGGAACTGCACCGACGCTTCAACCGTCTCGCTGGAATTTCCGAGCAGGGCGGGGTGCTTCAGCACCGTTTCCCTTGGAAAGAAACGCCGGAGGTTGCGGTAATTGGCAAGGATGGATTCCGGCTTCTTGCCGAGCAATTGCAGCTGCAATGCCACCTGCTCCCGGGTGAATCCCAGGCCGAGGATGATATCCGCATTCCTGCGCACAGTATCCGGGTCCATGCCAAGGAGCTGCGGCTGGGTGACGATTTTTTCGGGTTTCAAGCCCAGTTCCTGGAGCGTTTTGAAGTTGTCGCGAAGCGTATCGGGATTTTGGCCGAGGAGGGAAGCCATTGCCGCTATTTTGGCGGGTTTTATGCCTAATTGCCCCAGCAGGCGGTAATTCTCAAGGATAGCAGCCGGGTTCCGGGCAAGGAGTTCGGGCCTTTTGGCTATTTTTTCCCCGCTAATTCGCAGGGATTTCAGGGAATTGATTCTGGATTCGAGCGTTTGCGGCGGGAGGGTGAGGAGCTGGGCGAGCGTGGCAATCTTCCGGGGGGTAATCCCAGCCCCCCGTAATGCCGCAAAGTTCTGCCTGATGGATTCCGGGTCATGATCGAGGAGATGCGCATGCGTCGCAATCTTTTTTGCGCTGAGACCGAGTTGGACTAGCGATGCATGGTTTGCCCGCAGGGCCGTTTCAAGCCGGGTAAGGAGTTCCGGGCGGCTGGTGATTTTCTCCAGCCCGATTTTCAGCTCCAGAAGCGTCGGATATGCCGCATTGATGGTTTCGGGCTTGGACCTCCGAAGCATGTCTTTGGCGGCATCGCCAAGGGCGTCGAATCTCAGGCCGAGGAGATTTCTCGCAGCCTGCTCTGAAGCATCCATCGTGTTATTTGTTGCTGGATTAGGTTAAAAGAGTATTGAACGCCGAAAAACAGGCATTCTGCCAGAGGTGGGGGATATATGAATGTTGACTGTGTAGTTGTAGTTGGTGATAAATTGACATTCAAATGCGCAAAGTGTGGTAAAGACAAGATTATCGGCGCGGTAAGCATGCAGAGGGCGAGGACTCATATCAAATTGTATTTCTGCAGCAACGATTGCGCAGGCAAACTGACGAAAGCCCTGCCGCCGACCCCGAAGAAATCCAGGAAATGATTTTTCAAATAGCTTAATCCCGCGGGAGATTTTCATCCACTAGGATTTCCGGTGCTAATCTTCTGCGGAAAGGAATTCTTTTCCTTCATGAAATCCGCATAAGCAGGGGATAATAAACCTGTTTTCAGAAGTCAATCCATGAGATTGCTCCTGGCTATTGCGCTTCTGTCTTCCGTGGCTTTCGCTTACGATGCATTGGATGATTCCTGCCTCGCAGGCTGCTGCGCGAAATACAACGGCATGCTCAGCGAATTGGATAATGCCAATGTGCCGACATGCCTGGACAGCAGCGGGTGCATGATTGTCTATAATGGGGCGACAAAGGGCAGCGTGGATGTCGCATGCCTGAAGCTCTCGTATACGAACACGGAAAGCCCCTATGACAAGGGCGCGATTGGAAGCTGTATCGCAGCGACATGCGGCGGCACATACGCGCCTTCGTCGGATTCCCCGTTCAATACCGGGGATAATACGCCTTCCGCGCCGATATTCCCGCCCTGCGCCGACAAACTAGGCGAGATATACCAGGCATCCGGCGATTCCATCCTTATCCGGCAGGGGAAGGAGAAGACGATTGTTGTGGGCGACACGTTCTGCGATGACGACACGGTCCGCGCAGGCATGTATGCCAAGGTGTTCATCCGCTTCACTGACGGCAATGTTCGCTTCATCGGCAACACGGCCACATTGCACATCAAGACAGACCCGGAGTGGCGCATGAACGAGGTGGACGGGTATGTCGAGGCCAAGACATCCCAGAACGCAGTGGACGTGTTCAAGAGGCTGACTAGCACGAGCGATGAGCGGATGTATTACGACGAAATTATCGGGGGCAGGCTGGCTGAAACGGTATACAGGCCGCACTCGACTGTAATATTCGACTTCGGGCCTTCATCCGAGAAGGTGACTGTAATCGAAGGCGCCGTGGATGCGATTGAGACCCCGACCGGAGAGACAATGGCTATAGCCGCAGGCGAGCAGTATGAGCGGATGAACAAACAGGGGGTTTCCGAAGGCACGATAACGCCATCAGGAAGCGTTGCGAGCGAATTGGCGAATTCCGGGTCATGCTGCGGCAGCGCGCTCATCCTGGGGCTCGCCGGGGCCCTGTTCATCAGGCAGAAAATCTATTAAACAACGTATCAGAAGACAGCTCATGAAGCTTAAATTTTGCGGGGCGGCAAGGATAGTGACCGGCTCCTGCTACCTGCTTGAAACTGCCGGAACGAAGGTGCTGATAGATTGCGGCATGTTCCAGGGAACGAAGGACATCACCCGGCGCAATTACGAGCCGTTCGATTTCTTGCCAAAGGAGATATCGCACCTCATCCTGACGCATGCGCACATAGACCATTCCGGCCTGATACCGAAACTCGTGAAAAACGGCTTTCGGGGCAGGATAATCGCGACGCCCCCGACAATCGAGCTTGTGAAAATCATGCTGGAAGACGCCGCGGGCGTGAACGAGGACGAGACCGTCCACGAGAACAAACGGCGCCAGAGGATGGGCCTTCCTCCCCGTGAACCGCTTTATACCCTTAAGGATGTCCGGGCGAGCTTTCCGCTTCTGAAACCGCTCGAATATGACAAGGAATCCGAGGTAGCCCCGGGAATACGGATGAAGTACCGCAATGCAGGCCACATCCTCGGCTCCGCCATAATCGAGCTTTGGGCTGAAGGGAAGAAAATCGTCTTTTCAGGCGACCTCGGACAGTGGGACACGCCGCTCGTGGACAACCCCACAATCATCCCGGACGCGGATTACGTGCTCGTTGAATCCACTTATGGTAACCGTTTGCACACGGATGCGCACACGCGGGGCGATTTGCTTTCCGAGACGGTGACGGAGACGTTCGAAAGAGGCGGGAAGCTCATGATACCCTCATTTGCCGTAGAGAGGACGCAGGAGCTGCTGTATTACCTGCACCAGCTCGTGCGGGATGGGAAATTGCCCAAGGAAAAGATTTTCCTCGACAGCCCGCTGGCCATCAATGCCACCAAGGTCTTTTCCAAGAACATGAGGTACTTCTCACAAAAGCTCAGGGGGGAATTCAAGGACCCCTTTGAATTCAACGGGCTTAAGTTCCTCCGCAGCACCCAGGATTCCATGACGTTGAACGACTATCCCGCGCCATGCGTGATAATAGCGGGCAATGGCATGTGCAGCGCCGGGCGCATCCGCTACCATCTCAAGCACAACCTCTGGAAAAAGCAGAACACGCTGCTGTTCGTCGGATACCAGGCGGAAGGGTCGCTGGGGCGCGTGATTCTGGAAGGCGCTGAGATGGTCCGCATGATGGGGGAAGAAATAGCCGTCAAGGCGCAGATAAGGCAGATTGACAGCTTCTCATCGCATGCGGACGCCGGGGAGCTTTTGAAATGGATGGGCGGTTTCAGGAAGAAGCCGGCCAGGGTGTTCGTCATCCACGGAGAGCAGGAATCGTCGATGGGCCTTGCGGATGCGTTAACCAAAAGGGGCTTTGAGACGCATGTCCCGGCTATCGGAGAAACGGTAGAATTGTAAGATGGGTTATCGCTGCCGTCGATACGGCCTATCAAATGCACAACTCGTCCATGCCGATTGCTGTTTTCGTTGCGGAAATGCGCGTGACGGAATCCCATCCGAAATCCATGACGCTGGCCTTGCCGCCTTCTTTCCGGTATTCCGTGCCGCTGGCTTGGACGCTCCATTTTGAGAATCCGATTGCATCAGCCCGGACATCCGCGGCGACGCAGCAGAGCGAGACGGTTATCGGCCGGCTGGAATCCGCCCCGGCATCTGTGCAGGCAGAATCGCTGCACGGCGTGAAGACTGCTTCCGCAGGCGGCGTAACCAATGCGCAGTTCATGCCATCGAGGCCGAATACGAGCCCGGAATCAAGCAGCTGCGAATGCGCCTGGAAATAAGAGCCTGCAACGCCATATTGCATTTGCATGGCGCTTATCAGGCGTGTCCTGGAATCGATGAAAAGGTCGGCAGTATTCTCTACGGAGTACCGGCCAAGGAACGAAGACGACGCTTCGTCCAATGCCGATGCCAGCCCACCGCTTTCCACGAGCTGCCGGAACTCTGCACGGATTGCCGGGATGTCGCCCCCGGTTTCGCCAAGCCTCATGAAGATGAACATGTTCGCCAAATCATAGGCGTCAAGGGAGTCGTTGCCAGGCTGGCCCCGCCCGGATTCAAGAGTCCTTGCCAGCTTGCTGAAAATGCCTGTTCGCGATTCGTGCGATGCCCATCTAATCAATTGGCCTGAATCAGCGTCCCGGTTCATCAGCAGGGCGAATCCGGCCAGTTTCTGCCCGTATTCATTGATTTGGGACATGACTTCCGAGCCGTTTTCCGGATTTCCAGGCTGGAGGTGGCCGATTTCATGGTTGACTAGGTTGATGAGAGTTATGGGGTCGAGTTCGGGGTTTTCAGGGACGTATAAACCGCGTTCACGGCCATTGGCATCCTCCTGCTGGGCATACGCCGACTTCTGCCCGCCATTGCTGCCACTGGCCAGGCAGTATGCTGGGGACTGCGTCGCTTTGGTGTCCGGAGGGATGCCTTCGGATGCGATTGCGTGCGCCTCGTTGATGAAATCGACGTGATAATCGGTCAGGAACGACCCTCGCGGGATGTTTTCCAGGCTCCGCAGGTCTATGCTCTGGCCGTTCGTGTCGCGGTTAAGCGTGACCGTGGTCTCGTTGTATGTGCGGCATTCATTGGGGAGATTTACCTCGGAGCATCCGATAGCGGTGATTAGGCCTGCAACCAGAGGGGCGGCCGCGACGGCCCGGGCAATCGACTGGAAACGGCTCCGCTCGGGATTCCGATTTTCCGGCGCTTCGCGTACCAGCCTCATATTAACACAATTAACTATTAATACAAACAATTAATAAGAATACCAGCTCGCGTGGATAATCGGCGGATTTCCCGGTGTGCGTATCCAGCGATTCGAAGCAAGAACATTTATATGCGGAGAAAAACCCGGCTCAATAGTGAAAAAGGAAAGAATATATATGTTTAGTGCATTTATAATGCTATTATAATGCACAAAGGAGATGCCAATGAATGTGAACCTGCACCTTAGCGGAGAATTGGAAACATTTGTGAACGAGCTTGTGGAGCGCGGGCTTGCAGCGAACAAGACCGAGGCTATCCGGCTTGCAGTCACAAGATATTACGAGGAACATCAACGCATCAAGAAAGTCGATATGGAGCCACTGGACCGCTCGACCATAGATGCGGTATGGAACAACCCGTCTGATGAGAAGGCAGCGGAGTTCTATAAGAAGAGGTACCTGAAATGAAAAGGCGAGACGTGATTATTGCGCGAGTTTTCTTTTCCGATTCAACAAATAGCAAAGTCAGGCCGGCGATTGTGCTGTCGGATGACGAATACAATGCCAGTGATTATCTTCTTGTTTCAGCCATCACATCCGCTTCTGACGATTATACCCTTCTGATTTCTGGCAAAGACGCGAACTGCCAACTTGAAGAGGGAAGCGGGGCAAGGTTCGACGGAATCGTTAAATTGCATAAGAAGCAGGTTGTGCGCGGGATAGGAAGGATTACTCCGGAATTCTATTCAAAGCTTGTGGAACGGATTATTTACGTCCTAAAGTAAAGTAACAGGGGCATTAGAATTGAATCCGTTCCCCTTTTTCAGCGAGGCGGACCGCATGGACGCTGTCCTTGAACAGCTCAGGGTATGAGGTGTGGACCGGGATGACATGCTTTGGGGCGACATCCTTGCAGATATCGAAGATTTCCTTGCTTGAAGCATGCCCGGACGCATGGAACTGGTGGTGTGTCATCGAGAAGCGGCTCAGCCAGTTGTGCAGGACTTCGTCCTGGAGCTGGGAGAGAGGGTCTTCCTCGAACGGCTCGCTCATGGAATGGATGCAAGCGCCTCCGGGTTCGGGATTTACGTCGATGAGTTCCTGAAGCTGGGAAAAATCAAGCTCCCAGATGATTTTTTTCTGATTATTCTTCACCCAGTCGAAATCCACGCACTGGAACCGTTCCTTGATTTCCGCCTCATAAGGCCTGGGTTTCAGCATCTCCCTCGCGTAGACCTTGATGTGCGGGTCCTGGAACGGGTGGGGAGTGTCGAAATGGATGTCGCCCTGGAGGCACATCAGGAGATGGGCGGTCTTGATTGTAGTGACTAGCGTCTTGCCAGTGGCTTTGGCGATGTCATGGAACGTCCGGAAGCGGTCGAGGTCCTTGGGATAGCGCATCGCAAGAATCAGCTTGTCGGCCTTCGCCACTTCGAGGCTCTGGGTGTAGACGGACTGCTCGGTATGGTTTTTCCGGGTTTCGGTCGGGGCGACCCGCGTCCCTTCGATAATCAGGGCGTCCGGAGCGGATTCTTTGGCCAGCTTCAGGAAATCCCCGGTCAATTCCGGCTTTCCCCCGTGGCTCCGGATGTCGCCGGTGTAGACCAGTGAGCCCTCGCTCCCATGGATGATGAACCCATATGCGCCCGGGACAGAATGGTCCACATGGATTGGCGTGATTTCCATCGAATCGAGCTTGATTTTATGTCCTGTGCGGAAGGTTTTGACCTTATTCGGCGGGACGAACGTCTTGGCGAAGGGGCGCTCGAACCCGCGTTCGGTGAAGAAGAACGAGCCGGACGTCTGCATGTGGGATTCGAGGATGGTCTTGCAGGTCTCGCCCATGTAAATCGGGATGGTTTCGTGCAGGTATCTCAGGTGCGCGACATGGTCGTAATGCGCGTGCGAAATGAAAACAGCGTCGAATTTCGGCTCTTGCGGCTTGATGTTCGTCGGTTTCAGCGCGTTGTCGTTGTAGAGCCCGTCCACCTTGGGCATGAGGTCAAGGGCGAAATAGTCCCTCAGGCCGAAGCGGTCCCTTGGCTGCAGCCAATCGACGAAATAATCGTCCAAGTGAGTGAAGGACTGGCCGAAATCGAGGAATATTCTCGTCCTGCCGTCCTCTACGAGGAATTTGTTGCCTCCGATTTCCCTGATTCCGCCAAAACAAGTGATATGCATTTTTGCACCTTGATGGTCATAAGACCTTGAGCAGGTCCTCGAAGCGGCTGATTTCGTAATCCGCCTTGATGTCGGTTTTTCTCTTGTTCCACCCGTATTTCGCAAGGCAGGTCTTCATGCCGAGTTCCTGCGCGCCCTGGATGTCGCGCTCCGGATTGTCTCCCACGAACAGGCATTCGGGCGCGGCGAGGTTTAGCTTCTTGAGAGCGAGGTTGAAGCCGCCGGGGCTCGGCTTGAACGCCATTGTGTCGTCGAGGGTGATGACGGCGTCGAAGTAGTCCGAAAGGCCGGTGATGATAAGCCGCTGCCAAGCCTTATTTCTGGGTGCATCCGTAACGATTCCCAGTTTGTAGTCTTCCTTGAGGGTGGCGAGCGTGGGCTTGACAATCGGGTATGTGCGGAGGACGTCGAACTTCTTCTGGAGGTAGGCGAGGATTGCCGCTTGCTGGATTCGTTCGGCCAGGTTGATTTCGAGGTTGTACGGTTTCAGGACCTCGTAAAACGTCTTCTGGTATTCGATGCCCTTCTCATCATAGACCGAGAATATCTTGCCGTAAGCTTCGACTTCGGTCGCAGGGAGGCCGTTAGCCACCATGGCCTTGGCTGCGGCTTTTGCGGTCTCTATCTTGAATTCCAGGAAGTTGATTAGGGTGTTATCCAGGTCGAATAGGATTGCCTTGAACATCGAGGTGATTTCTCTGATGCGCTTTATACGGCTTTCTAAGGCGGATTTCCGCGAGACTGGATGCACCGGTTTTGATTATATCAGGTGCAAATCGATGTCCGCGAACCTGGCGATGTCCTCGAAATCCTTATCCGAGGTGAGGAACCGGAGGTTCTCGTGTTCAGCGGTTGCTGCGATCAGGATGCCAGCCATCGGCTTGTCCTTACCCCCTGCAAGCAGTTCTGCCTTCAAATGCGCCGACCGTCTTGCGATGTCCGCGCTCAATGGGATAATCGCGCACCCATCAAGGAAAAGCTCCACGGCATCCTGGGATTTGCGGCCTTTGCGTTTTGCTGCCCATAGGAGCTCATAGACGGTTATGGCGGATACGGCAACACCCTCCCCATCGGCTTCCGCCTTCAGCAATTCATCGCCGCGAAGCCATGCGATGGCCGCGGATGTGTCAAAGAACAACATCGCGGTCCCTCCTCGACTTTTTTATATCGCTGTAGCTGATGGGCTCAGTCCTCAGAATCCCGAAGGAGGCGCTAAGGCTCTTTCCGGATATTCCGAGGAGCCTCTCGAGCACTTCCGAGAAGCTCTCATTCTCCTTCTTGAGCTTCCGTAGGCGCTCGTAAACGCTTATCTCGATATTTATGTTCCTGCTACTCATGTATGCATATATGCATGCAAAGTCATAAAAAGACAATGCCCCGGTCTCCATTGCGCCACCCCGGTCAAGGTTCCATATGGGCGTATTTATTCGCAGGGATAGCGGATTTCCGCGGAGGTGCCCGGGGTTGCGGCACCCCCGGATAGGTTAAAAAGTGTTAATAACAATATAATTATGATATTTATGTCATCCATCGCAGTGAAAAAGACGTGGTTCACAAGGAGCGTAATGGGCACGGACAGGGCAGGCGAGGACGCCTGCACGATTCGCGCTAAAACACGGGTTTTCAGCGGTTTCTGGAAATATGAGGTGGCGGTTGACACTCCGGCCGAGACGCTCCGGACATCCGGGCATTTCCTCCAGGTCCTCCATGACATGAAAACGCACGATGTCTCCAAAGGGTGGCTGGGCCTGCTAAGAGACGTCTCCCAAACGGTCTGCGACCGCTTCGGCAGCGCAACGACGTTCTTTTCAGAGGAGCAGATGCTGATTATAGCCGCATTGAAGAACGAGGATATGAGCATCGCCGGGCTTTCGGGGCTGCTGTCGATGGACCGGGGCAAGGTCCTGGAGAGCCTTAATCGGCTGAGATCCCTGGACCTTGTCGCAAGGGACGACTTTTCCGACCCGGAAGTCGCGAAGAAGACGTACAAGCTGGAATCAATCGGCCACCTGATTCATGGGCTTCTCGTTGAAGACAAGAAGTTCTGCGCCATGCAGTCCAAGGTCGACAGGCTCATGGCTTAAGACTTCACTTCGCCGCGGTTGATTCTCTGCGCCAACCCGTATGCGTCGTACATGCCCCAGAACCACATCAGCAGAATCGCGGGGATGCAGATTATCGTGATGGAGCAGATGAAGGCGATTATCGGGAAGACGAGCATCAGCATGATGCCGAACATGTAATCGCCGCAGTAGACGTGGCCGAGGCCGCACCAGAAGAAGGATGCGATTGCGGCGATTGCCGGGCTTTTCTTCTCTTCATAGGCCGCGCCTGGCTGCGCCAGGGTTCCTTGGGGCTGCTGCCCCAAGCCCTCGCGCCCTCCGGGCGCAAGGCCGGGTTGCGGGTTTTGGGGCGGGGTGCCGGATGCGGTTTGGCCGGATGCCGGCTGCTGGGATGGGGGCGCGTATCCCGGCGGGTGCGTCTGGCGCACGCCGCATTTCGGGCAGATTTCCGCCTCCTCGAATATCTTCTCGCCGCACTTGTAGCAGAATTTCATGTCAGATATTTAATCACCGTGATGTCTGAGGATACGGAACGAACGATTTTAATTGAGCCTAAACGGGCCCGGGTGAAGGCCGGGCGAACCGATTATCGCTTGGCCCGCTTTGCTTCCCGTTTTTCCAAATCAGATTCCTTCATTCTCCGCTGGATTTCCAGCGCCAGGTAAAAGAAGACCACGATAGCTATGACGGCCAGGACGAATTGGGAGAGCATCTCCTTTCTTGCGCCCGCATCCGCAGTCCGGGCCGCGTCCTCGGCTTCGAGCGTTTCGGCTGATTTAGGCTTTATCGCGCATTCGTTGGTGGAGCTGTCGGTGTAATTCGTCTTGCACTCCAAGGGCGAGCAGATGGGCTCGGCCCCCAAATCAAGGACATTTCTCGGCATGCACATGTCATTGTCCGGGCATTGGACCTCATCCGCGGAGCAGCCGCAATCCATTGCATAGCAGGTTGGTTCGCCATTGCAGCGATGCTCGATGCAATACCCTCCCCCGCATTCGGCATTGGCCGAGCATACCGCGCCATCATCACGGCAGGTTTGACCCAGGCAGGTTTTGCATGCCTCGCGGGTCACGCCGACAGTTTCGTATTTCTGGTAGGTTTCATTGTTGTCCAAAAAAGCATACTTCATGGTGTCATTGTAAAACTCGAAGCGGGCCCAGATGGTCTGGTTGGGGCCGATTTGGATGCTCTTGAAACTCTGTCGGGGGATTGTCATGGTCGTGTCATTCGAAATCCTTTGCCTCGGGCCGGCGAATACGGAGAAGCCGTAATCGAAGGTGAGCCTGATTGTGACTGGCACGTCGAATTTGTTGTATATTTCGAAGCTCCCGGAGCGGTCTGCGGCAGTGAGATTCCGGATTTCCAGGGAATCGGTGATGAACCTGTCCGTGCCCAATTCATACAGGTTCTGCACTTCCTTGAATGTGGTGGAATTCACCGTATACTGGCATTCTGCGGAAACGGCTGATTGGGCCAGCAGAAGCAGGATGACGACGGATAGTGAAACAAACCTCACGGAATAACGAATAACTGAAAAAATAAAAATGCAGGGGGTTATATTATTAAAGTGGTAATAACATAATAGACATGATACGTATGGCGCAGATGATATTCCGGGACAGGATATTCTCAATGGCAGCCTTCGCGACCGGCTTCAACGGGGAGAGCAACTGCACAATCCGCGCAAAGAAAGGGCTGCTCAGCTGCCGCTGGAAATACGATGTCCAGATTGATTTCGTCACTGAAAAAGCGCCGGGAAAGATTGCGGCCATATCCGAGGCCCGGGGCACCGTCTCTAGCTCTGAAACAGCCTTGGGCGAAAGCATCCGGGTGCAGGGCAGATACGGCGAAATCAAGCAGTTCATGGAAACCCACGATAAGGCCGCCGGCTGGTCCGGGCTTTTCAACGATGTGGCCAAAGAGATATTCAAGAACGATTCTTCACTCAGCGGACCGAAATACCCGACGCAACTAATCCACAGGCCCTGATTGAACCGAATTTTCCCTTCCCGCGGAAACGAGCCGTGCTGCAGAACCTTTTATTTACCGGGTTGCGCGTTCTGCCCGGTGGTCGCATGAACAATGAACTGTTTGTCTGGGCGCTGGGGCTGTATTCATGGGACGGACAATCCCCTCAGTGAGCTTCAGGCTCGAAGAGAGGTTGTCGCGGTGGAAGGATTTCTCGGCGCACCTGGACCGGAGGGAGAAGGAGGCGGTTCTCCGGCTTCTCGCAATCGTAAGGGAAAGAAGGACCGCCATAGACGCCGCGGACGAGGAGGACATAGCGCTCGCCATGCTGCTCGCGATGGTTGTGTATCTGGAGGGGAAAAATGATAAGGACGGGCAATCGCGTCTTTGACTCCCTGCTTTGCTCGGATGCAATAATCACGCTCCGGTGCGCGGATTCGGTTTGGCTGTCTGAACTGATTTGGCGCCTGATGGCCAGGAACGCGGCTGGCGGAGTGTTGTATCTCCAATGGTCCGACTACCATGAAAGGTACTGGAGCTTTGATTACGAGCGGTTTATTCGCGTTTGCGGGGCTGATGCGCGGATGGCACTGCAAAACGTACACGTGCTTAGGGCGTTCACTAAAGACAACAACGATGTGGCTGCGAACTGGGATGTTCCGGGGGAGTACAAGTTGATAGTGCTCGACTCGCTTTCCGAGCTGTATGCTGATAGCGGACGAGGCGGTTTCGATGGCGGTAAAGCGCGCCCGGATGGCGGGTGGCGTGCTGGCGGCGGGAATGGATGGGTGGATGGCGGGGGGACGCTCACCTACGCGATTGGCAAATTCGTCCAGCTCTGCATACGGAAGCGGGCCACAGGCGTGATTCTGGACAGGCGACTGGGATATCTGCACGAATACCTTTCGCAGGTTTCGTCCGTGATAATCGATGTCGGCGTTTCGCGTGATATCACCGTGCGGGTGCTGAAGCATCCGTGTTTGCCTGACCCGACATTCAGGTATCCTCGCGATAAGCAATACCGCCTTTCCGGGTGGCTCTGATGCTGGTCAATGTCGTCCATACGGGCGATAAGATGCGACTGGTGTATGCGGGCGGGGCCGAGGTCGCGGAAAACTACACGCCTTCGTTCTACCTGCTTTCCCCTGAGCCGGACTATGCGCTCGATGTCGTGGAGAAGCATCCTCTGGTCACGCGCTGCATCACCGAGGAGAAGTATCCCAACATCCATGCGGGCGAGCGCGAGCGGGTGGTTAGGGTTTTTGTTCCGTGCCGCGAGTTTCGGCGGGTTGCTCTTGATGTTTCCCGGCTTGGGGAGACGGCTGAAGTGACGATTCCACACCACTACCGGTTCGTCCTTGAGAAGGGCTTGCGATTCTTCGACCCCGAGGCCGAGCTGCGGACCGCCCGCATGAAGGAAGGGGATGGGATTCCGGATGCGGACGTGGTATTCACCCATGGCGGGGATTCGTTCCTCCGCCGCTATCCGGGCGTGCTTGTTTCGAAGATGGGCTGCTTTCTTCGGCATGCTGTGCATATTGATTTGGATGAGAGCGGGCATTATGACGTCTATGGGGATGATGGCGGAGAGACGCGCCTTGCCCGCGTGATGGAGCTGTCGCGGCTTACTGGCGTGAAGCCGGACATTGTTTGCAGGGTGACGCCCGGGAAGCTCAATACGTTCCTGCATATGAGGGCGGCTAAGGCAAGGGGGTATTTGATACCCGATAAGAAAAAAGAGATGGAGAAGCCAAAAACCCTTGAGATGCTCCGGCGCATGGACAGGGGAGGGACGATATTTTATCCCAAGCCCGGCGTATATTCGAACGTCGGAAAGTGCGACTTTTCCAGCATGTACCCGCACATCATCGTCCGGCACAACATCAGCCCTGAGAAGATGCACTGCGAGTGCGGGGATGATGAGGTATTGCCTGTTTGCGGGTGGAGAGTATGTCGCCGCCGCGGCATCATTCCCGACGGCATCGAAGCTGTCCTCCTGCGCCGCCTTGAACTGAAGCGCAGGATTCGCGAGGAAGGGTTCAGCGCCGACCTGGATGCCCGGCAGAAGGCGCTGAAGGGGATTTTGGTCTGCTGTTTCGGCTACCTCGGCTACAACAATTTCATTTTCTCGAATGTGGAATGCAAGGAATGCGTGATGCTGATGGGGCGGGTAATATTGGAGAGGACGAAGGCGATAGCCGAGGAGGAGGGGCTGGAGGTCCTGTATGGAATAGTGGACTCGGTTTTCGTTTCGAGTCCCCAAATATTTCAAGAAAAAAATTTCGAGCGATTCGCCACGAGGGTTTCGAACGAAACCGGAATCGAGCTGGTGTTGGATTGCACGTTTACCAAAATCAAATTCCTGCCTTCTTATGACGGCTCAGGGGCGGCTAATAGGTATTTCGGCATCACTGCGGATGGGAAGATTGAGGCGCGCGGGATTGCCCTGCGCCATTCCGATGCGCCTGAGTTCCTGAAGGGGTATCAGGCTGAAGCCATTCCTGCGTTCTTTTCAGGGAATTTCGCCTTGTTCCGGGAAGTGTTCGCCCGCCACAAGGAGCTTCTCATATCCAAGAAGCTGGCGCTTGAGGAGCTTTCCATCCACAAACGGATGCGCCAGCGCGAATACAAGACGTCGCAGGCGCACGTCATCGCCTACAATGAGAAACCAGACGGCCGCAAGTCCGTAGATTTCGTCCATACTGTTTACGGCCCCAGGCGCGTTGAGCTTGCCCGCCTTGAGGAAGTCGATGCCAACGAGTATCTCCGGCTCCTTGAGCGGGCCAGATGGGAAATCTGCGGGGGGTAGGCGGGGATAGCGGAATAGTTGGGGGATATATAGCTTTCTTGAGGGTGATATATGTGTGCTTGAGATATGCGCTTGCCATGACTGATTCAAAAGCGATAGCTTCACGCTTCGGCTTATCCTCCGTGCCGAAATTGAAGCCTCGATACAACATCGCGCCCACGCAGGAGGTGCCCGTCGTGTTCAACGACGCGGATGGCGTGCTTTCTTTTGCAAAATGGGGCATGCCCGCGAACTGGAGCGGGGCGCGGCATCCGCTTTTCAATGCGCGGGCGGAATCGGTTGAATTGAAATCTTCATTCAAGAAGGATTTCGAATTAAGGCGCTGTTTGATGCTGGCGGATTCGTTCTATGAGTGGACGCACCCGAAAAAGACGCCATACCGGGTTTTCCTCAAAGACGGCGGGGTGTTCGCCTTTGCCGGGATTTATGCGAATCCCAAGGAAGGGGATGAGATGAAAGACCCGGAGGTTGCCCCGGCCCGCACGTGCTGCATGCTTACGACCGAGGCGAACAACCAGATTGCCCGGATTCACAACCGCATGCCGGTGATTCTGGACAAGGGCACGGAGAAGGACTGGCTGAAGGCTGATGCGGGCGAAGCCAAAGCGTTCCTCAGCCCGTACCCGGCGGACGAGATGGACATGTACGAGGTTTCGCCCAAGGTGAACTCGGCCAGGAACGATTCGAAAGAGCTTTTAGAAAAGAAAACGACGAAGGGAACGCTGCTGGATTACTAGCCAGGGCAGACGATAAACAGGGAAATGGACGTTCGTGGGTCTCGTTTTGCTGCTGGATATACATGTATTTATAAATAATACCACACATAATAGAATTATGCGAACCTCTCTTGTGTTCAATTCGACCCAGAAGCTCGAGAAATCCTGCGGTAGCAGAAAGGAATTCGACCACTTGAAAGATGCGCTTTCAAAGGTCAATTTCGTAGGCATGCGGAAGGAAGAAGACGCCTGCGCGCTTTACACTTATTTGTTCCCCAACGAAGATGAACGGGAACCCTGGGGAAAGATAACGGACCGTCTTGCGGAGATGTCCGCGCTTGGCGCAAGCCCCGCTCTTCAGGCCAAACACGGCGATGGAAGGTTCCACGTGGTGCTTGCGGAGAACGCAGGGGACATAGTCGGATACAGCCAGTTCTCCACCCTGCCGGTCGGAGACAACGAGGTTGTCGTGTATTGGCAGTACGGCGGAATCGCAGACCGGGGATTCATGGCCTCACGCTACGGGCGCGACGAGGATTTCAGGGTTCAGGGCATAGGAAGCGCGTATTACCCCATCAGGCACGCGGTAGCGGCCGAAGTGGCAAGGGAAACGGGCCGCAGCGGCGTCATGGGCACGATTATCGAATCAGAGTTCATCGGCCAGGCTGCTGAGGATGATGCGATAAAATTCACGAGACAGCGGCTTTTCATCCACAACCGCAGCGGAATGATGGCCATGATGCTTGACATGGGCGAAGGAAACCTTGTGACAGCGCATATCCAACCGAGGCTTTCGGCCGACACTGAGCCGATTATGCTCCATGCGCTTTTCCGTCCGCTTTCCATCGAGGGGCTTGAACTGGGGAAGATTAGGGAAATCAACCCGGAACTCGCGTACTCGCTGATGATGGCGTTCATAGACAACTTCGACCGGGAAGGCTTCAATCGCGCCGATGTCGCAGAGGGAAGGGCTACGGTCAATTCCAGGTTCTCTGCGGCTAAAAGGGTTCTGCTGATGCCCCCCGATGAATTGCCGGATATCGTGGACTTGGCCGGGAACGACCCTCTCCTGAAAGCGCAGGTAGAGCGGGACTACGGCTCGGTCGAGGCGCAGAGGGAAAGGATCAGGAACGCCCTCGCCTAAGGTTATCGGTCGGCTAGTCCGGGATTTGCCAATCAGGATTGCCGGCAGGACGGCTAGCCTCGGCGCCAAACTGGGTCAGGGCTTTTGCGCTTGCGTGCAAATCATTACGGATGGCAAAATCAAGCGCGGTCTCCCCATTGACAATGACATTCGGATTCGCCCCGTATTCAAGCAGTTTCCGCATAAAATGCAGGTTGTTCATCGCAGCATAGAGAAGTGCGGTCGTCCCAAGCTCATTTCGGGCATCCGGATTCGCATGATTGTCCATAAGGAATCGCGCGGATTCGAAATTTTGATAAAAGACGGCATCTGGAAGCAGGCTGGATATGTCGGCGCCCAAAATGAAGGCTTTTCGGAGCATTTCGAGGTCGTCTGCTTCTACGGCAATCCTGGCGCACATGTCCAAATCATCCAATGCATCCTTGGCATGAAGAAGAGCCTGTGCGATTCTCCTGAACCTTTTCATTTCCTCATTTGATGATGGCGCGACGCTGATAATCCGGCAGAGCCTAAGGCCGTTAGTCACCCCTTCGGGGTGCAATACGGGCTCCGAAGCAGGGAGTGCGTAGGAAAAACGCAGGGTCTTCTCGCTGACCTTCGCCCCCCGATCCACAAGCAGCCTAATCATGCTCGGCTTGCACTCGGTGTTGCACCAGTCAAGGTATGCAAGGAGCGGCGTCCAGCCAAGCAAATCAGCGGCATTGACATCGGCCTTGTAGGATAGAAGCAGGTTGACGGCATTGAAGTCATCCTTGCGGACTGCCCAAAACAAGGGCGTTCTCTGGTCGCTGAAGCGTGCGTTCGGGTCCGCCCCTTCCTTAAGGAGGCCGGATATCGTATCCAATGCCGGCGCATTCTCGAACACCTTGATTAATTTCCTTGATAGGTTGGGGTTCTTTGGAGGCGCGGCTATCCTTTGCATGGCATTAAGATGTTATGAAATGTTTAAAAATAAGTTAAATGCGCTAATCCATATTTTCGAGAGGTCGCCATCCCGCTTCGCCGCGGTTTTTTCCCCCAGGATTTCCGAAAGGGCAATAATACTTGTCAGGAATTGCGTTACGGTGATGGTATGAGATTCTTGTTGTTGATTAGCCTCGCGTTACTGATTTGCGGCTGCACGTCCCCGGGCCAGCCGGCTGCAAGCGGGAGCGCGAACTACCAGAGGTGCGCAAATCAGTGCGGCGGGGGGAATGCAGGCAACGGCACATTCTGCCTGGACGGATGCCGTGTCCAGGAAGCGGAAGATGCGAAAAACACGGCCTGGTGCGATGCGCTGGATAATAAGGCGAACCGCCCGTCCTGCTATGGCATCGTGGCGAAGGCTGTGGGCGATCGGACTGTCTGCGACCGCCTTCCTGAAGGGACTGAAAGGAACTACTGCGTCTCGATTTTCGGCTCTTAAGCCGATTCTTTCTTTTTTTTAAGCATGGATTTGGCTGGAAGAAAGAGAAACAAAAGAAAAAAGGAAAAAACAGCCTTAGGACTGTTTTTCTTCAGGAACTTCGGTCTCCGTCTCGTATATCTTCCTGCGCACGGTCTTCTTGGTAGGGGCCGGCGGCTCGGGTTTTTCAACGGAAAGCTTCTCGATGACCTTCTTCTCGGCCTCGCTTTCTATCTTTTCCATCTTGCGCGATTCGTCCTCTTTCCTGCCTTTCTCGTGGTATTTGCCCGCCAGGAA
Source organism: archaeon (assembly GCA_020053355.1). Taxonomy (GTDB): domain Archaea; phylum Micrarchaeota; class Micrarchaeia; order Anstonellales; family Bilamarchaeaceae; genus Bilamarchaeum. The sequence continues at coordinate 4,437 of JAGVNI010000002.1, read as the reverse complement.
CATCAGGAGGGCGATGAATATCAGCATCAGCGGAAGCCCGAGGTACAAAAAGGGCAGTATGACGGTTGGCAGGTCGGACTTGATTTTGTCGAACTGCTCCGGCGGGTTCACCCCGCAATCCTTGAGTTTGGTGAAGTCATTTGTCGTGACGAAATCCGTCATCGCGTTTAGCGTGGCGCCGGCGTATGACAGCACCATGTACAGGACCCCTGCGATTGCCAGCAGGCCCAGCAATAGGAATATTCCGCTTAAGAAACCGTATTTGCTCATGTAATCAACCCCCTATGGTTATCGATTTAGCAGGGGTTTTAATGTTTTTAAAACCTACTAATCCGGTTTGTTCCGGTATAGCATGAGGAAAATGGGATGGAACGCGCCTGGTTTTATTTCAGCAGTTCCTGCTTTTTCTTGACCGGGAATACGTATTCCAGGCCTTTCCCGACCACTACCGAGAGGCTGAATACCGGGCCGGGGAATGCGAGGAACATCGCGGACATCAGTCCCAGCGAGATCGCTTTCCTCATGGGTTTCTTGCCCATCAGCAGCTCCAGTATTACGGTAAGGAAAAAACCGATTATCATGAGGCCGATGTCAGCGAATCCGTACATGAGGATGCTGGGGGTCACTGCCAATCCGAAAGTGAGCGATGATATGCCGACCAGGGCGGCTTCCGAGGCGGTAAAAAGGACGTCTAGGATTATCATCGCGGTGACGGTGAATACGTGATAGTAGCTGATCGTCTTGTTGAATACCCTCAATATGCCTAAGAGAGGGTTCGGGCGTTCGGCCAATTTAGTCCCAGCCATGGATTGTCAATGCATGCAAGATATTTATTGATTGCGCTGGTCGCGGTGGCGGGACGAACGCGGGAGTAACGGGATGAGCGTCACACTCCGAATCCGCCCGCGTCAATCCATTCCGCGCTGATTAATGCCCGCCAGTCCATTGCGAGCGATAGTGAAGGGGATGATGCCGGATTATCAATCTTTGAAAGCAGGTTTATTTGGATACGACATGCTTGAGACGGATTTCCTTCTTCATTTCGCAGAAAGTGATTTCGAAAGAATCGAAGAAACCGGCCCGCCCTATGACAATCTCATCGAAATCGGTAAGGACATGGCAGGGGGCGGCTACCTTGACCAGGCGGTCGTGCTCCATCATTATCCCCAAGGTGAGGTGTGATTCGTAACCGGTAATATTGCCGCCGGGAGTGCGGACCGGGATTTTATCCCCGAGCTTAAGGCCAAGCAGTTCTGCGATTTCAAGCGGTATGCTGGTATCCGTGACACCCGAATCCAGTAATGCGACGTTCTGGATGGTTATCTTTCCGATAAGAAGGACCGGAATCCGTGGCGCCAGCGGCGTCGGGTCATCCCGGTCGGGAGAGAGGGCCTTGCGGTATTTGTATGTCTTTGCCATCGCATCACAGGAGCTCGACGATGCCTCTTTTGGGGATTTTTGTAAGCATCACGGGCTTGTTATGAGTCGCTTTCATTGCTTCGGAATAGACTTTCTTCGGAGCCTGCCCGCTTGAAACCACATGGCCATCCGATATGGCTACCCATAGGCCCTCGAAAGAGGACAGGTCCATGCTCATATATGCCGAATAATTCTTGAGAACAGAAGTCAGGCCAACACCCTAGAATCTTGTATTTGGAAAGGTATATTTATGCTTTCCTTAACACGCTCAAACACCAAATCCCTCCGTTTCAGTCCATTCCGCGCTGATTAATGCCCACCAGTCCATGGCAAGGCCGTTTATGAGATAATCATAGGGAAGGTAGCCATAGCCATTTTCGCCCCATTCCTCGCCCCACGAGTTCCGGATGATGAAGGCGCCGGTGGATTTGTTGATTTTTATGTTATCGTCATAGCCTACTGCAACTACCGCATGGCCTCCGAGAACAGAATCGGTTTTTTCTGGAAACGGGATTTTGCCGCCTTTTGCTTCGTTAATCGAGCTGTAGACCGTGAATCCGAACATCGCGGGGATGCGCTGGTTCAGGGTTTGTTTTATCGAGTCTAGAGTTTCGCTTTCGGTTTTCCCCTGCTCGTCGAGGCGGAAGTATTTCAGCGCCTTGTAGTTCTGGGCGAAGGAATAGCAGAAGGCGGGCGGCTCGGAATCGAATCTTTCGACGTCGTATTGGAGGTATTTCTCAGGCGGGGTCCCGAACAGCGCGAGCGCTCCAAAGGTCGAGCGGATGTATGCGCCCGAGTCGCCCTTCATCTTCATGAGGTTCCGCGTCGCCTTGTAGATGAAGATGCGCGACACGGGCGAGAACGTCCCGTATGCCTTTTTCTGGAAGAATTCGATGATGCCGGATGCGGCGTTGGCAGTGCAGGAGCCGAGGGAGCCTTGGTTGACGATGGGGGAGCAGAGGGGGCGGAGGTCGACCTTGGGGGGAATGCTCCCGCCGCTGACGCCATCACCACCACCGCTACGGCCGCCCCACTGCTACCGCCGCTCCCACTGTTCTTCAGAATCGAGTTTATCTCGCTCGTTTCCAACGTATAGTCCCTAGAGTCCGGATAATCAGGCAGCCAGCCAAACATGTCATACACCGCTGGAGAGCGGAAAATCAGGGATTAATAAGGATTAATGAGGCTGGAGTGTGGCTAGGCACTGATTGAGCTCAAGCTAATTTGCAGGAACACCCTGGAAGGGCTTGATCGCGATACTCTACACGACGATGGAGAAAGCAGGAGGCGTGGGCGAATTCCTCGCCAAGCTCACCTGTAAAACGATGCGATAGCCCCAAAGTTGTCGCAATAATTTTAGAAAAGTGTTCATGAATGCAGCATTTTCAGGAAAAAAAGACCAACACTTAAAAACACCCATGCGCTATTACTACGTTGTAACGTAGAGAGGAATTCAGGGAGAAAAAGAGCGACCACATAGATAGCGAGGCAAAACGCTCATCGCCGCACACCTGTGGTGATGGGGCGGGGTGGGCAAGCGACCACAAGCGCGCATTTCCTTTGCGCGCTATTATGCTTGTTCCATCCCCGCTTCCATCATGCGAGTGACAGTCTCAGCTGGGGGGACTGCCTGTTGTTGCTTAACCGGCGCAGCAGGCGTCCCCATTTGGCTGTCATTTAATCATTGGGTCAAGCAAGGAATACTGGAAGTGTGCCACTTCCGAAAATCAAAATAGTGTCCCCCCTTCCCCGATCCAATGGGTTATCCGCCCATTGTGTTGCCATTCCTTGTTTATTGAATGTTATAGAGATATATAGGATGTATTATGTATATAAAACTAGTGTTTAAGACCTTGCATAGATTCATATCAATTCTAAGCACTTGAGATATTAGCAATTTCATCTTCTTTATTGGCTTTCGCGGCGATGTCACGAGCTTGACAGTTTTCCAGTTCAGGTGAAATTTCCGTAGCAGGAGAATTGTCGCCTTTCTTTAACGTGGAGACACTCTGTCCTCTCGCCATTTCTTTCTCACTTATATTTTTTTATAGACATGCTGATAATTCTTATGTCAGGGAATATAGGCGATACGATGAACGAGAATCATGAGAAGTTCAGGAAGTGGCTGGAGTTAGCCAAGCAAGTGAGACCGAACTCACCATTCACATATCGGGCTCAATTAACTGACGCGTATCTGGAAAACCAGATAGGGCGTGGCCAAGACGGATATTACTGGATGTATATCGGCAAGGAGACCAAAGATGATTGCAAGAAGACGAACAACCCGAATCTCTGGTTTAAAGTCAGAGATGACGGCACAATCACTATGGGGGTGGCGTTCAACAACAATAAATCAGTACTTCTGGCACAGAATCTGTTGGAAGGGCACTCTGAACCATTGAAGGGGGAGCTTCTCGCCCATCTCAATACTAACATGGGTTGGCGAGCCACCATCGAGATGAGAAAGAAATATCATACATTCGGGGACACTCCCGAGTATGATGATAAAGGGGGTATATCGATTAGCGAGATGGATGATGATAAAATCAAAACGATCTTTCTCAAGGCGGAAGCAATCATTGAGGAATATCGAGAACGGGTCAAGTTGCCAAAAGATAACCCCGAGCACCTGGTTCATGGAGGTGGGGCAGCGTTTGATTTGATTTGGAAAAACTTCCCAGCTACAGAGGAAGAGTTCAAGCAGGCTTTCGCATATGCGCACGATGCTTTGATTATATGTTTAAAAGTCAAGACACCAGCTCAGCATAGAAAGGAGCAAAGGGACAAAGAAGAAAAATCATACTTCCCATCATGTCTATTACCACCAAGCATGAGGGATAAGAGGCGATAAGATATGCTTGGTGAACCTGAAGGCCAGGGAGTATAAAGAAGTGCGCCGAATGGTTATCGACTTAATGATTTTGGCTCTTCTCCAACTTTAGGATGACCTCCACCCACAACTGTGCAAGATTTTCAGCCTGAAATACTCCAAATCCCTGTAACCATAAGCCCGTCTTT
>JAGVNI010000014.1 GCA_020053355.1 archaeon | reverse complement strand
TTCCAGTCCGACCGGGCACGTGAGCGGGTCGTCGACCACGCTGCCGCCGCATGTTATCCTGAAGAGGGCGTCGGTCCCGCTCTTTCCCAGGTACTCGAACACGTATCCACCCACTTCCTGCGGAGTGCCAGAGACGATATAACCGCTGTAAGTCCCCACATCGGCAACTGCGCAGGCTACCGGCCCGCCGTCGACATCAGCATCAGGGCCAGCATCCACATCGGCATCAGGTCCAGCGTCAACATCAGCATCCGGCCCTGAATCAACGTCAGCGTCCGGTCCGGAATCCTGCACGTCGGCATCAGGTCCCGCGTCAATATCAGCATCAGGCCCTGCGTCATGGTCGACGTCCGCATCCTGGCTGGCATCCACGTCCTGGAGGCCAGCCGGGTCAAAGGTGCATCCCGTCTTCGCCAATCCCAAGGCAGCAACGAGCGAGAAGCCGACCGCTATCGCTTTGGCTGACCTTCCCACGCCTAAAATCCCGTCTGCCATGGGTATCTTTGACTTGACGTCGGTTGCGCTCCCATCTTCCTTTTTTGCCGGCTCCTGACCGTGAATGAGCTTCATAATAATCTCCAGCAGTATTACGCAGCCAGACTTTATAAGTGCTTCTATATGGTAAAAAAGGTGCTAAGGGCCAAGGCGCATAAGAAAATCAGGCAAGTTTCCATCTTGCGCCGCCCAATCCGGCCTTGTCCTCCACGATAATCCCCATCCCATGCAGCCGCGCCCGGATCAAATCCGACTTCCGGAAATCCTTTGCGGCGCGCGCGCCATCGCGCATGGCAATCAGGCTGGTGAGCGCCTCTTCCGGAGTAGCGGGCCTGGCCCCCCCCAGTTCGGCAAGAAGCCCGAAAATAGCCTGCGCCTTTTCCTCCAGCCCCTTATGCGGCTCAACCAAACCAAGAACCCAGAGCATGTCCCCGACGGCCTTCCTGACCTTCACAATCTGCTCCGCATCCGGCCTGCCGCCGCTGATATGCGAGTTGGCGATTCTCAGAAGCGAGAACAGCGATGCTATAGCTTCAGGAGTGTTGAGGTCGTCTTCCAGGTGCCTTTGGAAAAGGCCTATCAGTTCGTCGCTTTTCCTGCGGAACTCCGAATCTGCCCCTCCCCCCCATTCGCCCGTCTTGCCGGCCCCCGCAGCGGCCGGTCCTTCTGCCTCGCGTATGAGGCCGAGCGAATTGAAGATGCGCTCCACGCTTTCATGCGAGGCCTCAAGCGCGTCCTCGTCGTAATCCAGCGGGCTGCGGTAATGCGCCTGGAGGTAGAATAATCTTAGCGCGTTGGGTTCGTGGTTAGCGAGGGCTTGGGAGAGGGTTATGAAATTCCCGAGGGACTTGCTCATCTTCTCGCCCTCGACCGTGAGGAAACCCGTGTGCACCCAGTAATTGCAGAATTTCCTCCCCAAGGCAGCCTCGCTCTGGGCAATCTCGTTCTCATGGTGTGGGAATATCAAATCCCTGGCCCCCCCGTGTATGTCGAGCGTGTTCCTGGCATACCTCTGCGACATCGCGCTGCATTCGATGTGCCATCCCGGCCTGCCCCGCCCCCAGGGGCTGTCGAACTCGATTATCTCGCCGGATGTCTTCTTCCATAGCGCGAAATCGGCGGCGTCCTTCTTGCTCTCATCCACGTCGAACCGCGAACCGGCCCGTATCTGCTCGAGGTCCTGGCCCGAAAGCGAGCCGTATGCCTGGAAGCTCGAGATGTCGAAATACACCCCGCTCGCCGTCTCATACGCGTGGCCGCGTTCTACCAGCGTCCGTACCATGGATATGATTTCAGGGATGTGTTCCGTGACCTTGGGGTAGATGTCCGCCGGGATGATGCCGAGCTTGCCGAACTGCTCGAGGGCTTCGGCGTGGTTGGTCTCCGTGAGCTTTTTCGGGTCAGCTCCCGCCTCCTTGCACCGCTTGATTATCTTGTCATCGACATCCGTTATGTTCTGGATATGGTAGACCGAGAATCCCTTCTTCACGAGGTGCCTCTTCAATATGTCGAAAGACACGAAAGCCCGCGCGTGGCCGATGTGCGCGCTGTCATAGGGGGTGAGGCCGCAGACATACATCACAACGCGCTTTTCTTCGAGCGGCGAGAACTCCTCAAGCCTCTTGGACAGCGAATTATAGAGCCTCATCACTCGTTTCTCGCCCCGAAAAATATTTATAAAGATACCCTACGAGTATAAGCCAAGGCCATTCCGGAATCCGGGGGCCCGAATTAAGGAGGTTTTGATTATGGCAGAAGAGAAAAAAGATATCAAACCGCCTGCGATGGCATCAACTACCGTCTCTGGCCTCAGCAACGACAGCAAGGTGTGGGCGGCATTGTGCTATGTGTTCCCTATCCTCATGTTCATCATCGTATATGTGATGGAGGACAAGAAGAAGGACAAGTTCGTCTTCTTCCACGCATGGCAGAGCCTCTTGGCCGGCCTAGGCGGCTGGGTTATCTCGATGGTGCTTGCGGTCGTCACATTAGGCATCGGCTCGCTGTGCTTCCCATTGTACTGGGTCGTGCTGCTTTACTTCGCTTACAAGGCATACCAGGGCGAGAAGTTCCTGCTGCCTGTCGTGGGCGAATTCGCAGAGAAGCAGATGAACGCTTAAATCAATTTTTTTCTTATTTTTTCTTCCTTTTCCGTCTTTTTCCGTAAGCTGGCCGCCAGCCTCGCCATTCCTTAACGGCTTTTAAACCTTGTTTTCGATGTACTAGCGGTGATAATTTGGCATTAGATATCGGCAAATCGCTGAAATTAGCATTGATACCGATTGTTGTGATAATCGTGCTTGGAATCATTTCGCTAGGCATGAGCTTCATCCTTAACCTGGTCCCCCTCATTGGCGCGATAATGTGCGTCATCGGGCCGGGCATCATGCTGCTTGACTGCATCGTCCTTGGTTGGGCCGGATTCAAGGCAGCCAAGGCGGGCATGGACATCGTCGGCGGTGCAATCACCGGCGGATTGACGGGTTTCATAACCTCGCTTGTTCTGGGGGTAATCGGCTTGGTGCTGAACTTCCTCGGTCTCGGCGTAAACGTCGCGACCGGCGGTGATGTTGGCACGGCGGTACTCGGCGCGGGATTCAGCCTAATCGGCGGAGTCATCGTCATCGGGGTCAGCGTGGTGATATGGACCGTCGTTGGCCTTGTGCTTGGCGCGATAGGAACCGTTGCCGCTGGAATGAAGAAGTAAACTTTCCTTTTTTCTTATTTTCCTTATTTTTATCGGTTTCTCATTTTTCCATGTGATGTCCAGCCCGGGCCAGCCCCTGCGATATGTTTATTACCGAAATCCCGCACAATTGTCCTATGGCAAAGCAGACCGATTCCGCTACTCAAGAAGCCAAGAAACCAGCGCCCGAAGCCGCCAAGACGGCCGCCGCGGGGGAACCGAACGACGAATCCCGGCTTATTGCCGCCATCTCCTACATCTTCGGGGTGTTGGTGTCGGTCCTAATCTTCCTCCTGAAAAAAGAGGACCGCTACGTCAAGTTCCACGCCGCGCAGGCAATCATGGTCGACCTCTCAGTCATGGTCCTTAGCCTGGTGGTGTTTGTGGGAGGAATAGCGCTGGCCATCGCATTGGGGATTGCGAGCATGGGCGTCGGTTTCTTCCTTGGTTTCGGGATAGTCTGGATTTCCATGCTCGTTTTCGGGCTGTGCATCCTTGCCCTCCGGGTTTTCCTGGCGTTCCAGGCTTATTCCGGCAAGAAGTTCGGCATCCCGATAATTGGCGCGCAGGCTGAAAAGATATCCTCAGGCGGGTAGCCCTTGCCGTCGGGGGGCTGGCAGATGAATGGCTAGAGGAAATCCGACAGGCCCATCTGCTTGACCTTGTCGTCCTCGAATATGCTCTTGATTTCGCGCTCGACCAGCTCCAGCCTCTGTTTGAGGTACGCCGGCAGGTCGTATTTAGCGACGATGTCGCGGGATATCTCCAGGTATTTCTCTATGCCGCCCTTGTTTATCGTCAGGAGCAGGTTGCCCCCGCAGCGCGAGCATTTGCCTGCCAGGGGGACGCGGCGGAAAATGGTGTTGCACGAGACGCAGCGGAACGTCTGCCTGGAGAATGAGCGCAAATTGCCGTAAAGGTCCGGTATGAAGTGGCTGAGAATCAGCCTCTCGGCCGCATCGCGCCCATCAACCGGCCTCAGCCTTCCCTGCAGGCGGAACTGGATGTCAATCTTGTCCGGGATGGACTGCAGTTCCACATAGGCGGTGCGGCAATTGCCAACATCCATAGTCCCCCCCGGGTGCGTTATCGGCAATTCGAACTGCTCCGGCGTCCCCAGGACGTCCTTCACGGTCTTTATCTTGAAATCCCCTGGCAGGGTGTACCTCTCGGCCGCCTCGTAGAACTCGAGGGGGTATTTCCACACCATCTCGATGCAGTGCGCCTCGTCGTCGACCTCCTTGGGGTTGATTTCTATCGAAAGGACGAGGGGGGCGTCCATGGTCCCGCCGCGCTTCTCATCCAGGAAGCGCCGCGAGAAATTGATGAGGCAGTCCATGAGCATCATCACGCAGTCCTCGTCGCCGTCTGCGTTCCTCCTTTTGGCGGTGTGGAAATACGGATGGCCGTAGCCGACGTTCGCTTTCGTGAAACCCACAATCCGGCAAAGCGCGCCTGCGCTGGTATGCGGCGAGAGCCCGACGCAGAGGTGGCCTATCAGGTCATCCCTGGACTTGATGCTATAGAACGGCTTCAGGCCGTATAAGTTGACCAGCATGTCGTCTATGAAATCCGCGACTCGGGTGAAATATGTGACTCCGTTTGTGGCGAGTATGATGTCCTGGTGCCGCATGGCGAGGGTTTGGGTGTCGCTCTCAAGCGGCTTGCCGAGATAGTCCTTCTCATATCCCAGTTCCCGCGCCTTCTGGAGGCTCAGGCCCACTTCCTTGGGCGTGAAATGGGTGAGCGGGACGTCAGTTGCGTCGAAGCGCGAGGTTCCGTCGCGGAAAACGTATACGTCGTGCTTGGCCCGGAGGAATCCTTTCTCAAGGCGCTCCGGGATGCGTATCGCGTTCGAGAGGCCTTTGACGCCCTTCACATCGTCGGGCGAAGCGCCTGTCCTCGCCTTCACGCCCTCGAAAAGCTCGATGATGTCCACCGGGCGGCGGTCGTATGACAGCGTCTTCATCTCGCAGTGCATCTCGAAATCCGCCGCGCGCCCGCATTTCTGGCAGACCCGCTCCTCAACAGCCCGCTCGCCGCAGGTGTCGCAGCGCCGGTAGTATCCGAGCCTTTTGCATTTCGTGCAGCGCATGCGTGTCAGCTCCAGGTTGATGGTCTTCTCGCCTTCGCGCCCCTTGAGCGTCCGGTACTGCTTGCTGATGCTGCGGTTCTTGAACGAGCCTGTCGGGAAAAGCACGTGCGGGGAGCCGTCCATCTTCCTCTCCTTCGCCTTCTCCGGCCTCCCCATGCGGGCGCCTATGTACATCGGGGCCTTCGCCTTGATGCGGATGCGCGAGAGGGCGTTTACTGCTTCGAGGACGGTCTTCTGCGTCGGTATGGTGTTGTCGAAGGCGGAGAAGTCGATTGCCCCGCCAGATAAGGCTCCGAGCGAAGAAAGGACAGCATATGCGTCATCGCCTTCCAGCACCACGCTCTCTCCATTCACCCGATGCTCCACGATGAGTTCCTCAAGGACGCGCTTCGGGTCTGGCAATGCATCGGATTTCTCGATGATTAGCGCCCTGATTTTCCCGCCCCCATCCATCTCAAGTTTCCCGCCGCGCAGCCAGGCCGCGAGGGCGCAAAGCTGCTCAATCGTTATGTCATGCCAGTGGTATGTCAGGCGCGGATGGAGCGGTATCCCGTGCAGCCTCGAGAACTCGAATAAGGCCGGCGCGTCCAGAATTGGCGGAGGCTGGAGGCCTTTGGCCTCGATTTCGCGCTCCCACCATTCCTCGCAGTAGCCCGGGGGCATCAGGGGGTGGTTGGATTTGAGGAAATCGCCGTATGTGCAGAGCATGTCGCCAAGGAAGAGGATTTCCTCCACCTCGTCCTTTATCGCGTACGATTCTTCGAGCGTCCGGACCTTCATCACGCGCCCGTTCTTGAGTTTCACCGCCGGGGGCTCGATGGCTTCGTGCGCGGAAATCACGCATCCCTTGCCAGGCCGCTCGATTTTCATGTGCGTCCCGTAGGCTAGGAAGTTGTCCAGGAGTATCATCGTGGCGGGGTGGACGTTCTTTGCCATCAGGCACGTGGTCTTGCTCCGCCCGTAGCGCAGCCTGAACCCGCCTTTGGCGCTCGGGTGGGCGAATACCGGCCGCCCTGCGACAAGCCCCTCCATGTAAGTGAAATCCGGCTTAATCTCGATTCTGTCCTCCTTCTTCTTAATCTTGATAATCCGCTCCAGCCAGTCCCAGCCGAGTTTCAGCTTCTTGGCATACTTGAATAGCTTGGCGGATTTCGCCGCGACGCCTTCGCACATGACGAGAGGCACGCCGCCCCGGACGCGGTCCGTCTCGACGCCCGGGACGCCTCGGTATGTCGACACCTCGATGTCCTCGGTGGGCTCGCCGTCGATGCATATTGGGCAGTTTCCCGCGATGACCTTGACGTCCTCCTCGGAGGGCATGTACTGGAGGTGAGTCACCCTCGTCTCGTAAGTGGTGACCTCCTCGTAATAGCGCGCAATCTGCGAATCCGTCGCACGGTAGTCGCCGACGCCGCAGACCTTGCGGGCGATATCTGCAAGGACCAGGCTGAGCGCGGCGGCGGTTCCCCCGGCGCTCCGAATCGGCCCGGCGTAATACACGGCCACATAATCGCTCCCGTCCGGGTTGTGCTTGATTCTCACTTTCGCTATGCCTTCTGTGGGCGCGACAAGCACGCCTTCAGTGAGTATCCCGAGGCCGGTGCGGACCGCCTGCTCGATTAAAACCTCCTTGCCGCCCCGCATCAATTCCCCGCCGGCGATGCGCCTTGCCACCTCGAAAGCGATGTCCTCCCTTGGCATCCCGCTTTTTTCAAGGCCGCGGATAAGCTCCGTGACTCCCGGGGGGCCGACGATTCCCTCGACGCGGGCGGCCACATCCTTGGCTATCTTCACTTCCACATCGTCTGTCGGGTCCAGCCCCTTCGCGCGGGCTTCGCTGGCCACAGCGTACGCCTTCTGCAACCCGTCGCGCAGGATATCGGAATATTCGCTCATCTGCCCGCCTAAAAAAATTCGTATGTCATTTAAAGATGAGCAAATTAAATAGTTCTTGCTTTTTTGACGAAAAGCACATGCCAAGGTCCATTTGGACGGCGGTCCGCCCAAAGGGCCTCAGCTTGTTCGCTTCGCATACATGCCGAGGTAGCTCAGTCGGCTAGAGTGCTCGACTCATAGGTTCAACCCGATGAGTGATGAGGCATAACGCCAATGATATTAAGACACTCAACTGAGAGATCGAGAGGTCGGGGATTCGAATTCCCCCCTCGGCATTTTTCCCTTGGTATTCAGTTTCCAGTCTCGTGTTCTGCCTAAAGGAAAAATGCCGGCAGTGGCCCAAGGCCACTCAACGGCAAATTTTCCCCTGGTTTACAGTTACGTGTTTTGGGTTTTGACTGACGGAAAAATGCCGGACTTGAGGCCGAAGGTTTCAAGCTGACGGCAAATGCCCCATTTGCCGGACTTGACGCGAAGCGTCAAACAGACGGCAAAGCCGCCCGCGGGAAAAGATATATACGCCTTATCATCGATTATCCGGATGCGACCATTCAGGTGAGCATATGGACCTAAAGAAATGCGAAAGCTGCGGCATGCCGATGATGCGGCTGTCCGACTTCGGCGGAATGAAGGAAGGCAACAAGTACTGCAAGCACTGCACCTATGAGAACGGCGACATCCGTCCGAGGCATGAAGTGCGCGAGGGCATGATTGCCTACTACATGAAGAACAAGAAAAAAGAGCGCCGGGACGCCGAATCGTACGTTGACGAAATCATGGCCGGCATGCCCGCGTGGCAGTGAATCCACGGGATAATTGTGGTCATTTTTATTTTTTGTGTGTTTGATTTTCCGAGGGCAAAACAATTCTTTATAATTGTATAATGCGAGAAAGTACGGGGGTCCCATGTCCGAAGAAATTTCGATTCCGGTTTCTGATAAGATAGATAAAATGGACGTTCCAGCCGAAGCGCTTTCGGAAGCGCAGAAGATAAAGAAAGGGATATGCCCCTCGTGCGATGGCAGCCTGGTTTTCCAGGAAGGATGCAAGGTCTGCTATTCCTGCGGCTGGGGCGGCTGCGAATAACCGCCCCGGGAAATTCCCCGGATTCTTTCCGAATGATTTATAACTGCTTTTAGAAACACTAAACAATCAATGGGCTCGTAGCTCAGCAGCAGAGCACTCGCCTTGCAGGGGCTTTTTGGCTTCAACCTTTCTCCGGGCAAAACCCCGGAAAAAGCCATGAGGAAACCAACAGCTTTCAAGAGCGCGAGTGGCCGGGGGTGCGAGTGCGCCTTTTTCCCAAAAAGGGGCGGTAAAACGGCGACGCATGTCCCCCCGAGTCCATTTTTCATAAGCCTCTAGTTGTTAGCAGGTGGGATGCTGCAGGAAAAATGGACGGGAAGTGAAATCCGCAGGATTTCACGACTAGTCCATTATCTTATTTCAAATGCCCTGGGGTTGTTCAATAATTAGTCTTGTATCCTGAGCTGTCCCTGCCCTTGCCCATCCAGGCTGCGATGTTGCTCTTGCCCCAGAGCCCGATTGTGCTGAAGAACCCTTCCTTTTTGAACCTGCGGTCGGAGAGCGATACCTCGAGCTTGCTGTCATAGACGACGTTCTTGGATGGCGGCAGCCTCCGTGTCAGGTCCGTGTCCTCGCAGATTACGGAGCGGTAGCCCCCGGCATCGAGGAACACCTCCTTGCGGTAGGCGCAGTTGTTGGATGCAAGCCAGTACTTTCCTGTGAACGCATGCGTGAGCTTCGCGGTGTAGAAAACGGTCTTTGAGAACGTGTTATATACGAATTTCCGCGCGCCGGAATCCGTATGGTATAAGTCCAGCCCCCCGACGGCAACGACCTGCTCCGCGCTGAAATGCTTCCTCATCCGGGAAATGAAGTCCGGGGAAGGCACGCAGTCCGCATCGACAAAGACCACGATATCGTTCGTTGCGGCCATCGCGCCGGCCGTGCGCGCAAGGCCGTTCCCCCTCTTCGGCTCAAGGACAATCCTTGCCCCGAGGCGTTTCGCGATTTCCACAGTCCGGTCCTTGCTGTAGCTGTCGACAATTATTATCTCGTCCCCTTCCATAAGTTGGGGGTGCAGCAATTGGAGTAGCCTGCCGATGTGCTCCTCCTCGTTATATGTAGGTATTACGACGCTTAGCATGCAGTCCCCTTATCTAACCTGCGATGGAGTAGATAAAATGCTGCCTTTTTTCAAATCTCCCTTTCTGCCCGCCCCGTCAGGCGAACCCGCCCATTATCATTTATCATGTCCCACTTTTAAAAACGTTACCTGGCACATACATCACGTGTCAATCACAAGGCGGGAGCTTAAGGAATACTTCAAGCCCGCGCTATCCCGCAAGTCATTCAGGTTCAGCCGCCTGCACGGCCTTGTCCATGGTGGCACCCTGCAGAACCTCCGGGCTGCAAAAGCGTTCGGAAGGCCCGACACGTCGCAGCTTCTTGGCGCATTTGCGAGGCAGGATAAATCGCAGATTGCCAGGGCATACGAACGGCCGGACAAATCTGAAATCGCCAATGCCTATCTGCGAAGGCGGAACGGAGGGAAGGAGCTTATCCGGGAGCTGATGAACGCCGAACCCCATCTCCAGCATCCGGTCATGGATGTCCTCCGGGACCTTTCAAAAAGCGCCGGGCCAGCCGGATGCACCCCGAACGGTGCGCATGCCGATGCGATGGAGCGGGTCCAAAGAATACTCCGGGAATGCGGCGTCCATGCGGTTTTCGGGAGGCCGGCAAGCGCCGGGCTTATGCTCCATGATACGGAAGCGGCAGGAATCCCGCTCCGCATCTACCTGGGCGAATCAGTCGGGGGCAATATCAACCGCGGGCGCCTACACGAGCACGCCGACGGCTCATGGTCGGTTGAACTGGACCTCACCCAGACTGCGGCCCGCCTTATGCAGGTCATCGATTACTGGCTCGCAGATACTGGCAATCCGCCGGCCCATCTGGACGCGCGGCGGCTGTCATTCGTGCGCGCGCCCCGCGATTTATTGCTCGGAAGCCTGATTTCAAGCATGGAACGCGGCTCGGTCAAAGGCGACCATGTCCCCGTCATGTACGCGCTCGACGTCTCATGCCTCCGCCTCGCCTGCGGCAGCCTGGACGAACTCGCGCGAGCCAGCGACTCCCCCCGCCATTTTCTCCTAAACGCCCTCAACATGAACGCCCGCTCGGTGATGGCGCATGAAATCGCGCACCTCCAGGAGTGCCGGGCGAACGGGCCTGTCGCATTGCATCCGACGATAAAAGAAGCGTTCGCCTACCTGTTCCAGGCCGCGTATTCCGACCCGGCCGACGCCTTCCGGACCATGATGCTCCATGGATTCGACATCACGCTCATGATGCCCAGTTTCGACGCAGCCTTGCGTGCCATCGGGCCCCATTCGTTCTGCCTTCAGGAATCTTACCTGCGGGCTTGGGCAAGAGGGATGCTGGATGCCCTCACTAAACAATTCGGTGCTGGTGCGGCGGGCAAACCGGCCATTGACGCATCGCCGATAATCGAGGCGGCTTCCCACGCGCCTATTACTGAGAGCGACCTCCCATTCGTGGAGAGGGCGCTGTGCAATCCGCACCGCAGGGTTGACAAGACGCTCCTGAACCTATGCCCAGCGGAACCTGCCTGAGCCTGCTCTTTATGCCTCGAACCGGCCTATCTCCAGGGAGAGGTCCTGGCAATCGCGGCGCAGCCTTCTGAGTTCGTCGATGCTGAAGGTGCCCGCGTTGGCCTCTATTATGCGGTTAATCCTGCTCTCCCATAGCCTGATCCGGAAAGAGCCGACGCTTGGTGCGGCCGCGTTCGCCTTCCTCGTCCTCCTGAGGAGGCCCGAGCATTCAGAGGTTATCCCCTTGCGCAGCCTGGCAACAATCGTCTCTATCGGCTCGGCATCTCCGACATCCGGAACGGAGAACCGGTCGAATCCTGTCGCCTTCATACGCACCAAATCGCATATGATAATTAAAACCGTTTCGCCCCTTATCAAATTATGACGGTCAAAGTCGCAGTGCTGGCATCCGGCCGCGGCAGCAATTTCAAAGCGCTTATCGATGCTGTGGAATCCGGGGATTGCGATGCCCGGATACTCGTCCTTATCACGAACAACCCGGATGCGCCGGCCATAACGGTTGCGAAGCAGGCCGGAATCCCGGTCGAAATCGTCCAGAGGATGGATTTTCCAGACCGCGGGTCGATGGATGACCGCATCAAGGTGATTTTGGACAAGCATGGCGTCGAACTGGTCGTGCTCGCTGGTTACATGCTTCTGATAAAAGGGAAAAAACTGCTTGACGCCTACAAGATGCGCATCATCAACATCCATCCCGCCCTGCTCCCGTCATTCCCAGGCGTCGATGCGCAGAAGCAGGCATTCGATTATGGAGCCCGGATTTCAGGGCTCACCATCCATTTCGTCGATGAGAACCTTGATGCCGGCCCCATCATCTACCAGGAAGCAGTGGATATCAGCGGATGCAAAAGCGCGGGCGAGGTTTCAAAAAAAATCATCGAGCGCGAGCATGCTGCCTATCCCATGATTGTCGATTCTTTTTCAAAAGGCCATTATGCGGTCGACGGAAGGCATGTGCGGTTCGCCCCCAAACCGAGGAGCTAGCCCATCCGCTCTGGCTGAACCATCCTTAGCGGCTTGGATTCTTGCAGCAGCGGGTCCCCATCGAGTAATCGAGATAATTCGAAGCATGGGCTGCCGTCTTGCGTTCGCATCCTTGGATTCCGGCCCCGCTGAAAGCGTCACCGGCGAACGTCCCGTGGAGGCCATCGCCTTTCTGGACCGTGTCATCGACCCACTCGGAAAGATTGCCGTCCATGTCGAACAACCCGTCAGGCGTCATGCACATCGTTCGCTGTCCGGTTTTTTCCAAATAATCCGGGTCCTGGAGAAGAGCCGGGTCGTTGAATTGCTTTCCGGCCCTCTTCATATGCGGGATATCCGGAAAATGCTTGTCGAGTATGTGGGGGTCGCGCTTGTTCACGTTGCAATTGCCCGCAACCGCCTGGACCCCATACGGGTATTTCCGGCTTCCGCTCCCGTTGCATGCCGTCAGCCACTCATCGAGCGTGCACAGCCTCTTCCCCGCGTTCTCGCACGCTTTCCTTGACGTCTCCTGGCTCAAATGGCCCTGGGGGAAAACGCCTGGGGACGAGCGGGCGATGACGCCCGCCATGTTGTGGGGCGCCGGCTGGTTAATCGGAAGGGTGGCTCCGTCCCTGCCGACCAGGCGGATTTCGTATCGGTCTATGCAGAACTGCTTCACCCTCGCCATGTTCTCCGTGCATCCGCGCCCATCAGGCAGCGTGGCCGGCTGTTCAGCGGCTGTGCCCGGTTTTGTGTTTTGGGTGGTGGTTGCGGACGCTTTTGGGGTTGCTGCTACCCCGCCCTGCCCTTTCGGGGGGATGAAATGCGGTATCTCCGCCTGGTCTGTCTGGGGCGGTTCTGGCGCCTGGTAGCCTGTGTCTTTGCGGCCGCATGAGAATGCGAGCGCGGATGCCATCACGGCGAATGCGCAGAACCTGGCATACCCGGTTTGTGCCGGTTTCTGCCTGGCGTGGAGCGTTGTCATGTGTAGAATGGTATTGATTAGTGTTTATAATACCGAACTTAAGAGAAGAGATTATTACTGGCCAGTCGTGAAATCCATCGGATTTCACTTCCGTCCCGAATCCCATGAGGATGGCTTGGGCAGGACGGGGTAAAAAGAAAGGGATTCGGGCCTGGGGCCTCCATGGACTGAAGTCCATGTGCCCCCGGCCCTAGGTACGACTAAGAAAATCACGGGCCTGGGGAGATTTGAACTCCCGACACATGGATTTCCGCCTTTTAGGAAAAGGCGGTCCAAAACCGGGTTGCTATCCTTTTCCGAATAAGGTAAGAGTCCATCGCTCTACCAAGCTGAGCTACAGGCCCATAAGAAGCATAGGGATTGATATCCAAAAACAATTTAAACTATTGGCCTGCCCCCAGAGCTGAGATGGTGTACTCCTGGCCGTCACCGCTGATCCTTATCGAGCCGTTGACGTAGTTCTCGTACCATCTGATGCCGTACTGCTCCATCAGCCGCTTGTATGGGTCGCGCGAGCCGCCGTTTGGGGCGGATTCGTCGCTGCTGCCGCTTATTATCATGATTTCCGGTTCCGCGGTGATTAGGAATATCCCGATATTGCTGGTTCCCGAGCCCACGCCGTAATACGGCGCCTGGATGACGGGGACCCGGATAAGGCCCGCTTTCCGGTTGATGAGCCTTCCCTGCGCCCCGGTCTGGATTCCGGATGTCAGGAGCATGGTGAAGTTCCGGTCTGTCACCCTTGTCACGACCGCATCGTTGTTGAAGTCATCGAACCGGTTTTCAGTCGAAGGGTTCAAGACCGTGAAATTCATCCCGTTCAAATCAGCGCTGAACCCGTCCTGGATGACCCGCACCGTCTTCACGCTTGCATTCATGCGGGACACTGCCGTCTTATACTCGAGGTCGTCGAAATCAAGGCCGCTCCACCAGAACTCCTCCACCTTGAAATTGTCGGCGACCGCTCCTATGCCCCCATAATGGCGCGGGTCTGCGTTTGTCGAAATCAGGACCTCGATGTCGTCGACATTCCGGGATTTCAGGAAATTAACGACTTTATCCCCTTTTTCGATCGGCCCGGCGTCGATTAGGATGTCGCAATCGCCTTTCTTTATGAGTATGGCATCGCCCTGGAGGCCCACGCCCGCAGCTTCGATGAAGTAAATCCCGAACAGCGCGGCCGCGTCGTATGTGTATTCGAGCTCCTTCACAACAGGTGGAGGCGGCGGGGGAGGCGGCTCCTCCGTCTCGTTCTTTTCGGTGGTCTGGTTCTTCTGCTCCTCTATGATTATGTTGATCGGCGGTTTCGTCGTTTCGTTCGTCGTATTGTTCTGCGAAACCGGAGGCGGCCCCCCGCCTATGCAGCCGAAAACCAGCACCATCGCCGCGACAAGAAATATGAGCCTCATAATGTCACTTTCCCAAGCCCTATGCATTCTTTCAGCTTATTCGCGCAATCCGATATTTTAATCCTTTCCTGCTTCCCGTCGTTCCTGTACCTTATCGTCACAGTGCCGTCCTTGAGGGTGTCATAGTCGACTGTCAGCGCGTACGGGACGCCGATTTCATCCGCCCTGGCGTACCTCCTCCCTATGCTCCCGCTGTCGCGGTATGTGACATCGAGGCCGCTTGCGCGAAGGATGGACGCCACCTCCTCGGCTTTCGCATCCATCCCGTCCCTGCACATCAGCGGGAAAATCGCGACATGGTAGGGGGCTATTGCGGGCGGGAAGTCGAACCATTCCCATTCTTTTTTGTTCGCTCGCCCCCCTTCGGGGGTCTCGCCCTCCTTTGCCGGCGGGTCCTTGTCCCGGAAGCAGTGCTCGAGGATGCTGTAGAACAATCTGTCCACGCCCATCGACAATTCGAAAACGTGCGGCATCACCTTCTTCTTCTCGCTTTCGACGAAAACCGAAAGGTCGGCGCCGCTGTGCTTGGCGTGCTGGGACAAATCGAAATCCGTGCGGTAAGCGTTCCCGATTGTTTCGATGTGCCCGTAGGAGGTCTCCACCTCCATGTCGATGTTGCCTTTCGAGTAATGAGGTATCTCGCCCTGGCCGAGCACCCGGAAGTACATCCTTTTCGTATCGATGCCGACGCTCCTGTAGAACTCCCATTCGCGGACGAGGAAGTACGCCATTATCTGGTTTGCGGCGACCTTCTCCTCGACGAGCGCTGAGGCGTCCATCTCACGGAGCGCATCATCGATTTTCATCGTCATCTTCTCTTTTGCGACCCTGCCAAAGCCCGTGAAGGAGGGCTCGGACGGGTTGAAGAAGTACTCCAGCTCCATCTGCGTGAACTCGCGCATGCGCACAAGGCCCTTTCTCGGCGAAATCTCGTTGCGGAAGCTTTTACCCACCTGCCCCACGGCAAGGGGCAATTTGGTCCCGTGATTGCGGAATATCCTGGGGAAGGAGGTGAAAATCCCCTGCGCGGTTTCCGGCCTGGCGAATGCTGTTGCCCTCTCGCCTCCGATTCCGGTCTGGAACATGAGGTTGAACATGTGCGTTTTTCCGAAATCGCTGCCGCAGCGGGGGCATTTGATGCCCTTGGTTTCGATGACGCTGTCCAAGGTTTCGAGTTTTCCGTCCCACCTCTCCCCATGCAAACTGTAGTGCTTCTCCTCGACAAGGGTGTCGGCGCGCACGCGCGTCTTGCATTTTTGGCATTCGACGACCGGGTCGGCGAAACTGCCTACGTGGCCGGATGCCACCAGGACGGCCTCGGGCGTCACTATGCTGGTCTCGATTTCATGGAACCCTTCCGCTTTGATGAACATCTCCCGCCAGAGGTTCTCGATTTTATGCTTTATCAGTACCCCCACCGGGCCGTATTCGTAGAACCCCGCCGTGCCGCCATACGGCTCGTTGCTGGGGAAGAAGAACGACCTTTTCAGCGCCAGCTCGAAAATTCTCTCGTGCAATTGCATGTTATCGCCTATGCATCGGCGGTTTTAAATCATTTTCCGAAGATAGGGCGGGTATGGATGAAGGGCCCATCCTCGCTGGGGCGGCATCGATTGCGCCAGACCTGCAGAGCGCCATCAATGCCCTCGGCCTCGCATCCGGCATGCTAATCCTTGCCGAGGACTGCTTTGCGAAAGAGGACTATCCGGCCGCTTTCGAGCATTCCCGGAACGCAATCCGGATGGCATCCTCCGCGCTTCTCTTTCGGGACGGCATCATGAGCGACAGCCTGGAAGCGACCGCCGCGCACCTCCTGAAGCGTTACCCTGGCGTCTTTCCGATTGACGGCTGGGAGCAGCTGGAAGCAATCCCGCTCGCCGACTCCCCCGGCCTGTATAACATGCTTCTCTCTCTAATGGGAAAGCTTAAGAAAACCGGGGAGCAAGAAGCAAGGGAAGCGATATTGGTGGCCGGGTCGTTCATAATGTCTGCCAATTCGGAGATGGGTTTATGAGAGCTATGCCGTTCATCGCCGCTATCCTCCCATTCGTCCTGCTGCTCGGATGCATCAGCATGGGTGAGGGGCTGGGAAACAGCACGAATCTCACAAATGCCACGAATACGACCGAACCGCCTCCCGCGGGCGGTAACGTTACCCAGAACCAGTCCGGCACGAACGCCACCCAAAACGCGACAAACCAGACCGTTCCGGAGCCGCCTGAACTATATGAGCGGTATATAGCGAAGGGATTCAGCTTCGAATACCCCATCAACATGACAATCCAGGAATCCCGCAGCTCTTACGGCGGCATATTCACCGGCACGCACGAATTCGGCGGCCAGACCGGCGAAATCCTGGTGGTCTCATACATCAACATAACGTCGGTCTACGGCAAGAACAAGGAGGAAATCCTGCAAAGCAACCCGACGAAAGCCTCATCGGATTTCCTCATCCAGGACAAGAAAACCGACCCGGCCGGCTCGTTCCTGAACAATGCCTACGATGTCGGGGAAATCACCAATTTCGGCGTTGCCCGCGACGGGTACGTGGCCGAGGCCCCGTTTCTAATCCGCTTCGGGGGCTCGAACAGGACTTACACCGGCTATGCGATGGACATCTACGTTCCAGAGCGCTCGCTCCTTGCCAAGGTGCGCGTGATAGCCTTGGATTCGGACAAGGCCGAAGCGATGTACGACAACTTCCTCCTCTCGTTCAGGATTGAGGCGCCGTAAGCGCCTGCGCCCCCAGAAACAGGTTAAAAGACCTTGTGCGGTTACTTCCATCAGTTATTACTGTAATTGCGCACAGTCCATCAGGCAGAGGTTATTCTAATGGAAGTCGACAAGAACGCCCTTCGCAGGCAGTTTGCGGCAGAATGGGAGAAGCACTACAAAATCAAGGTCCTTGCCGAGCGCGGCTTCATGCGCCAGAAATGCGGCAAATGCTCGCGCATGTTCTGGGCCAAGGAGCAGCGCACGCTTTGCGGCGACCCATCGTGCATCGGATACCAGTTCATAGGCGCAACGCCTGTCAAGAAGAAACTGGGCTACATCGACACCTGGAAGGCGATTGAGAAGTATTTCATCCAGAACGGCCACGGGTATGTGAAACCCTATCCGACAGTCGCAAGGTGGCGCGACGACCTGTACTTCACGATAGCGTCCATCAACGATTTCCAGCCGTACGTGGTGAACGGCGAACTTGAGCCGCCATTCAACCCCCTAATCGTGCCGCAGCCGTGCATCCGGTTCTCGGACATCAGCAACGTCGGCGTAAGCGGCAGGCATTACACGAATTTCGTCATGATAGGCCAGCACGCGTTCAACACGGACAAGACCGGCCTGTTCTATTGGAAGGAGGAGGCCCTCACCCATGACCTCAACTACCTCAAGTCCATCGGCATCCCGGAGGAGGAAATCATCTTCCAGGAGGATGTCTGGGCTGGGGGCGGCAACTTCGGGCCGTGCATCGAGTATTTCTGCCGCGGGCTGGAACTCGGAAACTGCGTGTTCATGCAGTACGAGGTCACGCCACAGGGGCCGAAGGAGCTGCGGACAAAAGTCATAGACATGGGTGCCGGCCTCTCGCGCCTCGCATGGATAACTTCGGGCGAGCCGACCAGTTACGAGACGGTGTTCGGCCCTGTGATTGAGGAGATGAAGCGCGAGACCGGGGTCCGCGTGGACAAGGACCTGTTCCTGCGCTTTGCGAAAATCTCCGGCAGCCTGAACGAGGACGAGGTGCCGGATTTGGAGAAGGAGAAGGAGCGCGTCGCGGAGATGCTCGGTGTAAGCAAGAAGGAATTGTTCAATTCCCTTGAGCCCCTCCAGGCCCTATATGCTTCGGCCGACCATATGTGCACTGTCCTTTTTACCGTGACCGACGGCATGCTGCCGAGCAACTCGGGGGGCGGCTACAACCTGCGCATGCTTCTCCGGCGCGTCTTCGGCTTCGAGGAGCGCTTCGGGTACTCGCTCGATTACGGGAAGATAGTCACGGCGCACGCGGATTTCCTCGAATACATATTCCCGCACCTGCATAGCGGGACCGACACGACCATCGACGTCATAATGGAGGAGAAGAAGCGCTACCAGGCCACGAAGGAGAAGGCCGGGGCGATGGTCCTCAACATCGTCCGCAAAGCCAAGGGCGGGAAGGAGTGCGCACCCAACAAGGAGCGCATAAGCGGCGGGAAAATCGGCAAGGATGAGCTGATAACGCTATACAAGAGCCATGGCATCCCGCCGGAGGCGGTCCTTGAAGTGGCGTCGGAGAACGACGTCGAAGTAGAGATGCCCGGCAACTTCTACTCGCTTGTGCGCGCAGGGGAAGGCGAGGCCGCTTCGCCGGAAAACGCCCCAATCGTCAAGGTCCTCTTCTCAGATATCGCTGCGCTCCCCAAGACCCAGGCCCTCTATTACGGGACGGAAAGCTCGTTCCGTGCCAAGGTGCTGGGTCTCGTGCACGGGAAATATGTCGTCCTGGACCAGACCGCGTTCTATCCTGAAGGCGGGGGTCAGACATTCGACACCGGCACCCTCGATGGCGTGGAAGTGCGCCAGGTCACCAAGCAGGGCGGTGTTGTCCTCCACGAGGTGGCGGACGTCTCGCGTTTCAAGGCTGGAGCGCATGTTGAAGGCGTGGTGGACCTTGAGAGGCGCAAGACAATCGCGCGCCACCACACCGCCGCACACATACTGAATGCCGCATGCCGCAACGTACTCGGCTCGCACATCTGGCAGGGCGGTTCCGGCAAGGACGAACTGAAGGCGCATCTCGATTTGACGCATTATAGGAAAATCAGCAACGACGAACTGTCCGCGATAGAGCACAAGGTCAACGACTACATCATGTCGAACCTGCCGATTGCCACCCACGTCCTCCCGAGGAACGACGCGGAGTCGAAATACGGCTTCCGGATATACCAGGGGGGCGCCGTCCCCGGGAAAGAGCTGCGCATCGTGAGCGTGGGCGACATCGACAGCGAGGCCTGCGGCGGCACGCACGCCATGAACAGGTTCACCGGCGAAATCGGGCCGTTCAAGATAGTGAAGCGCGAGAGCATCCAGGACGGCATAGAGCGCATAACCTACAAGTGCGGTCATGTGGCGATTGACTATGTGCAGGAGCGCGAGAACCTGCTCCACGAGGCCGCATCTGTCGTGAGCGTTTCCGAAGGGGAGCTGGTGCGGACCATCGAGCGCTTCTTTTCCGAATGGAAGGCGCAGAGGAAGAAAATCGAATCCCTGGGCGAGCAGCTTGTCCGTGAGGAGGCGCACGAGATAGTAGATATGTATCCGGGCCATCCTGTTGTGAAGGTGCTGGATTTGGACGATGCTTCTCTGAGGAAGCTGGCCATGAAAGTTGCCGAAAGCGACAAGGCGGCCGCTGTGTTAATCAGCAAGTCAGGCACCATCGTCTGCGCAGCAGGGAAGGGCTCCGGCGCGGACGCGAAGGCAATGCTGGACTCCGCCCTGAAGCAGCTTGGCGGCTCAGGGGGCGGAAGCAGCAGGATTGCGCAAGGCAAGGTCCAGAAAGTGGCCGTGCCCAAGCTCTAATCTGCCCTGTGCCATTTATATTTTTCTTTATGGTAGCGGATGCTGAAAAAATATATCCGGTCGGCGCGATTCTTATACTGTTGTTCCACAAGAACGAGCAGGGTGATGACTTTATGAGGGGGATTTTGGTCAGTTTGCTAGGTTTGGTGCTGATGGCTGGATCTTCAGCTGCGACGTTTGCATACCTGAATCCTAATGGCAATGGGTTGTACTCGCAATGGGAGAATGTCGGCTGTTTATCCACATCGGAGTATCAATGTGTCGACGATGGAGTCGTCTGGCCAGACATTTCCGATTACCTCTATACCTCGGCTGCATCAAAGAAGGAAACATTCGCCTTTGAGAATCTCGGTGCATGCTCAGCGGTAGAATCTGTGATGCTAAGTTACTTTGCGAGAAATTACGATTCCTCTCATAATGTAATGCATCCAATGCTGAGGATTTCCGGCGGGGATTACCTTGGCGGCGCGATTAATATGAGTACTTCATATCAATGGTACAACCGGTATTTCTTTACCAATCCGGCCACCGGTCTTGCCTGGACCTGCGCAGAGGTGAATAACCTCGAAGCGGGTATGAAATCCTCTGATTACGCAGTTGCGGGTGGAAGAGTTGCGAATATGTATGCGAGAGTGAGCTACACCTGATTCTTTTCGTTTTTTCTTTTTTTCCCTTACCGCTCTTGGAGTGGGGGAGCCAGTGGGCAGAATCTAGGGTTTGAACATGCTCTTCGGCTTCTTGAGGAACTCGAAATCCTTCGGGTTCGCATGGAATGCTGTTAGCAGGTCCTTGCAGCCGTAGCCGTACCTGGCATTCAGCTCCCCAGGCGTTAGCTGCTCGCTGTTCTGCACGACATAATTCGAGTTCTGGACGACTTCGCCGTCCTTTAGGTAGTAATAGGCTGCGCCGCGGTTCTCCTCGAAATCAGCATATATCGACTCGAACCGGTCATAGACCAGGTTCGCCAATACGAGCGTTTCGCTGCCGTTATTGATGGAAACATGGCCATATCCGGGCGGGAAAAGCACGGTATCGCCATCTTTCGCGTGTACCACGATGGCGTCCACGCTGCCGTTGCGGTTCCTTTTCTGCATAAGGAAGACCGCGCTCCCTTTCAGCACCTGGTAGACCTCCGGGTATGCGGGGCCGTCCTCGCTTCCGGGATGGTAATGCCCGAACGTCTTGGCATATTCGCCCTTCACGGCGGCCGGGGGGATGACTGTGATGTCGAAACGGATGTCGTCTTGGACATAGACGCTCCGGTACATGTAGTACATCTCCAGGCCCGCCGTCTCATCCACGCTCCCCATCATCACGTTCTTCATCTGGATCAGGGTGCGCACGGATTTCGGATGCTGTCCCCCGTTAACGAACAGGATGCTTCCAACCAGTTCAATCCTAAGCGGCTTCTCATAAAGGACCATGTCCATTCTCCACTACCCCCTTCATTCTCTTGAATTCCGCTATCTTCGCGAGCGGCTTCTTCACAATCAGCTTCTGTTTTTCAAATTTATAAAACAGCAGCTTGAGGAATATCAGGAACTCCCTTTTTTTAACCCCCCTCGCGTCGAACTCCTTCTGCAGCTTCTGGATGGCCTTGAAAGACGCTATGAAGTATGACATCTGGATGGAGTTGTTCCCGTTCCAGCCCCTTATCTCCTCGTACATCAGCATCCTGATGATTCCCAGGTGCGCCCGGAGGTGCTTTGCCGCAGCGTCATTCCCCTCCACGCCGCTGCCGATTTTTTTCAGCATGTATGCCAAGGTCTCCCAATCTGCATCAGCCATGCTGTCGCTTATGCTGGTAGGAGGATTCATGCGGTTAGGAAATATGAAGATAAGGTTTTTACAGCATCCGGCAGGTTAATGGGCATGCTATCTAGCCCATACCTGCCGAATTTTTAGGCCCGCCTGGCGTCTGAATTGGGTAAAAGTGATGGAAAAAATATATCCTGTTTAGGATTAAGGCTCTTATAATTAAATACTTCGAGTAATACCTCATATATATGGATATTTTACTATTTTTTTCTAATTTTGCTCGCTATCTTCTAGATATAGGACCATGGATACTTGGATCAATAATCACTATTTTAACATCATTATTCCTTTTTATTAAAGAGGATGCTCGAAATAAACTTCTTGACTCAATCAAATCTATTCTTTTCCTTCGTCGTGGACTATTTCTATTATATCTAATTGTGATTTTTTTAATCTATTATTCTCTTGAGCAAATGCCAAAACTTACTGTTGAAGAATCAGTTATATCTAATGGCAATTATCAAGCAATACTTGAGATAGAAGGTTTCTTACATCCCGAAGTGATTTCGTGTTCCTTTCCTGACGGATTTAACCTCTCATCTATTCCTGGATATTCATATCAACATGGACAGGAGGTTCGTAAAATTCTCGGCTGGTATAATCCATCAAAAGTTTTTCTCTCGGGGACTTTTTCAGGTCAAATATCTAATATCTCTTCAACTTTTTCCCAAGAAAACCTCGGCCAAGGTCGATTTAAGATCATCGTAACGATTTTTAGTGATAATAACTATCCAAAAGCCACTAATCTCGTCAACCTTCATTGCCTAGCATGTAAGGCGGAAGAACCCTTATTTTCCGGAACTCGAAGAATGAGCGGCGTATCAACTGGCGAAGAGATAATCAGTCAGGATATCTATTTGAACAAAGGAGTAAATACTTTCACTTATTACTACCAGGATTTAGGACAAAACTCAACAAATCCAGAAGTAATTGTAGTTATTCCAAAAAATGTTGCGGAATGCTCAGTATCACCTAATATCGAGATTGATTATCATCCTGCAATATTCAACTGGAATATCGATCCAGTGCTTGTATACCAGGCAGAACTCCGCCCAAATTCTTAACACAATAATTTTCTCTAATTCCCCAGCAAATCTTTATTCTATCAGTTGGATTGAATCTGGATATCCAATTTCGACAACTAAGGCCCAACATTTTCGAGAAAAATTATAGCCCCGAGCGGATTCGAACCGCTGTCAAAAGGTCCAGAGCCTTCTATCCTTGACCGCTAGACGACGGGGCTAGAGAGCAGTATTGGGAGATTAGTGGGCAAAAGAAATAAAAGCTAACCATTATGCTTGACGACCACCAGTGTCATGCCTTCCTGGAGCACCAAATCCGGCACTGGGGCCTGGAACTTCCCGTCCTTGATTATCGATATGACCGCGAAATTGTTCTTCTCGTTCGCTTCCCTTACCGTCTTGTCCTTGAGGGAGCCGGTCACCTCCTTCTCGAACATCTCCACGTTCGAAAAGGTCGGGTCGAGCATTATGGAAATCATCGGGTTGAGGACCGCATTAGCCAGTTCGCGCGCAAGCGTGGTCTCGGGAATCAGGGGGATGACGCCCAGTTTCTCCATCAGGTGCGAATACCTCGCTTCCGAAGCCCTTGATATCACCCTTTTCGCGTTCATGTGCCTGGCATATACGGATACGAGGAAATTCGTCTCCTCGCTCCCCGTCACCGCGAAAACGAAGTCGGTCTTGTCGAGTTTCAATTCCTCAAGCAGCTTCGGGTTGCTGACATCGCCGCAGATGACCGTCGCATTCGTCTCCCCCGCGACCTCGTCGCAAACATTGCGGCTCTCGTCCACAATCGTGACCTTGAACTTGTGGTTTTCTAGAATCCTCACAAGGGCCCTGCCGACCCTTCCGGCGCCGAAAATAACTATGTTCATGTCATCTCCTCACAAGAAAAGCTACCAGAGCCAGGCTCGGGAATACCTCTATCCTTCCAACATACATCAGGATTATTAATAATGACTTGCCGGCCAACCCTACCGCCGGGATGCTCACGGTGGTAAGCCCGACGTTGCCCATCGCGGTTGCGACAAGGAAAAGCGAGTCCTCTGTCCCGTAGCTTGCCGACATGAACGCCCCTGCGGCCCCAAGGAAGATTATCAGGTAGGCGAACACGAATATCGCGCTTTCCACTATCATCCGGTCAGGAATCGGGAGGCCGTTGATTTTCACCAGCTGCACCGAGCCTCTGGGCAGGAACGCCTCCTTCACCTGCCTCCAGACCGCCTTGGCTATGACAAGGACGCGCCAGAGCTTGACAGCGCCGGTTGTCGAGCCGGTCATGCCTCCGCTAAGCATCAGGAGGATTAAGAGGTAAATCCCGAAGACATGGATTATCGCCAGGTTTCCCAAGCCGAATCCGCCCCCTGCTATCGCTGCCACCGCGCTAAGGAAGAAGTTGAAGGCGCCGTCATGGGCCAGGAATGCGGAAAGCACGATGGCAAGCGCGGTTATTCCGACATATGCAAGGAACTCCTCGTCCCGGACAGCCCTCTCCACATTCCCCTTCCAGACGTTCCTGAAGAACAGGATGCTAGTAGCCCCTGCGAACATCATCATTGCAAGCACCACCTTCTGGATGGCGCTCATGTCATAGGAGTCGAACGGGAAGAACCCTCCGTTCGATATGCCCGCAAACGTCAGGTTCACCGCATCGAACGGGTTGAAACCGACAGCCATTGCGAGGACGATGAATATTGCCGTCAGGCCGAGGTAGACGCCGAATGTCGTGCTGACCGTGGACGCGATGCCAAGCTCGGTTTCGCTCCTGCCCTCGGCCCTCAGGAAGCTGATGGCCTCCATCCCCTTTGTCGTGCTCAGGATGAGGACTACGATGCCCAGACCACCCACCCAGTTCGTTATGCTCCGGAAGAATATGACGCTGGCCGGAATGACCGAAACCGTCGGCAAGGCGGAAAGCCCGGTCGATGTCCAGCCCGACATGCTCTCAAAAAGCGCATCCACGACCGGCACCCCGTAATATAAGTATGGCAATACGGAGAGGAACGGAACCACCAGCCAGGCCATCCCGGTGAGGGCGAGAACCTCTCCGAGTGTGAGGGTTTCCACCTCCTTCCGCATGGAGCCGGTGTCGAGGACTTTCCGGTAGACGAATTCCGCATCCGGTTTGTAGAGCGAGCGAAGGGCGGTCTTCGTGTTCTCAATCATGCTTCCGGCTATCTGCGGCAGGGCGGGCAGCCCCATTATAAGTATTGTCGCGAGAATCGGGACCCAGCCGCCATCGCCGCTCACGAGGCTGTAGGCAAGGGCAAGTGACAGGGGGATTGATGCGTAGAACATCACCGCTCCCAGTTTCCGGAGTATCTCCATCAATAATACTACTCTGGGTGGGATTTTATGCCTTATGAAGCACCTTTTGAAGCACCTTTTGAAGTTCCCAAGCCTTTTATTTGGGGACTTCCCATCCGATTTATGCGCGTATTCCTGATTTGCCCCGCCTTGTTCTTGGCGTTTATCCTATTTTCCGGATGCTCCCAGAACCCGCAACCCCCCCTGCAGCAGAACCCTATTGTCCCGACGTACTCCAACTATTCAGACGGCTACCTCTCCTTCTCGTATCCGGACTGGCCGGACGCTGAAAAGAAAGACCAGAACTACCTCGTGAAAAACAACGGGACCTGCGTCTTTGCCGCAGCGCGCTACCCATCGGTCCCGTCCCGGATGCTAAAGGACAGGCTTGAGAGCGAGTTTGGCAGCTCATTTAGCGGAAACGGCGGGGAGTACCTGGATTTCGCGATGAGCCCCGGCGGCACGCAATTCGACGCCAGGACGCGCGTCATCTACTGCAATTATGACACTTATTCGCTCACAATCGCCTGCACCGGGGAAACACCCGGCTCGTCATTCCTCACCGCAGCATCATGCGGGAAGCGCAACCTGACGGTTGTGCAAAAATCCGCCCTGATACCCACCCCCACAAACGACAACCCGTCCGGGATACTACCCGCAATCAGGGAAGCGCGGGAAAACGGCGTTGACGTCCTAGACTGGTATTTCGATTGGCGTGGCCTCGATGGCAACTGGACGGCGTCGGATTTCATCATGGAGCCGCTTTCATATGAAGGGAGGAGCGCAGCTATGGTGGAAGTCATCCACACGAGCGTCCTCTCGAAATATCCCGAGCGCTTCGATTCGTTCGACGACCCCGGTTTCGCAGACGAGTTCTCGGACTTCTCAGCTGCGTTCGTCGCCCGCTACAAACCTGATTACTATTTCGTTGGGAGCGAGGTCGACGACTATCTTTACAGCCACCGCGAGAAAATCCCCGCTTTCAAGGAGCTCCTCAGGAAGACCAGGGAAAAGGTGAAAGCGGCAAATCCTGCTACCAAATTCGGGTTCACGGTCACCTACCACGACGCCCTCAAGAACAACGCCACAGACATCGCGCGGACCCTTGCGCCCGAAGCAGACCTGGTAGCCTTCACGTCTTACGGGTATCATGATATGTTCGATTTCGACAACGTCTCGCAGGGTGTCTCATACCTTGAAGGCGTGAAGGATGTCGTCCCGGGCAAGCCTTATGTGATAATCGAGACCGGCTGGAGCAGTTCGACGCTCCTGAATTCGAGCGAGGAGAAGCAGGCGGAGTTTACGGAAGCGTATTTCGATTTCATCCGCGCCAACACAACGGATGCGGAATTCGTGAAATGGTGGGGGCTGAACGACGGGAAGGACTGCACGGAAGGCGCGGAAAGCTTCCTGACCGAACACCCCGAACTCAAAGACGACGATTCCTTCATGGTCCCATTCAAGGAATACCTCTGCAGCCTCGCGCTGAAGCGGAGCGACGGGACGCCGAAAAAAGCCTGGCTGGTGTGGCGGGAGAATTCCTGATACATACGTTTATATTCTCCGGCCGGAGCATATATGTCAGAATTAGGAGTTGATTATGGTGAAAGGCAGGGGTGTCCTTCATAGGAAGGGATTTGCTTCATCGGCCTCGATTCCGAGGCCAGCCTAGTCTTATTGCTTGATAGCAACGCCCCGGCTGAATTTGCTCTTACCAGCGTCAGCAACGTCTCATGCGTAAACCCGGCAACCATACCGGAGCCGGGAAAAAATGGAGGTGCAAACAATGGAAGCATTGGAAAAAGCTAAGGGAAGGGGTCTCCTTCACATGGAGCGGGAGTGATAGGCGCCCGTGCAGCGATGCGCTGATGGCTGAGGGCATCCGGAAATTCGCCTTAATCGAAAAGGCCGGCCTGGCGGGTGGGGGTCCTGCCTATTACGGGATGAGCACATCACGGTTCCGCGAGCCAATCGACCAGCTGGACGTGTTCCTCCTCATTTCGCGCCTGCAACGGATGGGTGCGGACATCGGGCTGACTGTTTTCATCGCCGGGCAGTTCGCGGTGCTGAACGGGAGGCCTTCGGGCGAGCTTCTGCTTGCCGAAGAGAGGAAACTGGAATTCCTGCGGGCTTGCGCAGGAGCAATCGGCATCGAGCCTGCATTCCTGCGGACAGCCGACTTATGGGCAAAGCCCGCTTACTGGGACGAGGTTGGCAGGTGGAAGGCGGCCTCGGGGATTATCAGCGAGCGGAAAGGGCCGCGGTTTTCTGATGTGGTGCCATCCTTAGGCCCGGAAACGATTGCGGCAATGCCCCCGGGACTGATAGACGCGCTCGGCGGATTCGACGCGCCGTCTCTTTACCGGCTTTTCGAAGTTGCCGAGGCCGCATGGATGAAAAAGGCGTTGGGTGTAGGATGCAAAATCGGCCCGGAAAGCGAGCAGGAATACGACGCATTCATCGGCGCCTTCATGGACATAGTCCAGCTTCGGCAGCCCCTGGATTTCCGGAGCTCGTCTGCAGCGCCAAAGCCCGTCACGCCATATATCGGGAAAGAGGGCGAGGAGCGCATTTTCATAGAGGATTCGAAACGCGAAGTGGGCGACAAAATCATGAGGCTTGCCCAGCGGGCCCAGAACCAGCCGCTTTATTACGGCGATTTCCTGAACCCCTTCGCGCGCCTTTGCGTCCTTGCCGTCGAATCCGCGGCTGCCGCGGACTCGGTCCCGGTCCGGATACTGGGTTCGCCTGTATCAGACGGGGCCGGGGCATTGAACGTGCTTGCGAAAGCGGGTTCGGGCGGAACCACCCGGCTGGCCCCTGTGCTCGCCGAATGCCTTTGGGCGTACCTGATTCGACCGATACAGCTTAGGCTCGGTGCGGGGGTGGGCGCATGATAGGGATTCTCGGAGGCATGGGGCCTGAAAGCACGGCATACACGTACATGCGCATCATCCGGCGCTGCCAGCAGCAATACGGCGCGAAACTGGATTCGGATTTCCCGCCGATAATAATCTACAGCATGCCAATACCAGATGTGGTGGAGGAAGGGTGCGACGACCGGGAGGTCCTGGCGCTCCTCGACTCTGGCGTACGGAAACTGGAGGCGGCCGGGGCGGCGTTTTCCTTTATCGCCTGCAATACCATGCAGGGGTTCGTGCCGGAATTGCGCAAGCGCTACCGGATGCTCTCTCTCGTCGAAGAGACGCTCATGCAGGCGAAACAGAGCGGCCTCGCGGACTGGGGCATCCTTGGGACCGAGGTCACTATGCGCAAGGGTTATTACCAGCAGGCATTCAATGATGCCGGGCTTCGCGCATTGACGCCATCTTCTTGCGAGCAGGCCGAAGTGACCGCAGCCATACGGGAAATCCTGGCCGGGACGGATGTCAATGCGCCGCGAAAGCGCCTCAAGGCCGTAGCCGGCGCGCTAGCTGACCGCGGCGCGAGGGGTGTCGTCCTTGCATGCACCGACCTGCCCCTGGCATTGGGGGCCGATGACGCCGGAATGATTGTTCTCGATACCGCGGACATCTCAGCCAAAGCCGCGCTCCTGCGCTGGCGGCGGGAGCGGGGTTTGGGGGGCGATTCCCCTTTTTAACATATATTGAGGAAGTGATTGCCATGAAGCTCACACCAAAAGGCATGAGGGACATCGGTCCCGAGGACATGTTCATCAGGGAGGAGGCAATCGGGCGGATCCGGCAGACCTTCCAATCCTTCGGATACCGCCCCCTTGAGACGCCTGCCATGGAATACCTCGAGACGCTGCGGGCGAAAGCCGGGCCTGAAGTGGACAAGCAGATATTCGTGATTGATGGGGGGGAGTATGGCCTGCGGTTCGACCTGACGGTTCCTCTCGCGCGCTACGCATCCGCAACAGACGCCCCGAAGCCGTTCAAGCGCTACGCCATAGACGTAGTATGGCGCAAGGAGGAGCCCCAGCGCGGACGTTTTCGCGAGTTCTACCAGGCGGATGTGGACATCGTCGGGAGCTTATCCATGCGCTGCGAATCCGAGCTCCTCACAATCGCAAGCGCCATATGCGGGGCCTTCGGGTTCCCGGAGCGGAGAATTCTCCTGAACAATCGCAAAATCCTCGACGGAATAGCGTCGAAACTCGGAATCGGGGGCGATGCGAAAGGCGAGGTTTTCCGCGTACTTGACAAACTGGATAAAATCGGCGAAGCCGAGGTCGAGAAGCTGCTTGGCGAAATTGTCGGGAACGAGAAAACCGGGGAGCTGCTCTCAATTATACGCGCAAAGGGTGACAACCGGTCGAGGCTCGCACTCGCGGCCAAATACAGCGAGGAAGGCGCTCGGGAACTGGGGGAGATCCTTGCGCTCTGCGACTTCGTTGTGGAAGTGGACCTGTTCCTCGTCCGGGGCCTCGGCTATTACACCGGCCCGGTATTCGAGATAAAATTGAGCGAAGGCATAGGGACGGTTATGGCGGGTGGAAGGTATGACGGCCTACTTGGCATATACGGCCAGGACGCGCCTGCCGTCGGCATATCCGTCGGCATCGAGCGCCTGGTCACCCTGCTCGCGGAGCAGAAGAAGGCAATCCTGAAGAAGACGGACAGCCGGGTTTTCGTTGCCTGCGCGAAGCCCGAGTTCTATCCG
The DNA here is from genome assembly GCA_020053355.1 of archaeon. Lineage (GTDB taxonomy): Archaea > Micrarchaeota > Micrarchaeia > Anstonellales > Bilamarchaeaceae > Bilamarchaeum. The sequence continues at coordinate 83,242 of JAGVNI010000014.1, read as the reverse complement.
TACGCTGCGCAAGTCGCGGCGGAATTCCGCAAGGCCGGAATCGCTTGCGAGACAGACCTCAACGAACGCAGCCTGCGCAAGCAGTTCGAGTACGCCAATTCCCTCGCAATCCCGTTCGCTGCGATTGTGGGGGAGCGCGAAAAGAAGGACAAATCCGTGACACTGCGCGACATGTCCGGCGGCAAGGAAGAAGTCCTTCCAATCCAAGATGCCATATCGCGGCTGCTGGGGCGGTAATCCCATGGACACCCTGAAGATACCCCTTATTTACCTGCGCGACAAGCAGGCCTTCCGGAAGGAAGACGGAATGCTCCGCCTTATCGGGAAGCCCCTGGACTATGCAAAGGACTTAAAAAAACGCGGATTCATGCTCATCCATATCGTGGACACGGACGCATTGTCCGGCATGCCAAATAACCTGGACGTTTACAGCAACCTGACGTATATAATCAATGTCGAGGTCGAATGCGCCCCGGAGCAAAAAATCGTCACGAAGCTCCTTACCCTGAAATGCCGCGTTGTGCTTCCGCCTTCGGCGGATATCGCCGCCATGAAGGAAAAGAAGCTCCTTGTCGCAAAAATCCCCTCCGGTTATAATGGGGATGCCGAAGGATTCCATGATGTTCTGCTTGAAGATGCGGATGATGAATCGGTCCGGAGGTTCGCAACGTTTGGCAAGCGCGTAATAATCTACGAAAAGGACGAATTGAAAGTAAAGGGAAAGATGAAAGAAAAGATATTCGGGATTATCACTTCTTCATGATTTTTTTCCTGGCTTCAGCCAGCCTTGCCGCGAGCGCAGGCGTCATCTTCACCGGCCCGGATTTTACTCCCGAAGCCTGCTTTGCCTCTTTCTTCGGGGAAGGCGCTGCCTGCGCTTTTTGCGCCGGTGCGGCGGATTTGGCCGCTGCCGATGATGGTGCCGGTTTGACCGCGGGAACCGCCGGCTTGGCCGCTGGTGGCGGGGATGCTGGCGGCGCGTCCTGAGGCGGTGGGGACCTCAGCGTCCGAAGCTTTACCCCCCTTTCGGGTTCCTCCGCGGGCTCGGTGGCATTCCTCTGCATCTGCGGGGGGGTGATTTTCAATGGCTTCTCCTCGACGAGCGGAGTCCGCGCGGTCACAAGCGAGAATCCCTTGTTATCGAGCGTCACGGGGTATGCCCGCGACGAGTGGGCCACGCCCTTCATCTTCACGACTTCGATATACCGGTCCCTCTCGAGCCGCTTCTCGTCGTAGCGGAAGAAGAGGTTGATCCAGCCGTCGGTGAAGCTCTCAATCCCGTATTCCGAACTCGGCCTCGAGCCGGATTGGATTTTCAAATCCTCCGAGACGATGAGCGTCGTGACATTCCACTTGTGGAGGTTGTCGATGAATTTGAGGAAGCCCGTCTTGCGCTCCTCCTCGCTCTTGAAAAACTGGGCTATCGGCATCACCGAGTCTATCACCACCCTCCGGACGCCGGTGGTGTTGATGATTTCCTGTATCGCGGCGGCCTGGTTTATTATCTGGTCCACCTCGTGGATGGGATAATCGAGCAATATGAACTTCCGGTCGCGCTCAAGCGAGGCGAAGTCCCACTCATATCCGCCCATGTGGAAGAAAAAGTCCCTTCTCGTCTCCTCGATGGCGATGTATATGCCCGGCTCGTCGGACTCGACCGCCCCGTTGTGCAGGAACTGCGCAGCGAACGTGCTTTTTCCGGCGCCGGTCGGGCCGCTGACGGTCACAACTGAGCCTTCAAGGATTCCGCCACCTAGCACTTCGTCCAATCCGGGAATGCCGCTCTTTATGAACTTTCTTTCCATACTCGGTCACCTGGGCCTCTCCCTATTCCTTCTTGAGTATCTTCCTGCCCATCTCCGCCCTCCGCTTCAGGTTCTCCTGGAGCTGGAGGATTTCCTCGGGCTTTGAGAGCTTCGTCAGTATGTATTTCTTGTACTCGGCTGTAGTTGCGGACATCGTTCCGAGCAGTTCATGCGCCACGCTAAGAGGCAGTTTTATCTCGTCCGGCCGCAGGATTTCGACCGTGAACGGGCTGTTGGCCATGCATATCCCGGCAAGCGTGGTGAAGTTCTTCGTCAGGACCTTGACTTCTATCGTGCTGGACCAGTTCTTGCCCTCTTCCCCTCCCTTGGGTTCGTCAATCTCCCCCAGGGCGAACACCACCCCCGGTTTCTGGATGATGCTGTTGATGAATCCGGTTCCCAAATCCTGGACGAGTTCCTTGGTCGCAGCATGGATGTCGAAATAGAGCATGGCGAGCACGCCGCCGCTTGCAACAGTATCCTTTGTGAGCTTTTCAACGTCAGACATATGGTATCCTCTGCTCCTATTTTCAGGGTCAATGCTTTAAAATACCGTCATGGCATCTTCTAGGATGGTGCTATTTATGAGTGATCGAAAACCTCAGCAGGGCAATCGTGGATTCAGGGGCAGGCCGTCGTTCAACAGGGGCCCGCCCGGTGGAGGCCGCGGCGACCGTGACGACCGCGACGAGCGGTTCGACAAGCGCGCCCGTTTCATGAAAAAGGCCCGGGCGACAGTCATGCAGGCACTCCGCAGCCGCGATATGCTCCTTGCCAGCGTGACGCGCTCGATAGAGGATTTGGACAAGTCCATCAACCTCCTTGGCGAGCGCTACGAGGACTGGTACGGCATCTATCTTCCTGAATTGAAAGCCGAGGACAAGCTCCAGTTCTGCTCTGCCACGCTTATAATCGACCGCGAGAACATGGACGAGAAGGAGCTTGCGGCCATTCTCGGCCAGAAGCGGGCGGCCGACCTGGTGGCTGCCGCAAAGGCGAGCCTCGGGGCGAAATTGTCCCCGAAGGACCATTCCGAATGCCTCTCAATGGCAAAGGCGATAATCTCGCTGGAAAAGCTCCGCAAGGACTATGAGGAATACCAGAAGGAGCTCGCCAACGAATTATGCCCGAACATGTCCGAAGTCGGCGGCCCGGACATCGCGGCGAAATTGGTCTCGCATGTGGGTTCGCTCGCACGCCTCGCGGTGCTCCCGGCAAGCGCCATACAGGTGCTTGGCGCGGAGAAAGCGCTCTTCAAGCACCTCCGGAACAAGCGGATTCCGCCGCCGAAGCACGGCATCATCTTCCAGCACGTTCGCATCTCCTCATCGCCAAAGAGCGTGAGGGGCAAGGTGGCCCGCGTGCTCGCGAACCAGTTGTGCCTCGCGGCCAAGGCGGACGCTTTCAGCAAGAGGAAAATCTCGCCGATGCTGATAAAGAAGTTCGACGACCGCTTCGCGCAGATAATGAAGGAATACGAGGCGGCCAAGCAGGCCAAGGCCAAGCCGGAGACGACTGGCGCCGCAAACGCGGCACCCCCGCAAAAGCCGGCAGAATGATTCCCATGCGGATACTGGCATTCTCAGACCTCCACGACGAGGAGGCGGCGCTGGAAGCGCTTGCACGCCTCGCGCCGTCTTATGACCACGTATTCGCCTGCGGCGACATCACGCACTCGGAATATTTCGCGGAAGCGGTCCTCGGGGCCCTCCCGAAGGCCTTCATCATACCTGGCAACTGGGACAACAAAGCCGCGAACGATTGCCTGTCCAAGGCCCCGAACTGGATACACGGGAAGCGGGCAGAAATAACTGGCGGGCTCAACGTCGTTGGGTTCGGCTTCAGCCCGCCGACGCCCTTTGGAACGTTCGGGGAGCTGACTGAGGAGGACATATACTCGCAGATGTCGAAACTGCCAATCGACCGCAACACGCTCCTCATGCTGCACTGCCCGCCGAAAGGGCATTTCGATTTGGTGCACATGATCCGGCGCATCGGAAGCGATTCCATACTCAGGACAATCCAGGAGAAGAAGCCGCTGGCGGCGTTTTTCGGCCATGTCCATGAGCATGCCGGAACCTCGAAACTTGGAACCACCGAACTCGTGAAACTCCCCCCTGCGAATTCGATGCGCGCGGCGTCAATCACCATCAGGGATAAAAGAATTACCACCCAATTCATAACGTTGTGAGCCAATGCTTTCAATCACGGTCAGGACGGTGCGGCCATCAGAGATGGACGTTGCGAAAGACTTCATCCGCAGCGTTTTCCCTCATGCGATGGTCCAGGTGACCGACGACGACACCCTTCTGCTGGCCGAGTTCGACGGGAAACTTGTGGGGTTCGCGCATATCGTGGATGACGGGGACCGGATAGTCCTCCAGGGAATCGGCGTGGACAAATCCATGCGGGGGCAGGGCGTCGGCACGGTCCTTCTCGAGCACATCCTGGACACGCTCCAGGACACCGAGCGCCCGATTTACCTGAAAGTGAAGGTCATGAACCCGGCAGTCGACCTTTATGCGCGCTACGGCTTCATGCTGAAAAAATTCGATGACGTCCACGTCCTCGTGAAGAAGCCGAACTGCTGATTGTCGGCCACTGTCCCATCTAAAAAACTTTTGATGATTATCATAGTTGTTCCTCAGGAAGTTTTGATGAAAATTTTACCATGAGAACCTCCTTAGGAAAATTTTCGGGGAAATGAGCTAACCTGGTATGCTGTCAGCTTTGGGAGAGCCTTTTGGCTTCGGATAAACTTCGGGCAAAACCCTCGGGAAAAGCCCTGAGGTCCGACGCAGCCAAGCGGTTCAGAAAAAGCTGGTTGTCTGAGTTCAAATCTCAGTTTCCCCATTGCCGGGCCTGCACCGGATATACTCCGGTGGCCCAGGCTATTCCCCACATGAGATTTACTCCGCGCAAGTGATGACATGCAGCAGAACACGGTCACATATCTAACGTTTGCCATGATGTACCCGCTCCTGGCCTTCCTGTCATTCTTCGTCGCCAACAACGCGGATGGCATCCCATCGCTTTCATTTGGCGGCGTATCGGGCGTTTTCATGGGGGAGAACGCCATCTGGGCGTTCCTTTTCACCGGCCTCACCTTCGCGGGAATGATTTGCTACCACTTCTACTTGTTTCCAAGGTTCATTGGGAATCCGGAAATGCACCTGGTCCTTATCGTGCTGCCGGAGACTATCGCGGTGCTGGGCTTCGTCCTCGCGTACCTCGCCCGCAATCCGTGGGTCTCCCTGCCCTTTGTCGCTTTGGGCTTCATGAACTATGCGTACGCGTTTTTCTGCATAAATGCTTCCGCCCCGCAAGCCTGAAACGCCATGGTGCGGGACGTTTTTATGTAAAAAATGGCGAATCCTTTATATACTTATCGTGGAAAAAACTCTCATGGCATCCAGTATCCGAAAGATTAGACTCTCCCCCATAGAAATTTCGTCAAGCCTCTCGGAAGACGAACGGGTCAGGGAAAAGCGGCCGGAACGCAAGAAGGACAGGAAAGGGATTGCATCCTTCCACAAGGCTCCTGATCGGTATTCCTTCGCCCACCTTGCGAAAGTGCTGACCAGCGGCGAGCGCCTCGCCATGCTGAGCGCGGTCGACCGGCTAAAGGGCCGCTCGCGCGTGCTTGTAGAGCTTGCGCTTTTCTCGAACTTCGCATTCGTCCGCCTCGCTGCGGTATCGTACCTGTCCAATGACGTGGAAGCGCTCACCGACATCGCGAAATTCTGCCACTACGAGGACACCCGCGCCTCAGCCGTGGACGAGCTTTCAACGAACGGCCCTTCGCTTGTAGAAGTCGCATGTTCGGCCCTCTTCGGGGTGACGAGGATGGACGCGGTCAACCTCCTGGTCGAGCCGGATTCGCTTTCCGAAGTGGCCGCCCGCTCGCCTCATCGGGACTCGCGCTCCGCGGCGATGGAGAAAATCGCCGAGAACTCGTCCGCTCTTAGGAAAGTCGCCGAAGACTCGTCATTCCGGAGCGTGCGCATGAGCGCCGTGGACACGCTGTCTTCGGACATAGACTCCCTCTGCTCGCTCGTGCTCTCAAAGCACAGCGAAGTGAAGAAAGCCGCGGCATCCAAGCTGTCCGCTTTCGTGGAGGAACTTGACGATGTCGAGGCGCTAATCGAAATCGCGAAAATCTCACCGAGCGAGGATGCGCGTTACATCGCGGTCGGCAGGCTTTCGAACGACCCCATATCGCTCCGGACCGTGATATCCGAATCCGATTTCAGCGATGCGAGGACGACCGCCCTCATGCTGCTCTCCGACATGGTTGCGGACCTTGACGATGCGGACGTGCTTTCCGAAGTCGCCATGCTCTCGCCTTATCCGGACTGCAGGTCCGCGGCGGTCGAGCGCCTAATCGGCCAGAGCAACGCGCTCCTTAGCGTCGCATCGAAGTCCAAATTCAAGGACTCGAGGGAGCTGGCGCTCCACAAGCTGAAAGGCGACGTCAACGCCTTAAAAAGCGTATCCAGGCTCTCCAAATACTCCGATACCCGGAAGAAGGCCCACTCGATGGTGGCAAAACCGGATGTATTCGAGTCGGAGCTCACCCGGATACTCGGCTGAAGCGCCCAATTTTGCGGGCAAAAGCCCGCATCATCTCTTTATTAATTTCTGATGCGCAGCAATACCCATGCCAGGCGTTGAGAGGACCCGGCTGAACATCCTTGCAAGGCTCAGCAACCTCTCCGTGAAATTCGGGAAGATGAAGAAGAAGGCGGCGGAGCGCAACCGCTGGCTCGAAGTGAAGAAAGAGCTCGAATCGATGTGCGGGGCGGATAGGGAAAGCGACTCCGAACTGATGCTCCGCCTCATGGAGAGCCGTCTCGCGCGAGAGGACGGCAATCCCGACCCCCTCTCATCGGAAATGGCGGTCATCAGAAGGAAGCGGATTGACCGCTGAATGGCGGCATCCCGCCGCTTGGTTTATATTCGCAATTCCCGATTTCATTACAGGATGATCCAACGCCCCGATGATATGATTAACTTACCCAAGCTAATGAGGGGCGGCGGGGACTGGTCTTATTATCCCATTCAAGCCGGCTGGATATTTTTAGCTGCCAGTTCGTCCATCAATTCCAGGCCCTCGCCGACATAAGAAAGCAGCGGCCCTGCGCCTTGGGGCAATAACATCCTCTGCCCTTCAGGCCGGTGCGGATTGTTGGCGGCAAATCCTTTGTAGAACTCGCGCACGAACGCGGGCACTTCGTCCGGCCGGACGCCTTCCAGCCTGTTGTGCTCCAGCTTGTCCTTGTCGCTGTTGGAAGCGTATCGAGCCAGAACCCCGTCGAGGGAAAGCGGGGTGTGGACTGCGAAAACGTATGATACGTCCCTGTCCCCGCCATGCAATGCGGCCTTGCAGAGGAGCTCGGCCATCGAGATGTCGTCCCTGAGAATCCCGTACTCCTTGCGCAATTCATCCTTCAGGAATAGCTGGTAAATTGACATCCTGCCCGCCTGCATATCAGCGCCAATCGCAAGCGCTCCGGCAGCGAAATAATACGTGTTGGGATAATTCAGCCCACCGCGCAGGCCCAGCACCAGCCTGTCATCGGACGTATGCACGAAACCAGCCACGCTGACGCTGCAAATGCCGGGAATATCCAGGCCCTGGCGCATCATCTGGGTCTGATACGTGTGGCGCGCCCCAAGCGTGGCGTAGACGATGCCGCTTTGGAATGTTGTGAGCGTTTCGCTGCCAGCCGATTCGTTCCACCATGGCAGGTATATTTTTTGCACATGCTCAAGCGGCAGGCCGAGCAATGCGAGCGCTTCTGCCATTCTGGCATCCTCCCACATCCTGGGCTTCATGATGGCGCCATGGTCCGGGTTGTACCTGTCGAATTCTTCGCCGTAGCGGCTGCAAAACCATGCCTTGGCATCAGTTATCAGAGTGTTGACCAAAGGGACTGCCCGTTCAACCGCGGGCGATTGCGTGAACTCGTGCGTGAGCCGCTCAGGCTGCACCCGAAATTCTTCGAGGGATTTCAGGCCTGTCCTGGATGGATTTTTAGAATGATAAACCGATTTCATACATAGTTTACTACGTATTATAACTATAAAAACCTACCTGCCCGGCCAAAAGAAGGAATTTGAATAAACACGGAAAGCCACCTGGAGGAATGTTTACCTTTATTTCAATGTCCCTCGGCGATTCTTTTTCGTTTTTCTGCACAAAAGGAGCACCTTTGACCCCGCCACGTGCAAGCGTCCCAAAGAGCAGCAGCACCTCCTCATGAATCTACTGCACCCCTCTCCTTTCTCTTTCGATAAGCCAAACCCATGCAACCTGGACGGAACCGATTATCCCGGCTCCAGCAGGGTAAATTATGAAGAAATAAAATCATATCACCGCATACCTCCTATTATGGACGGGGAAAGCATTGCAGGTGCCTTTTTGGGCGGGCTCCTGTCTTTTTTCAGTCCATGTTTCCTGCCGCTCATGCCTGCAATGCTCGCCTATATCAGTACGGGCGGCCAAAAAAGGAATGCGCGGCTTCCAGCCGCCATTTTTTTCGTTATAGGTTTTACCCTGATGTTCAGCCTTTTTGGCATTGCGCTCGGCACGGTCCTGTACTCAATGGGTGCAACCGCGCGAAGTATGCTCTCAAGGGCGGGCGGTCTCTTCATACTAATATCCGGACTCAGCCTTCTTGGAGTTGTCAGGCTTGATTTTCCGGGAATCTCGCTTGGATTGCCGAAACCCGGGGAAAGATTCGGCATGGCCGGGCCTTTTCTTATGGGTTGCGCATTTTCATTGACGCTTTCCCCATGTTTTTCATTCATTCTGGGCGCAATCGTGGTGCTGGCGTCCGTGTCCGCAGCAGGTGCTTTTCCCCTTTTTTTTGCCTACTCCATGGGCATTGCCCTGCCGTTTCTCGCATTCGCCCTCCTCCTGGAGCGGCTCGGACCATATCTGAAGCCCCTCAACCGCATGTCAAAATACTCAATTCCTGCTGCCGGGGCGGTTTTGGTTATTTTCGGACTGCTTGCGCTTGCAGACATGCTGCCCGTATTATCCTGACCTGCTTAGGAGCGCGGCGATGTCTTCCCTGCCCAATATCCCGCAGGCTCTTTCCACCTGTCCCCCCTTCTCAACCGCAATGCATGGGGTGCCGGTAAAACCGTATCTATCCGCATCGTCATGGCAGAAGCGGGCGTCATACCATTCGACCCGGGCATCCACCCCGCTGGATATGAGCGCGCCGAGTTCAGCTTCCGCTTTAAAGCAGCCGGGGCAGAAAGGCGAGTAAAAAAAGCTGATTTTGGCCTCAGAATCCGGGTTTGCAACCCGCTCCGGGCAGGTTTTCATCCCGATTTCACCCGAAGGGATGCCGGCTACCAGGATCAGGCAGGCGAATGCGCACGAATACCCGGTTATCATCGCAACGCGATTTACGGTTGCCTGATTCGATAGCCAGAAAAGCAGGATAGAGCATGCGAACATGACGCCGATTGCGGCATACGCGTGCAGGGCATAGGCCGAGACTAAAGCCAGCAGGACCAGTACAGGCGCGCTTATGAAAATCATGGTGTTCGTTGAGATTTTCATGAATCGTATAATCCACTAGTGAGAATTATAAATCCCAGGAGGAATGTTTACACGGGGTTCAATTCACTTGGGCCCATGACGAAATGCAATTCCTTGTTCTATAAAGCTGATTTCCTGTTTTTTCTTACCGGGACCGCATATCAACGAAGCAGCACTTATTTAAATTGATATGAATATATATTCATAACATGCCAAGGCCGAGAAAATGCAGGAGGGTGGCTTGCGAGCCAGGCGTCACCTACTTCAAGCCAGCCGGAATCCCGCTGCGGGAGCTGTCCGAATCGGAAATAGGTGTCGATGAGCTGGAAGCGATAAAACTGGTGGATTTCGAAGAAATGGAGCAGATAGAAGCTTCGAATAGGATGGAAATTTCCCAGCCCACTCTGCATCGTCTTTTAAAAAGCGGCAGAAAAAAGGTTGCGCAGGCGCTCATCAAAGGTCAGGCAATCAAAATCAAGGGTGGGGACTATTACATAAAAAACGAGGTGGATTCATGCCAAATGGAGATGGAACCGGGCCCGGGTGGGCGCAAGAAAACTGGAAATGCAGAAAAAGGAACGGCTGGGTTATACCAAAGTGCTGTGCTGGGGATAACCTCAGTAAAGCCGAGGAAAGGCAAATGCTTGAATCCAGGCTAGAAACCCTGAAAATACAGGCAGACCATGTAAGCAGAAGGATTGCCGAACTCAGCTCTTAAGGAGGATTATATGGAAGAATTGACCCATCTGCATCTGACAATCAACGCTAAAATCAAAAACATGGGGAACGTTCCAAAAAAGCGTGCGGAATCCATTGTCAGAGACATTCTGGAAGTGGCGGATATGAAAGCCCTGGGGCCTCTTGTATGGTCAGATGCAGCGGACCTTGATTTTCCGGGGCAGAGCTTTGTGCAGATGATTACCACGAGCCACTGCTCCCTGCATCTTTTTTCAGATACGAACGAAATATATTTCGACTTATATTCCTGCAAGGACTTTAATGCGAATGAGGTAATTAACGTATTAAACTCATACTTTGGTTTGGACGAATATCACGGTATGATTTACCGGAGAGGCAACAACCACGGTATAGAAATCTCAAAAATCGGAAGGTGGTAACATGGAAAAGAAAACCGAGAAAAAGCATGTGCATCCTGGACACGAAGGGCATACACATACAAAAGACAGTTGCATCCACGAAAACGGGAAGGCGCATAAACGGAAAGTAAAACGCCGCTGAGCCCCGTCACCCCAATGCTGTTTTTATCATTTTTGCATGCTCGCCGGGCTGGCCATAATCCCGCTCGACCTGGTCTCTCAGCATTGGGTCAGCCGATGCCAGCGCTGTGATATCCGGCAGGTGTTCCACAGGCACGAGGATAGCCCTCTTTGCCGCAGCGAACCGGCTATCCACGAAGCCGTCCATTTCGGATATCTCGTCCGGGGTCGACTGCCATGCGTAAGTGCTGGCATACGCGGCCGCCAGATTCCTTGCCAATCCCAGGTCGATTTCGGAGATTCCCCCAAGCCGCTCGGGATTTGCCTGGCGCTCCCTGAAAAGGAGATGCATCAGGATAGGGTTCGAATGCTCAGAGAGCGCAGGCTGGAAGCACGGCGTGACCCAGCAACCGGAGCCCGCATCAAGCATCAAGGCGAGCGCACCAAGGCGCTGATTTATCTCAAGGCGCGTTTTCGTCTCACGGATGCCTGTTTCACTGTCTGCCTGGCCGATGAATGACGCATCCATCATGGTTCCCGCCACGCTCCCGGCGTATCCGAGTTTTCGCGCATCCTCTTCGGCCATCCCATGCTTGACCAGCATGAAAAGGCTTGCCAACCCCTTGCCCCTGAAATTATCCAGGCGCCCGTACTGTGTTATCATGAATGCCTGGTCTGCCGTGCCGCTATAAAGGCTGTAAACCACGGCATTGCCAGAATCAAGCGGCATGGTCACGAACGACGTGAATCCAACAACCTGCCTGCCGCTCAATGCGACAACGTCGCGGTAGCGGAGCATGCCGTATGTCTTGCGAAGCATATCAGAACCTTCAGTGCCGCTGTCGATGCGGGCCATGTCCGAAAACGTGCCGGCCATGCTTGACCATGGGCTCTGCTCGTCAGGTTCCGGAAAGCAGTAGCGATAAAGGGCGCGGTAATCCTTTGGATTGAAATCCCGCTTGCCCTTGGGGCTGCGGATTTCGACAAGCCTGTCTACTCCGGGCAGCGGAAGGCCGGCGAGCTCCACCTCTTTCCTGCTGCCGGCGAGATGGCGGTAATCATTAGGAGAAATATCCCTATTCCTGAATAGTGCTCTAGGAACCATTAGTATATTGTGATACTAAGTGTTTATGAACGTATGTAAGATGAGAATTAGTAAAAAAAGCCCCCGGAGGGATTTGAACCCCCGACTTCCTCCTTCCGCCTTTTGGGAAAAGGCGGCCTAAAACCTTCAGTTTCAAAACCCGGAAGGGTTTTGCCACAAACGGTTTTTGGTTAAGCTTTTTCCCAAAAAGCTTACGAGAGAGGCGCTCTGCCATTGCTCAACTCTTTAGGCGTTTTTGATGAAACTTTTTCCTAAAAAGTTTCCTGAGCTACGGAGGCGAATTAATGAAAATAGCCTGCAGGGGATTTAAAACCTAACTGAAAGACATCCGGAGCGCCCTGCATGCCAAACCGCCGTCCCGATAGTATACGCAGTTCTTCCCGTTGCTCTTTGCGTGGTGGAGAAGCTCCGCCGATTGGCTGTACGCCTGGCTGTAGATGTCCTGCACGAGCTTGTCGCCTCTCCCGTTCGGGGGGATAACCATCCCCACCTTGTTCCCGGCTGTCGCCCGCACGTCGATTACGCCCATGCTGCAGGTCACCTTCACTTCCTCGGCACCTTCCGGAAGCGGGGTCCGGTCGTCCTGGTTCCTGCGGACCATCTCGACCTTCCCTTCCCTGCGGACCACCCAGACGCTGATGCGGTCGACGTTCGCCCTTATCCTCTCGGCTATCTCAAGGGCCTTCTGGTGGGAGTCGCACTCGACTTTGACCGCGAACTCCTCGCCGCCCACCCGTGCAACCATGTCGCCGGTGCGGACGGAACGCTGCATCATCTCAGCCGCCTGCTTCAATATCTCATCGCCAATCGGATGGGTGTAATCGTCGTTGATGCGCTTGAAGTCGTCGAGGTCGATGAACATCATGTAGATTCCTTTGCCATCCCGTATCATCCCGCGGATGCCGTCTTTGAGGTCAATCTCGAAATCCACCCTCCGGGGGAGGTTGGTTATCGAATCGAACCTGTGCGTGAGCAATAACGAAATCTGCGATGAGGCGCTCATGGCGAGCGTCGCAGCCCAGTACGCCTTGCTGAAGCCCTCAAGCCTAGAATTCCGCGCCCGGAGGTCGCCTTCCAGCCAGACGACCCCGGATGGATTGTCGGATTCCCGGTAATAGAAAGGCATTATGCCTACCATGCCACCCGGGACGCTTTTGGGAATGGAGTAGATGTTCCCCCGGTCGCTGTTCCGGTCCAGGTCGTCGAAGACCATCCTGATGCCGTGCGGGTAGGCCTCGCCCAGGTTGTAATCATATACGGTTGGCGTCCTGTTCGCGAAAACAGAGAGCGCCGGGTCGAAAGGCCCGCCCCAGGATGTTTTTCCCGTTTCGTCAATAGTTGTCCGGCCGTTTGCCCGGATGACCGTCAGCCTGTGCTCCAGCCTCTCTTTCATCGTGTCGGCGAAGAGGTTGCTCGGGGCGAAGAAAACAGTGCAGCGCCGGGCATCCTCGAAAATCTGCATGAGGGTGGAGACATACTCCCCCATGTTGCCGAAATCGTCCATGCCCATGCGTCCCATGTCGAACAGGCCCTTTGTGACCCACGGGTCGGTCGCCACCTCCAGTGATAGTTCGCAGCCATGGCGGGTGAGGCTGGGGATGAAGGGCATTGCACGCCCGTTTCCCTTTGCTATGGCATCGACCAAGGGGGGTGATAAGGTTATTCTTTGGACCGGCTTGCCACTAGGTGGGGCTGAGCCGAAAATTGTTTTATGCTTGGTCATGTGGGGTTCTCTCAATCTTAATTATGGGATATTTAGTTTAAAAATGTTCTTCGCATCGTCGATAGGCTCTTGCCTGTCATGAAGCCCCTGAAATAAACCCGCATTACCCTCTTTTCAAGCGAATCGGCAATCGCCGTAGTATTTTTCCCATGTCCGCTGCTGAAAAAATGTACTTTTTATACAAATGCTCACTTGTGGTAGAATACTAATAGAAAAGATAAGAAATCGAAAATTCCATATCCTTAGCGTAGGCTCAGGTGGGGGTCTGAAAGGGGACCAATTGATGCCGGGCATCAATGGTCCATTGGTCGTTACGACGATCAATTGGACGCGAACGTTGAATCTTAGCGCCCCTTTCAAATGCGGTCGCCGGGATTTGAACCCGGGTTATAGGCTTTCCTCATGAAGTTTGATGAAACTTTAACCGGAGTCCGGGCTAAGTAAAGTTTCAAATGCGGTCGCCGGGATTTGAACCGGACAGGATGTTTGATGAAACTTTAACCGGAGTCCGGGCTAAGTAAAGTTTCAAATGCGGTCGCCGGGATTTGAACCCGGGTTATAGGCTTTCCTCATGAAGTTTGATGAAACTTTAACCGGGGAAAAACCGGAGGAAAGTTTCTTGGAAGGCCTAAGTCCTACCAGGCTAGACTACAACCGCGATAATCATAGTTATTGGCTGGTGATGGGTTTTTAAAGAGAATTTATCATATTATAATCGGTGTATTTTTGTGGTTATAGCCCAACCCCCATCAGATGCAAAAAAACCCCTCATCGTAGTATGCGGGAAATACGGATGCGGAAAGACGACCGCAGCCCGTGCCATCCAGAAGGAGTTGGACGGTTTCCATTTAATCGGAATCGACGAGACGCGTCAGAAACTGGGCTTGTTTCCATACAAGAAGGAAGACAATGTCCAGATACTTTGGCAAATGGACGTCTGGGTCATGAATCTGCTCCGGGACAATAACGGGGTAATCGTGGATAGGCCTCACCAGACATATGAGAGCCGGGCGCGCTCGTACGATGCGGCCATTGCATTCGGAAACCCCATCCTTCTGGTAGAGTGCGTATGCCCTGAAGCGATAGCGAAAGCGCGGATTGCAGCCCGGCCTTCAAGCGACACGGTCCACCTCCCCTCGAACAATCCCGGTATCACCGAGCGAATCCGCAGGAACTGGGAGGGCGTGTCCGTGGATTTCCAGAGGAATCCTGGCCTAGCCCGCATACTTACATACGTCCGCTATTCCACGGACATCCCCAAGGCCGTTCCGGTGAATATGGCGGGTGCTATCCGGGACATTTCCCTTAAAGTCTGCGCAATTCTCGAAAACCCGAAGATTGGAAATCCGGCAAATCCGGGAAAATAAGCCAAATTAGGAAAAGGAAGGACGAAGGCAGGACCGCCTGCATCCTCATATGCGGATCGTTGCGAACCCTATCATCCCAAGCAGGAACGCCGGCAGGCAGCAGAAGCTTGCATCCCCGGAATACCCGTAGTCATCGCCGCTTGGCGTGCCGTAAATGTTAAGGTCCAGCCCGCAGGGGACGCTTTCATAGCTGTATGTCAGCCCCTCCACCCCGCATGTGCATTCGCACAGGTCAATGTCGTTCGTGTCCGCCGACTCGCTGTATGCCGCTGAGGTGCAGGATTCGCCCGATTGCAGTTCGCAGTATCCGGTGCAGTAGTCTATCATGTTTGCGCCGCTTTTCGTGCAATATGCCGTGTCCACCTCGTTCGCCGCCTGGGCGGCTTCCACCGCACTACGGGCGAATGTGTTTGCGGACAACCCGCATACCAGGATTAATAGGGCCAATCTGAGGTTTGCCATGCCCAAGTTGGATTGGAAAAAATTCAAATCAGTGCCGCTCGCTTCCATGGGCAGGAAAAATGGAAAGAAAAAATAAAAAAATCAGACCTTGAGGTTCTTCCTCGAGCTCTTTATGACTTCCTTGGCGTCTTCCTGGCCTCCAAGGCCGAAGGCTATGCCGAGGGCGAGAGCGATGCCGAAAGCGACCGCTTGGATGACTGTCAGGAAGATGCCTGTCAGGATAGTCGTGCTGATATGGACCGTATCAAGCCCCATCGTCACCCCTATGTATATCACGACCAGCTTGACCGCCCGAGCGGACAGCTTCACCGTGGCTGACTTCTTGTCCAGCTCGACAATCGCCTCCTTGAGGTACTCGCCGAATATGACCGCAATCAGCACTATTATTATCGCGCTGATAATCAGCGGGAGCTTCAGCAGGGCGTCGCCGAGGAAATCGACGACGGCTTGCGGAGCCACATACGACACCGCGGCCTGGATGAAGATGAGGAGCACGTAATACTTCACTATCTTGGTGAGCACGTCGCTGATTTTCACCGAGCCAAGGGCGTCCTCGACCTTGTGCGTCTTGAGGAACTCCTCAAGCTTAATCGTGCGGAGCAGCCCCGCGAATAGCCTGCTTACAATGAATGCTACGACCCAACCAAGCACAAGCACCAGTACGGTGGCTATGATGCTCGGTATCAACTCGATGCTCGATACCGTTATGTTCTGGACCGCCGTGTTCACGGAGTCCATTAGGACTGTCTGGTTCAATTCTGCTATACAATCACCCCGATGCTATCGCCCTCCTGAGGATTTTAAACCTTTCTATGGGCATCGGGGTAAATGGCGGCTTAGAAAACGGACGCCAATCCAGCCAGGAACGCCTTGGGGTCCTTCGCTTTCACGAAAGCGCTTGCAAGAAGCACGCCCTCCGCTCCGAGTTCGAGGGCCTTTTTCAAATCATCCTTGTTGCTGACGCCGGCGCCGCAGAGGACCTTGACGTTATGGTTGACTTCCTTGACGGCCTTTACCGAGTTTATGACAATCTCCGGCTTCGCCTTAGATACGCTTATCCCGCTTCCGATGAGTTCGGGCGGCTCCACCGCTATGAATGTCGGGCTGTATGACGCGAAAGACGAGGCCTCCCCAGTCGCCGCCGCGCAGACCAGGCTCTCAAGCCCCTGCTCGTGCAGCCTGTCAATCGTCGCCTTAATCCTCGAGGAATCGGCGACCCTCTTTTCGGAATGGTTGATCAGCGAGCCCTTAACCTTCGCGGCTTTCAGCATCTCCGCGCTGATGGAGCCCGTATGCGCGCCTGCAGGTTCGGGGTCGGCATGCTGGGCAAAAACGTCCGAGAAGCTTTCGGCAGCCTCGCGGAGGAAGACTGTCGGAGGGCAGACCACTATTCTTACGCCCGTGTCACCCACCACCTCCCTGGTAATGTCCGTGAAAAGGAGCGCCTTCTGTATGCTTTCAGGGTATGTCTTGAGGTTGAGGACTATCATGGATGGCTATAGAACGAGAACAGTTTTATTAGTTGCACCAAGGCTATCGCTATCTATAAGTATACGCCGACGCCAGGATTTGAACCTGGAATCCCAAAGGGAACGGTTTAATCGCGGCACCCCGTTTCGGGCTGCTGCTTCGAGACCGTCGCGCTACCGGGTTATGCGACGTCGGCATGAATTGAAATGAGATTTTTGATGTTAGGCACCAACCCTTTTTAACTATTCTGAGAACTCCTCAGCCTCATAGACGAAGAATTCCATCCCTTTCGTGTCGCGCCAGGCATCCTTACCGAGCCCTGCCTTCATGCACAGGTGCGCCAAAAACTCCTCCTTCTTCGGGAGCTGCTCCCAGACCACCGGGAGGAACGTCGCCCTCGCATAACCCTTCTGGATTATCATGCCGTGCTTCTCCGGGACCAGCTTCCTGAGGAGGTCGGCTGCGTCTTTCACCGGGAACGGCTTCGGTTCGCTCAGGACTGAAATCGAGAATGTCACTTTCGCCAGCTCATCCTGCCGGAGCGGACGGAACCGCGGGTCCTCGAAAGCCGAGCTGAGCGCGTTCTCAATCACGTCCATGACAAGGGGCCGGTGCGCCTCAAGCGTTCCGATGCAGCCCCGAAGCTGCTTGCCCAGGTACAATGTCACGAAGCATGCCCCGTTCTCGACAAGCCTCTTGGAAGGCACGTCTTTGGGCGCAACATCAAGCTTCCTTCCGTTCGCAAGATGCGCCTTGACCGCATCCCTCGCCAGTTTCAGCAGGTATTCCCTTTCCTTCTTCTCAAGTGCCATGCTCATTTCCCCCGTTTGCCATAAACATTCTTCACCCAGTAGTCCTTGAACGCCCCGAAAGTCATCGTGGAGAGCAGGAAGCCCAATGAGGGAATCAGCGCATTCAGGAGGGGCTGCGGGGCGCCGATGCTTGCGAGTACCAGGACGGAAAGGGCGTATGTGAAGACTGTGATGACCGCTTTCCTGGCATTGCTTATCTCCCACGCCTTGTCCGCTTCCACGCGGGCATTGCGCTCCTTTATCGCTTCGATTTCCTCCAAAATGTCCGCGGCCATCTATTTCTCCTCGTAGAACGCGTAGCAGCCGTACCCTACAACGCTAGATTTCGGGCCGGCGGTGTCGCCGGAATTGCGGTAATCGAGGAGGACGCCCTTCCATTTCTTCCTTTTGGCTATGTGCATCAGCGTCAGTATGGCGGTCTTGCCGCATGCATCCCCCTCCCGCTCGAACCGTGCGATGTCCAGGGCAGGGACAGCCTCATTGGCAATCCTGTCGGTCCGCTTTGCGCTATCGTAATCCTTGTAATGGCTCAGGTCCGAGCTTGCAATCACGACTGTTTTGGCATCGAGCTCCTTGGCGACGCGGTCCGCCAGTTCGCCAGGCTCCACCTGCCCGCACAAGAGCGGCCAGACCTCGATTTCCCCCTTGCCTATGACCTGGAGGAACGGGAGCTGCACTTCGAGGCAGTGTTCCGGGCCGTGGGCCTGCGGGAAAACGCTTACCGGCCAGCCGCTGGCGCTTTTGGCCTTCATCCTGCCCAGCGGGGTATCCCAGAGCCCGTATCCGGATTCGCAAGCCCCCGGGAACGCCGCATAATGGGACGGCCCCATGATGATTACTTTCTCGAATTTCGCGCTTTCGAGCGCTTTGTACCCATATGCCGCGGTAGGTCCGGAATAGACATATCCCGCATGGGGCACGACGAGACCCCTTAGTTTTCCCCCGACCTTGACGTCTCCGGCAAGCGCGAGGTACTTCTCAATCATCATCCGCAGTTCCCTCGCATCAGCGGGATAGAATGTCCCGGCCACCGCCGGGCTCCTGACCTTTGTCACAGTCATTTCCACACGCCCTTTATGGCGGTTTTGCAGAATCCGCATTTGCCGCCTATGATTTTGATATTGTCTATGTCATAGCCCCTGCGGCGGATGAGCTCCTTCCCGCATTTGGGGCAAATCGTCGATTCGTATTCGGAATAGCTGAGCGGGACATTGCCGCAATAGACGTGCCTGATGCCGGCCATCTTCCCTATTTCCCGGGCCTTGATGAGGATTTCCGGCGGAGTCGGCTCCTTGTCGAGCAGCTTATAGTCCGGGTGGAATGCCGTGACATGCCAGGGCATCTCCGGGTCCACGGAGGCGAAGAATTCCGCCTCGGCTTTCAGTTCCCTTTCATCGTCGTTCCAGTCCGGGATTATAAGAGTCGTGGCCTCGACCCAGATGCCGAGCTTCTTGGCATAGATGATGGAGTCCTTGACCGGCTCGAAATCCGGAACCTTGCACAATTCAGTATAGAATCTCTTGTTGTACGCCTTGAGGTCGATATTGGCCGCGTCGATATGGCCCTTTATCGCGTCCCAGCACTCGTGCGACTCATACCCGTTAGTGACATAGACGCCCTTGAGGCCCCTTTTCCTCGCGAGCTTCATCACGTCGATTGCATATTCGGTGAAAATGGTCGGCTCGTTGTACGTGAAGGAGATGGATTTGCATCCGCTCCGCAATGCCTCATCGACTACGCGCTCGGGCGGCCATTCCTCGCAGTTCTCCATCAGGCGCTGAAAATAGTCCTTCCACCTTTGCGGGTCTTTCTGCCTCGCCTCCTGCGGCGCCTGGCTGATGTCCCAGTTCTGGCAGAATGAGCACGCGAAATTGCACCCGAATGTGCCTATCGAGAAGCTCCTGGTCCCCGGGAGGAAATGGAAAAGCGGCTTCTTCTCGATGGGGTCGATATGGACCGCGCACGGCTTTCCGTAGACCATCAGCCTCAGTTTGCCCGATTCGTTCGCCCGCACTCCGCAGAATCCCGCCCTCCCCTCTGCAATCTTGCAATAATGCCTGCATGCCAGGCACTGCACCATGCCTTTGCCCAAATCCTTCGCAAGCATCTTCGTCGAAGGCTCCATACCCTGGCTTCTCAGCATAAATTAAAGTTCTTTCCGAGCGATAATAACCTGATTCCTATGCCGCAAATAGGCTCTTTCCAATTAAAGTCCGGGCTCGCCCAGATGCTGAAGGGCGGCGTGATAATGGACGTCACGAACGCCGAGCAGGCGCGCATAGCTGAAAAAGCCGGCGCAGTGGCCGTCATGGCCCTCGAGCGCGTCCCTGCCGACATCCGGGCCGAAGGCGGGGTCGCCCGGATGTCCGACCCCCTGAAAATCAAGGAAATCCGGCAGGCAGTGACAGTCCCCGTCATGGCAAAATGCAGGATAGGCCACTTCGTGGAGGCGCAGGTGCTGGAAGCGCTCGGCGTGGATTTCATCGATGAGAGCGAGGTGCTGACTCCCGCCGATTCGCAGTTCCATGTTGACAAGAAGCGATTCAAGGTGCCCTTCGTCTGCGGCGCGCGCAACCTGGGTGAGGCGCTACGCAGGATAGACGAGGGCGCCGCGATGATACGCTCGAAAGGGGAAGCCGGCACCGGAGACATCGTGGAGGCTATTCGGCACATCCGGGCAATCGACTCCGAAATCAAGGCGCTATCAGGCGCAAAGGCCGCGACCATTGCCCGCGTGGCGGCCGAGTGCCGCGTGCCGCAGGACCTGGTCTTGGAGACTGCAAAACTCGGGCGTTTAACCGTCGTGAATTTCGCAGCCGGCGGCATTGCGACTCCTGCCGATGCCGCTTTGTGCATGCAGCTCGGCGTGGACGGCGTATTCGTGGGCTCAGGCATATTCAAGAGTTCGGACCCGGCCAAGCGGGCGAAGGCCATTGTCGATGCGGTCGCGCATTTCAATGACGCAAAAAGAATCGCGCAGGCGAGCGAGGGCCTCGGGGAGCCGATGCGCGGCCTTGATGCCTCCGCGCTCGCGACGAAGATGAGTGAGCGCGGCGTGTAGGTGCTTTTGTGAGAGTATGGGACATCCCGCCTGCCCGGCTTTGCCGGAACCATCTTCTCGGCGAGCACCGTGAGCTCCATGCCATCTGGTCAATCCTTACAAAAGGCAAGAAAGGGTATTCCCGCCACCCTGAGACGCTCAGGTGGAAAGGGAGGCTGAAGGCGCTTTACCTGCGCCATGCGGAACTCGTCGCCGAATTCGGGAAGCGCGGCTATACTCATCGCAGCCCCCTGGACAAGGCGCAAGCGACGGGAAAAGGGGTGCAGTCGGTATACATAGACCATCCGGATGACCAGCTGCTCATACTCAAACGGAAAAGGTGCGGATGCGCATGGAAATAGGCGTTCTGGCATTCCAGGGTTCTGTAACCGAGCACATCTCTGCCACGAAAGACGCGGCCCGCAGGCTCGGTATCGACTGCCACGTCGCTGAAGTCCGGCTTGTGGACGACCTTCATGGCCTGCAAGGCCTGATTATCCCTGGCGGCGAAAGCACCACGATGTACAAGCTCTGCGAGCGCGAAGGCATGCTGGATGCCATGCGCTGCGTGCCCGCGGTTTTCGGGACGTGCGCCGGGGCAATCATGCTTGCCAAGCGGATACACAAAGAAGAGGCTGGGCAGAAGACGCTCGCCCTGATGGACATGGAAATCGACCGCAACGCCTACGGGACGCAATCCGCATCGTTCGAGGAAGAGATAGACACCTGGCTCGGCCGGGCCAAGGCGGTTTTCATACGCGCCCCAAAGATAAAATCAGTCGGCCCGGGCGTCAAGACGCTTGCGAAGCGGGGCGATGATATCGTCGCATGCGAGCAGCGTGCGGGCAGCCGCTTCTTCCTTGCCACCTGTTTCCACCCCGAGCTTTCGACGACCATTTTCCACGAGAATTTCCTAAGGAATCTCCAGGTTACATCCCCGCCCTAGTTCTTCTTCTGAGGCATGGGACAGTGGGGGTGCCTATGGCAGCGCATATAATGATTTGCGGAAATGAATAATCCATGAAGGCATACCTTGCAGCAGTGGCGATATTCGTATTATTTGCCGGGTGCATCGGCCCGGGGACGACCCAGAACAACACGTCCAACCAAACCAACCAGACCGGTTGCGTCTGCACCATGCAGTACGACCCGGTTTGCGGAACTGACAACAAGACATACGGCAATGCGTGCGTGGCGGCGTGCGCCAAATCAAGCATTGCCCATGCGGGCGAATGCGCCGCGGCCGGCGCTTGCGATGATTCGGATGGCGGAAAGGACGTCATGGTCAAGGGCAATGTCGTTGCTGGAACGAGTTCGTATGCATATATCGACTACTGCTCGGGCAATGGCTCGGTCATGGAATACTACTGCGACACGGGGGCGATGTCCAACCAGACGATTGCATGCCCGCAGGATTACGAATGCAAGGAAGGCGCCTGCGTTGCAAAGCCCGCAGCGCCCGTCCAGAGCGCATGCACGGACAGCGACGGCGGGGAAGCGTACGACACCTCAGGCGTCGTGAAGAAAAACGGGATTTCATACATCGACGTCTGCACCGACCTCCAGCTTGTCAAGGAATATTTCTGCCAGGACGGAGACGTTTCAAACGCAATCCACATGTGCGACAGCGGCGAGCGGTGCATGGACGGGAGGTGCATAATTGCAGACAGGTTCTGTACCGAAACCGATTCCGGAGACGACATATACCACAAGGGTTCGGTGACTTGGGGAACGATTCTTGCATCCAGCGCGCAAACCGACGCATGCGAGGATTCAAGCACGCTTCGCGAGTATTACTGCGTTGGCAATGAGGAGTCGAGCCGCACAGTGGCATGCCAAAGCGGCTATGAATGCCGCACGGGCGCCTGCAGGCAGTTCGAGTGCGAGGACAGCGACGGCGGGCAGGACCGGGACGAGCGGGGGACTGCATCGGGCGAATCCGGAGATTACACGGATACCTGCGCCTCCGGCACTGCGGTGAACGAGTATTTCTGCGTGGGGAACGTGGTCCAGAGCACGACGCTCTCCTGCGCAAGCGGCGAGATATGCAGCGGGGGGGAATGCGTCCCGTCACCGCCAGCCGCGGGGTGCGCCGACAGTGACGGCGGCATGGATTCGAACGTATTCGGAACGACGAGCAAGGGCGGCTCGTTCAACAGCGACTACTGCATCAATCCCGTCTGGCAGACGGAGTTCTACTGTGACGCATCCGATAATATAGCATGGGTCGAGAACGAGTGCCCCGGCTCCTGCGACACCGGCGTCTGCATATCCTGAGGGGCCAGCCAGCCTGCCTAACCCGGCCTTTTCATTTTTCCGGCCATTTCGGGCTCCTCACCTCTTTTTTTAAATCCTTAAAGATAGTATTTGCCCATGAGAGGCACTCTTATTGTCGTTTGTATCGTGGTGATAATCGCTCTGGGCATGGGCTGCGCCGGGACGGCCCCGGAGCCGCAGAATGCGACCGCCAGCTGCCTGGCCAACTGCACCCAGGACCTGAAGCAGGTGTGCGCGGAAGACGGCCTGACTTATCCGAATGCCTGCAGCGCCCGCTGCTACGGCGCAAAGACGAAGTTCGCCGGAGCTTGCGACGCATGCAAGGATACCGACGGTGGGAAGAACTCGACGGTGAAGGGCACCGTCACATCAGACAGCGGCAACTACACCGACTATTGCGTCGTATTCGAATCGGTCGAGGAGTATTATTGCGAAGGCGAAATAGCCGGAAAGGAGACGATGCCATGCCCGGAGGATTATGAGTGCCACGACGGGACATGCGTTGTGGCATTGCCGCCAATCCCAGAACCGGACTGCTCGGACAGCGACGGCAAGGATGTGTATACGAAAGGCTCCATCAACGCATCCGGCAACGTTTTCGAAGACTCGTGCGTCGACATGAAGAAAGTCAAGGAATACTACTGCGACCAGGGCGCAAGGAGCTCCGAGACCGACTGCGCGTCAGGCTATGAATGCACGGGCGGCAGGTGCGTGAAGATGTACGGCAACTGCACCGACACGGATTCGGGGGATGACATATACATCGAAGGGAAGGTCGTAGTAAAAAGCGGCCTGGTGGTCGCGGAATACCTTGACAAGTGCCTGGAAGGGGACTATGTCAGGGAATACTATTGCACGCTTGGAAACTATGTCGCCGAGACGGTCAAATGCCCGCAAGGCTACCGATGCCTCCAGGCGTCCTGCAAGCAGGTCATTTGCACTGATTCGGACGGGGGATACGAGATATTCCGGCAGGGCGGGACGAACAAGGGGGACGAACTGAAGCGCGACGAGTGCACCGGGAACGACGGCGGCATCGAATACTACTGCGACGATAACAACATCATGAACGCCACATTCACCTGCCCGACGGGGTCGGTATGCGATGGCGGCAGGTGCGAGGGTTGATGGGCATGAAACTACTGACATTGGTATTGGCGGCACTGCTGCTATCAAGCGGAATCGGCATGGCATTCACGGTGAAGCCCGCGTTCATCGACACCCAGGACACGGGGAGCGAAAGCCTTCCCGCACTGGATGTCGGGATAACAGTCGACTGCGACACGAAGCAGCTGCAGGTCAGCGTCGATTCGAACGATACCGGCGATGCCGTCGAAGGCGCGATGGCGTACCTGTTCTACACCGATTACACGTACCAGGCGCTTCCGAACCCGGGCAAGACCGATTCGCAGGGAAAAACTACGATACCCGTCCCCGGCACGCTCCGCTTCCTGAGCGCGATGTTCACGCTGCGCGTGGACAAGCAGGGCTTCCAAAGCAGGGAGATAGAATTCACGTATGCGAAATGCTTCGAGGCGCCCCCCGTTCCGCCAACACCCCCGGCGAATAATACCGGCGGCAGTTCGAACCAGACGCCGCCCTCCAACACGACGCCGCCGGCGAACACGACCCCGCCGTCAAACATCACGCCTCCAGCGAATGCCACGCCTCCAACTCCGCCGGTGCAAGATGACAGCAACGATTCCGGGGTTCCGCAGCCTGATGGGCACGGGTCCGGGGCGTCAGCCTGTCCCGCTGCGGCAATGCTTGCGATGCTTTCGCTGCTTATCATCAAGGCAAAGGGATGACACATGAGAATCGAAGAGGACTTCATCGGGAAGGTCAGCGTCCCCGATTCGGCATATTACGGTTCATTCACATCCCGTGCGGCCCTTAATTTCAGGCTGAGCGGGACGAAGGTGCATATCGAGCTCATCCGCTCCGTGGCGCTGATAAAGAAATGCGCGGCGCAGGCGAATGCGGAACTCGGCATGCTGGACCCTAAAACTGCGGGTGCAATAGTGAAGGCCGCAGACGAGGTCATTGCCGGGAAGCTGGATTCCGAGTTCATCCTGGACGCGTTCCAGGCCGGGGCCGGCACGCCCCTGCATATGAATGTCAACGAAGTGATTGCGAACCGCGCCGAGGAACTCCTGGGCGGGAAGAAGGGGCAGTACAAATTCGTCCACCCCAACAACCATGTGAACATGTCGCAGAGCTCGAACAATGTCGTGCCCTCGGCAATCAAGATCGCCGCGATGCGGTTATGTGTTAAAACGATGGCCGAAGCGAAGCGGCTGCAGGAAGCGTTCGGCAAGAAAGCCACGAGGTACAGGGGCGTCATGAAGATAGGCCGGACGCACCTCCAGGACGCCGTCCCCATGACATATGGTCAGGTGTTTGCGGCGTATTCCCGGGCGATAGAAAAAGACATCGAGGAAATCGGGCGGGCGGCTGCCGGCATGAAGGAAATCGGCGTTGGGGGGACCGCGATAGGAAGCGGAATCCTGGCGCATCCTAAGTTCAGGCAGACGGTCACAGAGAGGATACGGAAGGAAGGGAAAGTCGACGTCGTTGCCGCAAAGGACGGCATCGAGATAACCCAGGACATGAACGATTTCCTCCCGGTTTCGGGGGCACTCCGGAGGTATGCCATCACCCTCGGCAGGATATCGAACGACCTGCGGCTTCTTGCATCCGGTCCCAAAGCCGGGATTGCTGAAATCATCCTGCCTGAAGTGGAGCCCGGCTCGTCCATAATGCCTGGGAAAATCAACCCATCGATTCCCGAAGCCGTGAACATGGTGTGCTTCCAGGCGATGGCGAACGACCAGGCGCTGATGCTTGCGGTGCATTCAGGCCAGCTCGAACTCAACTTCGCCACGCCCCTAATCGCGAACAGCCTTTTCCAGAGCGCCGAGATGCTCGGGCAGGCATCGCTGATGCTGAGGGAGCACTGCATAGACGGACTTGCCGTGGACGAAACCCGGACGAAAGAGAACTTCGAGCGTTCGTTCGGCTACGCCACCGCCCTGAACCCCTATCTCGGCTACAAGGAGGTTTCGCTTCTCGTCAAGGAGGCTTACAAAAAAGGCATCAGCCTGAAAGAGCTGATTTTGCAGGAAGGCATCATGGGCAAGGAGGACCTTGAACTGGTGATTTCTAGCGCCACCGGGCCGGCCGAAACCGACAAGGGAATCTTGAAGAGGGTAAGGATGCGCGGCTAGATTTGGCGCCATGCGCTGCGGTTTTTTCCCAATGGAATAAAAAATCATTGGCCCAAGAATAATCAACGATATGGGCGAAATCAAAGACAGCGAAGCTTATTCCGGCTTGCATGAGCTGTTCCTGAAATACAAGAAATTCTCATTCGACGTGCTGGCCAAAGTGCCTTATAGCCAGGTTCCTGCATGGATTGCGTTCTCAGACGGCAGGGTGGAAGAAGCGCTTAAGGAGAAGCGCGGAATCGCTGAAAGCATAAAAGACGCATACGCGCTTACTGCCCTTGGGATAATCGCTTCCTTAATCGGCTTCTGGTATATGTGGCTCTTCTTCGGGGCCATTATGCTGTTTCTTCTCGGGATTCTCGGCTTCGTCGGCATCCTGGCAAGCCCGCTCTGGACGATTGCGGTTTTCGCCGCGCTGATAATCTGCATCCTGGTCTGGCCCGGGGCCGTCAACCTCGCGCGTGCGGCGTTTTATCACATCGTGATGAAGCTTTTCGGAGGGAAGGGGAGCTATTCCGACACGTTGCGCGTGATGGTCCTTTCAACGGCCGCGCACCTTGCGCTCATGATCCCGATTTTCGCCGCATATGCGGTTATCGTGGGATTCATCCTCGGCCCGCTGGCCTACGTGATAACCATATACGCGTTATACCTGCAATATCGCGGGATGAAGCACGTGCATGGGATGGAGCCCAAGTATGCGGCAATTGCCACGATTGTCGCCCTGGTCCTCGAAATCGGGGCGTATATGACGATTTATTTCGCATCCTACCTGGCAATGATGCTGCTTAGCATGTCATATTCTTGAGGTGAACAAATGAGCGATGTCGATGATTGGGTAGGTAAATATCTCGAATTCGTGGACAGGGGAGTCGCGATGATTCCCTATGCGCGGGCGAAAATCTGGAGGGAATTCTTCCTGAACCCGGTTTCGGTCATCCAGAAGGACAACGTGGGGCTTGGGCAGCGGTTCAAGGATTTATACGTGATGACCGCGATTGATTACGTGCTTGTCGGGTTGATGTACATCCCGATGCTCCTCATCATGTCGATATTCAGCGGGGGCATCGGCCTTATGACCGTGGGCATCCTGCTTGCGGTAATAGCCGTGATGCTAATCCTCTCACCCGTCTTCATGTTCATATACTCGCTGCTGGAACTCCTTGTGGCCAAGGCGCTTGGAGGGGCCGGGGACATGCAGGCGAACTTCAACGCATCGGCGCTCCCGATGCTGTCATTGTTCGTGGTCCAGCTACCCCTGACAATCCTCATGGTGCCTTTCGTCTGGCTGGGCATGGTGCCGGTGATAGGGCTGTGCGCATCCTGCATCCAGATTCCGCTGTCCATATGCGCAGTCGTGCTCAGCCTCTACAGCTACTACCTCAAGTATGTCGGTTTCAAGGAGGTTCACAAACTGAGCCCGATTCGGGCTGCGGGCGTGGTCATCCTTCCGGTAATCCTGATGGTGGTAGTTTTCGTGCTGCTCTTCGTGCTGATGTATGCGGCCATGTTCGCTTTCATGATGAGCATGTTTGCGGCACAGTCTTCGGCGCCCCTGCTGGTGCCGGCCAACTGATGTTTCTTTCTTTTTTTATCGCTTTTTTTAATGGCTTGATTTTCCTATTCATTTTCCGCAACCGCCTTCTTGACTTCGCGCAGGATGCGTTCAACGACCGACTTATCGAAGACGTCCGGCACAATCCTGTCTTTTGCCGGGTGCGAAACTGCCCCGGATATGCCCCTTGCGGCCGCGATTTTCATCCCATCCGTGATTTTCCTAACCCTCAAATCCAGGAGCGCGCGGAGGAATCCGGGGAAGCAGAGCGAATTGTTAATCTGGTTCGGGTAATCGCTCCTCCCGGTCCCGAAGATGTCGATTTTGAGGGATTTCGCCTCCTCGAGTGAGAGTTCCGGAATCGGGTTCGCCAATGCGAAAACGATGTTCGGTTTGTTCATCGCGCGGATTGCCTCGTGCGGGAGCGCACCGGGACGCGATGCCGAGATGATGATATCCGCGCCAGCGAACCCGGCGAGCGGGCCGGAATAGCCGGATTTGTTGAAGCCGGCAAGCAGCATCTTGTGCTCATCGATATCCCTTCTCGATGCTGACAGGGCGCCTTTGCTGTCGAAGACCACGATATCCGGAAAGCCCGCCGCATGCAGGAGCTTTGCTATCGCATAGCCCGCGCTTCCGGCCCCGACGATGCCGACCTTCACTTTCCCGATTTCCTTCCCGGCCACCCCGAGGGCGTTATACAGGCCTGCAAGGGAGACGATTGCCGTGCCGTGCTGGTCATCATGGAACACCGGGATGTCCAGCTCCTCCGTCAGGCGCTTTTCGATGTAAAAGACCTTGGGCGTGGAGATGTCCTCAAGGTTGATTGCGCCGAATCCCGGCGAGATTGCCTTGACAATCTCCACAATCCGGTCAGGGTCCTTCTCCCTGAGGCATATCGGGAACGCGTCGATTCCGGCAAACTGCTGCATTATGAGGGCCTTGCCTTCCATCACAGGGAGGGCTGCCTCGGGGCCTATATCGCCAAGGCCGAGGACGCGCGTCCCGTCGGTAACGATGGCGACCGTATTGCCCTTCATTGTCATATCATAGGCAAGCTTGCTGTCTTTTGCGATTTCTAGGCATGGTTTCGCCACTCCTGGGGTATAGAGCGTTGCGAGGTCGGATATTGTCCTAATCGGCGCCTTGCCGCAGATGGATATCTTGCCCCTAAGCTTCCTGTGGACTGATGAGGGGTCGATGGCAGAAGTCATGGTAAGACTAGGCCTGGAAAAATTAAAATACGTGCCAGAGGCCGCATAAACGCCACATGCCGGTTTGGCGCGCACTCATTTTTCGAAGAAAACGCTCCCGCCTATGAACTCGCGGAGAATGGAGTCGGGTGGCACCAGGGCCTCCTGCCCAGGTGTCGCGTTCCGTATCTGGCGGAACAGCCTGAGTATGCGCTGAAGCCTTGCATGGCCGTCGAAAAGGTCTTCGTTGCGTTCGAACATCGGCAGAAGCCGCGTTAATTCATCGCGGACATGCGCTTTCAAAATCGGAAGCTCGTAAGGCAGGCCGGTGTCGACGACCATGTCCGCGCTGTGGACATACGGCAGGATGAACCTCTCGCCTTTGCGCACAAGGTGCCAGTGCCACAGCGTGTTGGCTGTCGGGTAGCCGCGCGTGCGGACGTCCCGTATCATGCGGCGGAGCAGGCGGACGTCAGTAAAATATACCGGAGAGCCGTTATGGTCCGAGAGCACTGTCAGGGGCTCGATGTACAGCTTGAACTTGTTTTCGACAGGTATCGCCTCGGTCAGTTGGGGGGACAGGGCATGCATGCAGTCAAGGAGGAGCACCTCGTCCGGCTCAAGGCGGAACGGCGTCGTCTCCCCCGTCCGGATGCCCCCCCGAAAATCATAATGCGGCACCATGACCGTCCGCCCCTGCATCAAGGCCGCAAGGTGCTCGTTCAGGAGCGCGATATCATAAGTTTCGGGGAGTTCGAAATTGACGTCGGTAATCATCTTCCCGTCAACACGGTATTGCAGCTTCTCGGTGTATTTATTGTCCCGGAAATACATATCGACTTCCAGCGCCCTGAACCTGACGCTCGGGTGGGCTTCGGAAAGGTAGCGGAGCGCCTTCCGGCTCGTCGACGTCTTGCCGCTCGATGTCGGCCCGGTTATCATCATGGCGCGGAGCCTGCCCTCGCTTAACATGTCCCCCACCCTGTTTGCAACCTCAATAAGCTGCGCCGAGCTTCTTTCCTCGGCCGCGCGGATGAGATCGATTAGGCTGCCGCCCTTGTACCAGCGGTTCAGCCCTCTTGTCGTATCGCAATCATGCTCCTGGTTCCACGTCCTCCTTTCCTCCAGGCGCTCCTTGGGGCGGGTATCCGGGCTGAAATGCTCGGGCTTCAACCTGCCGTTCCTGACAAGGCAGTGGCCTTCCCGGTAAAGCAGGTAGGCCATCCAGAGGCTTTCGGGCTTCGAGGAATAGGAATTCTCGCCCCGGGCGAGGTCGCGGTGCAGCACCTGGACAATCGCATCCTGCACCTGCTCCACATGCAATGTCTCAGCGCTCGGGCAGGTCCTGTGCAATTCGGACACCACTTCATCGGCATAATGCGCGGCTTCCCTTTCGGGGTCCATCTTCGGGCTCTTTTCCACGGCGAGGATTGCCTTCTTGATGACATGCTGTATCCTGGCCTTGTCGAATGGGACCACGTCCCCGTTGCGCTTGGTCACAGTCCTATGTTTGCCGGATGGCATGTTTTTCTCCCGCCGGACGCCCGCTCGCCCTATACGGGCATCCCTGTTGCCTGACAATAAGGATGGGTGGAACGGTTTTAATTGTTTACCGTTTTGGGCAAAAATGGTTCTGGGAGCTGAGAAAAAATCGCGATTAGTACGGGCCGCTCAGCCCAGGAACTTACGTTTCCACGCCGCCGCCTTGATGTCCTCTCCAATATGCGTGTGCTTCCCGGCCAAGAAATTGTCGTAGATGCGCGTAGTGATTTCGGAATAATCCTCGTCCGGCTCGTAATCCAGCCATTCAAGCACCTTGGTGACGCCCTTGCGGACCTGCGGCGGCATGCGCCCAAGGTTCGCCATGTTCAGGAACTTCAGGGAATCGTTAAGGTCGTCATCCAGTTTCGTGTAGAGCCCGTGGAGGGCGTCGAACTCTTTCTCATTGAGGGCGGAAAGCCCGAGCAATTCCGGGGGAAGCCCTATGGAATAGAATGAAGCGCAGAACTTGATTGCGCGGGGGAGCTTCATTCCTTTCATGGAGCGCGAGTAGCCGAAAAGGCCGACGTGCAGCTTCCTCGCCCGCCTTCCCGGGACGAAGACTGAAATGCCGTTAATCATATCGGCCATCTCTTTCAGCTGGACTTCGTATGCCTTCACAATCTTCTTCACATACCCCATCGCCATTTTCTCGTCAACCAATAGCGGGGGCCTGCGGTGCAGGTGGTTTATCATATCCGTGGCGTTCGCGACATCGCGGAAGGGGTGGTCGTACTTGAACGACGATTGTATGGTGTAGGTCTGGACGCTCGGGTATTCCTCGCCGCAGTTGCTGACATTCAGGGGGGTGAAATTTCCCCGGAACGGCGCCCCGCCGACGCCGATAATAGGGAGAATCGGGACCGACGTCCGCTCTTCCACGACCGCAAGCCTCTGGAGGGCGATTTTCGAAAGAAGGACCGCGCTCGTGGAGCCGTAATTGAGGGCCGGGTCGCTCCTTGCGAGGAATACGCGCTGGTATTCGAGGTCTTTTTTGCCTTCAAGGTATTTTGATACGATTGCGTCGCATCCGCTTATGGCCTCGAGGTTCTCCACAAGCGGGATGATGTTGATGGATTCGGGCTGGAAATCCCCAACCCACTCCTTGACCGATATCTTCTCGCTGCCCAACCGTGTCTCTTTCTGCCCGATGATGACGCGCTCGTAATAGTTGCGCACGCGCTCCAGTTCAAGGTGCGACGTCGTCATGGGCAGGATGACTTCGAAAATCGGCGCAGTGTCAAGTCCGGCTGTCCGGGCCACGTCGAACGCGCGCGGGATGCTGTGCAGTGTCTCAAGCAGGATTTTCCCCTGGGCCTTTTCCACAGACGGATTCGGGACCCGGTAAGTGAGGAAGAAATCCCTCCCCAGCCGGTTCTTCGTGAAGAAATCCAGGTAGCGCGATAGGAGCTTCTCGACGACCTGGTTGTCGGCCTCCTTGCCCTCCGAATCCCACATCTGCTCGCGGCATCCAAGCTGGGAGAAGACGAAGAACGCCTCCTTCACTTCGGCTTCGCCGGCAAGGATGTCTGAATCTGAGAAGAACGGCGTCGCCACATTGTCAGGATGCTGCGTGCTCATGCAGCGCGGTACATCAACCATGCTTATCGGCCCATAGGGAGAAGGGGGGCGTCATTTATATAATTTGCTTCGCTAGACCTATCTTAGTCCAGAGGTGGAGTATGATAGCGAGCATCACCAAAGCCTTCAATGCTTATTCGAAAAATCCGTTCCTGTTCGTATGGGGCTCGCTGATGTACATGGTCCTGCTGATAGCATTCTTATTGGCAGGGCTCGGGCTCATACTGGCGTATTTCATAGCGCTGTCGGTCTTCGGGAAGGATTTCGACCCGCAATCATTGCCGAGCCTGGCCATATTCGGGGTGATTGCGCTCACGTTCGTGTTTTTCAGCGGCGGGCTGAACGCGTCGCTTGCAAGGGCGTTCCGTGGGGCCGTCTGGAAGGAGAAGACGAGCCTGACGAAGTTCTATGCGTATGCGCTCGACAAGGCGCCCGAGACCTTCGGCATCATGCTTCTCCGCGACCTGCTGTGGCTGCTGCTTGCAGGGCCCGGCATCGGCGGTTACCTGTATTTCCTAAAAGGCATCGATTTCATGGACGTCCTGACTGGGATGTACGTGCTGACGGTGACATTCACGCTGCACCTGATGTTCACGCCGGCGCTGCTTTCGGCAGGCGCCCTCGATACCGGACTCTACAGCTCGATGAAGCACGCTTTCGAGTTCATGAGGAAAAGGCACATCTTCTTCATCACGATGTATTCGCTTTTCGCGGTCGTGTGGTTCCTCAATTTCATTCCTTTCGTTCAGTTCATCACCATCTTCTTCGCATATCCGGTGCTGTACTCGGCCATGATAGTGATGTTCGAGGATACGCTTAAGGCGGAGAAGGCAGTGGAAAAGGAGGACGATGATTGATGAAAACCCGTGTTTATGAGTGCGTTGGCGCCAAGAAGGCGGAAATCATGAAGATTCTGGAAGCTGACCCGTATTCCGAGAACAGCTTCGCCCGCATAGGCTACAAGGTCAAGGACGGCGGAATCCTCGGCGAGGACAAGGCCAAGATGTACGTGTACATCAAGGCGTCCGATGACTTTGTGAAGAAGGCGGACGAGCTTCTGAAAGACGTGGCCAAGCCCGCCGAAGCGGCTGTTGAGAAGCGCATAATCGAGAAAATCCAGAAGGAAGAGGAGGACGCGGAAGGCGGCCTCGGGAGCATCTTCGGTTGATACTGCTGGCCGAGATTTGAATACCGTTACGGTAAACCTTATATTCTTTTTCTGCGCTTTCCCCTTCATGAGCGCGAGCGTTGAAGGGGAACTTGAAACCAAGGGGGATGAGACGGCGGAAGCCGGAACCGCGACAGAACCCGAAACGGAAAACCCGAAACCAGATGGGGCCGGCCGCCAGATAGCCTCCCGCGGCGTGCCGTCAAGCGAATCCATCTACCTCCCCCGCTACGACTCGCCTGAATTGCGCTCGTTCCAGGACAAGAACGAAACCATAACCCGGAGCATCTGGAACGTGGAAGAGCTGACCAACTTCATCTTCTCAAAGAAATACCAGCCGAAATATTTCGAGATAGCGACCGGCTTCCTGAAGCTCCTGACCGAGAGGACGGAAATCACAGGGGAAGATATCGCCGCTTTCGTGAAGAACAACAGCATCTCGAAAGCGACATTCTACAACCGTGTCCTGCCCCGCATGAAGCGAGTCGGGATGATAAAGGTCGAGCGCGACACGATTGTCGCAATCGAAAGCAAGAGGAAGTTCCGCCCCATGCGCATATCCTTGTCGAAGACGTTCGGCAACTACTTCATGAAAATCGGGGACTCGTGGCTGGCCGTCGTGGATGATGCCAGAAGCAGGAAGGAGAAGAAGGACCAGATGCGGCTCTGATTATCGCAAGGCGCCGCAGATGCGCTGCACCCTAATACGGCCTCTCGACTATCGTCATGACTGCTGTCCCTGGTGCAGAGCCCTTCTCGAAAACGAGGCTTGAGCCGAAATAATACGGGTATGGTTGGTTGCTTTCGACGCTGTTGGTGTATCCGTAAGGAATGAATACGCTTTCGCCTGATTTTGCAGCTGGCCTTAGCTCCACCCCGTCCTCGCCGATGCCGCTGATTATCCAGCCTTGGTATGATACGCTGGACCAGGCCCGGACGCTTTCAACAGTATCGCCTTCGTGCACCGGCCGTGTCGTCCGCATGAGGGAGTCATAGCGGCATATGTAGCCGCGGCAACTCGTCGCATAGGATATGCTCGTGCCGTATGCCGGCTCGAAAAGCGGCAGGCAGGAGGACAAGGCTCCTGCAAGAATAAGGGGTGCGAGCTTCCTGGCTGCGCGATGAATCAGTTTTTTTTGCCCGCACTCGCCATCTAGCATGGGACCCGCCTATTTCTGGACCGGGCCGCTGTTCTGGTATTCAGTCGCAGGAGCGGCAGATTCCGGAGGAGATATCCTTTCGGCATGCGTCCGCTTTATTTCGAAAATCGGATAGGTGGTCACGAGGGTTGCTGTTCCGTCAGGACCTGGCTCGGCGCCTATCCGCATCGTGATGACAAATTCGCCGATGTAACGGGGATTGTTGAAATCGACCCTTCCGAATTCGCCGAAATCGACGCCGTTCGCGTCAATCCCGGAAACATGCATGAAAGCCGGATTGCTTTCAAAATCGTGGCCGTAACGGACGGCATCCCCGACCCTGACAGTCTGCCTGGTCGTCTCAAATTGGACATTGGCGATGCTCTCCATTATGGACGGCTCAAGGCCCGCCTCACGGCCAGCCTCAAGCATCCTTCTGCTGAGGTCCCGCTGTGCCTCAACATCGCCTGCGGCCCTGTCTGAGGTGGAACCCTGACCGGACGCGCGGACGTTCAACTCAACAGCAGAAACAGTTGCCGGCTGCGAAGCGGGTTCGGTTGGGCGAGGCGAAATACCCGATGCGCAATTTGGCAATAGTGCCATTCCCCCTACAAGCAGTGCGATGCTTGCGAAACCCCCTTTCCGAGCAGTAGCAGTTTTCTCCTCAATAGTTCTCAGTTTCATCCAATACCCCCACCCTAGATGAATAAAATGAAAAATTGATATAAAAAAAGAATCACTTGCGCTTCTTGGCCATAGTTTTGGCCGGAGCCTTCTTCGCCGGGGCCTTCCCCCTCGAAACAGGCTTCACGGTCTTCCTCGTCTTCCGGGAGTCGTCAGCGAGCTTCGCGCGCTCCTTCTGCTTCTCCTCGACGACGTTTTTGGCCCTCGTGGTGCGCGCCTTCACTTTCGCAACCAAAACGCCGAAGTCCTTTTCCGTCGCTTCCGGAGCGTCGGATCTCAGCTTCTTAATCATCTCCTGGCTCTCTGATACGAGGTCGGTTATCCTTGCGCGGGATTCGGACAGTTTCATCTCGATTCCCTTCTCGCGCGAAACCGCATCATGGAGTTCGCTCTGGTAAGCGTCGGTCATGTTCTCCAGCTCCCCAAGGTACTTCTTCATATATAGCCCTTCGGCCGCTTCCTTGAGTTCGGACAGCTCGTCGTCGCTCTTCGAGACGTAGCGCTCGATGTCATCAATCTTCCCCTCGTAATCGCGTATGTACTCCTGCACCCAGTGCTCCATGCGCTCGATGCCGGAAATCTCCTCTTCGAGGGATTGGAGCTCCTCGCCCCGCGTTGCCACATCGCCCTTTATCGCTTCGGTGAGGGTTACGGCCTCGGCCTTCATCCCCTCGACCGTCTGCAAATCGCTAACCAGGGAAGTCATAGCCGAGTTTATCTCGTCAATCTGGGCTTTCGCATCCTCAAGCGCCCCCTTCAGCTTCCCGGAGCGTGATTCCAGCGATGCGCTCAGTTTCTCAAGCTCCCGGACCTTTCCGGTCTGGGCATCGAGAACTGCCTCGATTTCGGCAATCCGCCCCTCGACATCCGACTTGGACTGGCCGACCGTCGAAATGAACTCATCGGCCTTCGCCCGCGTCCTCGAGAGGGCGTCCCTGCCTTCTTTCTTGAGCGTGTCCATCTGCTGCTGAAGCCGTCCCAGCTCCTCCACCTTGTCCGGGAGTTCAAGGACGCGTTCCTTCAGCTCTGCAATCTTGCTTTCCTTCTCGATTATCTTCTCGGTGAGAACCACTATGTCCGCCTGCATCTTGCCTTCCATCGTGGCGAACTTGTCCCGGTAAAGCGTCTCGCGCTCTTTTTTGAGCGTCTCGATGCGGGTCTTCTCCCGGTTTATCTCATCGAGGTACGAACTCATGAGTTCGCGCACGTCCACCGCGCGCTCTTTCTGGCTCGGGCGGATTGTCTCCTTCGAATAGACCGGCTTGGCTTGGGCCTGCACCCTGGGCTCCTCGTCCGCGTCTTGCGGGGCGTCGGTCA
This sequence comes from archaeon, assembly GCA_020053355.1. Lineage (GTDB taxonomy): Archaea > Micrarchaeota > Micrarchaeia > Anstonellales > Bilamarchaeaceae > Bilamarchaeum. The sequence continues at coordinate 47,003 of JAGVNI010000014.1, read as the reverse complement.
CGGGGGGTTCATCGGAATCCTCTTCTGAATCCTCCGGCGTTTCGTCCTTTTCGACATCCTCTACGATTGAGGCCAAGGTCGACTCGATTTCACTTGGCTCGTCCGCCGGCTCATCCGGCGCGTCCTCTGCCTGTTTCGGCCCGTCGTCTGCGCGTCTCTCTTCATCGCCTTCTTTGAGGCTGGTTAGTATGCTGACCTTTATGTCATCTGCGTCTTCCTTCGAGCCGCTCCTCTTCCTGGCGAGGTATTCGCTGAGAAGCTCCTCCGGGTCGGGCTCCTCTTCAAGGGGCGCCTCTTCGGTGAACTCCGAGTTGACCTCCGTAGCCTCTGGCTCGGCAGGCTTGGAATCGGTGTTTTCTTCAGAAGTGATTAAGGTCTCCTCTTCCGAAGCAATCTGCGGAGACGGCGCTTCCGGCGCGGGTTCGGGTTCCTGGCGTTCAGGTTCCGCTGGCGCGGATTCGGCCTCCTGTATCTGGCTCTGGCCCCCTCTAGCCGAGCGGTAAGTATTCTCTCCGGCCTGGACGTCTTCTATGTCGCGCCAGAGCACGTTCGTGCCCCGGAGGCCGTATTCGACAGTGATGTAGCCCTCGTCCTCGAGGACGGCAATCCACTTGTCCATGGTCTTCTTGTCGATGCGGCAAAGCTGCCGGAGATCGTTCAAGGGGACCCTCTTCCTCTCTGCTATCGTCCGAATTAGGCTGTCCACATCCGTGCTTATAAGCGGTTCATCTACCCTGATTTTATCGTGAGCCAAGACCCTCACCTCTCCCGTAGGTATTATGCACGGATAAGTTTATAAAGATATAACCACAACCAAACACAAAGAGCGAAAATACATGGCCCGAAACCTGCCCTGGCGTCGGGATGGGGTAAAAAACCTAAAAAATAGCGCCCGGGCGCGGTTATTATTCCACTACAATCCGGAATTTGCCGGAAAGCTTGCGCATGGCGCGGGCGAAAGCCACCTTCATGTGCGGCTCGTTCGCCTTGTACGACTGGATTGTGAAGAGCATCGTGCCCGCCTTGAGCCGCGCCGCGCGGTCGGTCGGCCTGCCGAACGCCTGCCTCATGCCTTTTTGCAGACGGTCAGCGCCCGCACCCGCAATCATCTTGTTCTCCCTGATGACGTGGTGGGGGTAGACCCGGACCATGAAATAGAACGCTCCCGGGGCCATCTTTTCAAGGTGCTTGTTCATGCTCTGCCTTGCGCTTTCGATGGCATTGTCCCGGATGATGACCGGGCCCTCGCTTTTCAGGCTGAGGGTGAGGTCGTAATCCGGCTTCATAAATCCCATCCGAAACTGGTGGAGGTCGGCATGCGGCATCGCCTTGATGAAGGACTTCCTCGGCTTGCTCCTGGAGAAACGTGTCCAGGCCACTTTGTCAGCATCCCTGATGGCTCTTCCTGGTCTGATACCCATTAACATCACCTTTAGCAGTAGCAATTAGCGGGATGGAGTATGGCCGGAAAGTAATAAAAAGATGATGTATCCTTCCTGAATCAGCGCGCAGCGGGGCATAAGGCGAGAACGATGAGCAGCAAGCCGGCAGCCGCCGGGCATAGCGGCGCCGGACCCGGCACGCCGTTCCCATCCCCCGCCCCGCTCTGGTTCGTCTGGTTGGTCGCATTATTTGCGGGGAGCGTATTGTTTCCGGGCGGCGGGTTTGTGGTGGAGTTGTTCGCCGGGGGGTAGGGCGGACCGGTCTGGTTCGTCGTATTCGTCGTCTGGTTGGATGGATTTGTCGGCGGGGGCGGCAGCGTGCTTCCCCCGAAGCATGGCGAGAGGTCGAAATGGATTTCCTTGTTCCGATACCCCTTTTTCTCAATCACCATGATGAACAGGCCCCGCATCAACCTGATGTTCCCCGGCAGGCGGATTAATGTGAACCCGTCCTTGTCCGTCTTCGAGCTGGACATGAGGGGCGTGCTGAAATCCACGTATTTCAGGTAGATGTTCGCTTCCTGGATTGGCTTGTTGGACTCGTTCATCACGTACGCGCTTATCGTGGACTCGTTGCACTCGGTGCTAAGGGAATAGGTGAATTGTGCAAGGTCGATGTTGCCCAAATCCTTCTGCTCGTAAATCCTCGGCCCGACTGCCAGCGCGAACATGGTTCCGCATAAGGAGAGAAGAACAAGAAGGATTGCCGCGTATTTCGCCATCACTTCACTTCGCGACGGCGAACTGCGCAAGCAGGGCTTCAATCTGGATGCGCTCGTTGGCGCCTTGCACCAGCCTGAAATTGTATTCGCCCACAATCTCGATTAGCTTCATCCTCTGCTTCTCAGGAAGCTCCAGTTTGGGTATCTCCCGGTAGACCTGGTATAATATGTCCTCCCCGCTCAGGCCGTAGGTGATAATCAGCTTGTCGAGGTTCTCCCGAGCTTCCACGAACTTGCCTGCAATCGCCATGGCGACCATGTCCTTGACCTCTTTCGGGGTCGCCCGGCTGCTCGTCTTGTGGACGAGCTCCAGGGTTATGTGCTCGGAGTGCATCGCGCAGCCCTGCAGGGTGTTGAGGGCGCGCCTCATATCGCCTTCGGAAACGTAGAAAACCGCCTCCGAAGCCGCATCATCCAATTTCAGCTTCTCGCTTTTTGCGACATGCTCGAGCGCCTTGTGCATCTCCTTATTGTTCAATGGCATGAACCGGAAAACGGCGCACCTGCTCTGGATTGGCTCGATTATCCTCGAGGAGTAGTTGGCGGAGATGATGAACCGCGTGACGGAAGAGTTCGCTTCCATGGTCCTGCGCAATGCCTGCTGGGCATCCGATGTCAGCGCATCGCCCTCATCGAGGAAAATGAGCTTGAAGGGAGCATCGCCCATGGAGACCGAGCGCGCGAAATCCTTGATTCTACCGCGGACGATGTCTATGCCGCGGTCGTCGCTGGCGTTCAGTTCCAGGAAGTTGCCATGGATGGAGTCGCCGAAAAGCTCGTGCGCAAGGGCGAGGGCGCATGTAGTCTTGCCCACCCCTGGCGGTCCGGCGAAAAGCATGTTCGGCATGTTCTTCCTCTTGACGAACGCCTTGAGGCTTTTCACCGTCTCTTCCTGCCCCATGACCTCGTCAAGCTTCCTTGGCCTGTATTTCTCTGTCCAAGGGAGAATGTCAGCTTCCATCATACCGTTTCCGGTGTCAATATATATAAATTTTCCCGGATAGAGAACCGCAACGTGGTATCATGGACAGGGTGAAGACAGGGATCGCAGGATTGGACGAAATGCTAAACGGCGGCATACCCGCCGGCAGGCACGTGGCCCTCTATGGAGGCCCAGGCGCCGGTAAAACTTCATTCTGTTTCGAATATATATACCAAGGCGCGAAGATGGGCGAGAACGGCCTCTACGTGAGCCTCGAGGAGACGGCAGAGGACATCGTGGAGAACATGAAGAACACGTTTCCCCTCCTTACCGACACGGCCCAGCTCATCGAAGAAAAGAAGGTGGAACTGATCAAGCCGGAGAAGCTCGATTTGGAAGAGGTTGCGAACCTCCTTGAAGACCGCATCACTACGAACGGAATCAAGCGTGCGGTCATAGACTCCGCGACGATGATACGCCTCGCATTCAAGAGCGATGTCGAATACCGCCAGACGCTCTTCGAGTTCTTATCATTGCTCCGCAACCTGGACGTCACCACGATTACGACGGTGGAAGCGACGAGCGCGAGGCGCGAGGAGATGAGGTTCGACATCGAGCACTTCGTCATGGACGGCATCATCAACCTCTACAACCTGGACCGCGAGGACCGGCGCGTGCGGGCCCTCGAAATCTTCAAGATGCGAGGCACCGACCACAGCCGCGACCTCGTGCCATTCAAGGTAACGCCGAGCGGCATCAAGGTCTACGTGGGCGAGAAAGTCTTCTGAAGCTGGCCCGTCTTCCATCCGTTTTTTCCTTCCTCCCCAGAATTACCCCTATACCTGGACAACCAGAACGGTGTAATTCTTCCCGTAAACCTTCGCGCAGCCTGGGCAGGTGGTGTAATAGAAGTACATTTTTTTCTGCTTCCTGCCTTTGGATTCGACGTATTTTTCCATCTCCTTGATCCATTTGCCCATGTCCTGGTACGGTCCTTCGAAGGCTTTTGTCAGGAACGTGCCGGAAATCCTCTCCATCCGGGCGCCAGGGACTTCTTTGCTCACTGCGATGAAGATATCCGAGCCCCACATGGATTTCTCGTCTGAAAGCATGATTTGGTCCGTATCGAGAGCGCCGGCTTTCGATATCTTCTCCATGCACTTTACCATGATTTTGTCCATATTCAGCGGGATGTGGAAAAAGCTCGCCACATGGTCCCTCAAAAACAGCTTGTCCTTCCAGACTATCTCTTTTCCGTCCCACGGCGCGGGATTGAACCTTTTGCAGCAGCCTGTTTCAGCATCAGGATTGAGTTTTTCCAGCTTTGCCATAGCCTTCGTATTCTGGGACGCCGTTTTTATATCTTTTCTAAACATATAGGGACTACTAACCGCCGGCGAAGATAAAACCTGCGGGCTCTTTAGGTGCTAATCCGATGTATGACCACAGGAAGGTAGAGAAGGAAATATTGGAATTTTGGGCAAAGAACGACATATACCGCAAGGCCAAGGAAAAGAATTCCGGGCGCGAGACGTTCTATTTCTGCGACGGGCCGCCTTATGCCACGGGGCAGATACACCCCGGGACTGGCTGGAACAAGACAATCAAGGACGCGGTCTGCCGCTATCAGCGCATCTCGGGCAAGGACGTCCGCGTCCAGGCCGGCTACGACACCCACGGCCTCCCAATCGAGGTCAAGGTCGAGCAGGAATTGAAATTCACCAACAAGAACGACATCGAGAAATACGGCATCGGCAAGTTCACCGAGAAATGCAAGTCGTTCGCGACGAAATACGTCGGCATAATGGGCGAGCAGTTCAAGTCGCTCGGCGTATGGATGGATTTCGACACCCCCTATATCACCTACCATGACAGTTACATCAATTCGTCCTGGAAGACGCTCCAGATGGCGAACGAGCACGGCCTCCTCCACGAGGGCATCTACGTGCTTCCCTATTGCTACCGCTGCGAGACGACCATGGCGAACTACGAGCTTGAGTACGACGACGAGACCGACCCGAGCATCTACGTGAAATTCAAGCTGAAAGGCAAGGAGAACGAATACCTGATTGTCTGGACAACCACGCCCTGGACTTTGGCTGCCAATATGGCGGTCATGGTACACCCGACTTTCGCGTATGTGCGCGCCAAGGTCGGGGACGAAGTATGGATAATCGCGAAAGAGCGCCTTGACCATGTGATGGGACTGATTGAGCAGAGCGCCACCGTCATCGAGGAGCTGCCCGGGCGGAAACTGAAGGACCTCGAATACCTCCACCCGTTCCAGGAGAAGATCCACAAGTTCTACGACCGGAAGGTGGTCCTCAGCGACGAATATGTCACGCTTGAAGACGGAAGCGGCCTTGTGCACACCGCCCCCGGCCACGGCCCTGCCGACTTCATAATCGGCAAGCGCTACGGCATCGAGGCGTTCAGCCCCGTCGACGGGAAGGGCAACTATACCGAGGACGCGGGAGAACTGGCCGGCAAGAACGTGCGCGAGGCGAACCCGCTGGTGACGCAGATACTGAAAGACTCCGGCGCCCTTGTCTACGAGGCGCGCATCCGGCACCGCTACCCGCACTGCTGGCGCTGCAAGACGCCCCTCATCTTCCTCACGACCAAGCAGTGGTTCATCACGATTTCCAAGATGAAGGACCAGATGCTTGCAGAAATAGACAAGACGGAGTGGCACCCGGAATTCGCGAAGGACCGCTTCCGGGAGTTCGTGTCGAACGCTCCCGACTGGTGCATCTCGCGCCAGCGCTACTGGGGCATCCCTCTCCCGATTTGGAAATGCGTTTGCGGCAAAATCAAGGTGGTCGGCTCCAAATCCGAAATCCCCCCCGTAAAGGAGCTCCACCGCCCTTACATTGACGAAATCGAGCTGAGCTGCGAATGCGGAAAAAAGATGCAGCGCATACAGGACGTCATGGACGTATGGTTCGATTCCGGAAACGCAATCTGGGCCTCCTTGGCCCCGGAAGAGGCCAAGAGGTACAGCGAGCGCGCGGACCTGATTATCGAAGGCCAGGACCAGATTCGCGGGTGGTTCTACTCGCTTCTCGGCTCCGGCGTCGTGCGGTACGGCGCCTGCCCGTACAAGCGCATCCTCATGCACGGGTTCTTCGTGGATGAGAAGGGCGAGAAGATGAGCAAGTCTCTCGGCAACTTCGTCCCGCTTGAGGAAATCCTCGACAAGTACGGCGCGGACAGCTTCCGCCTCTGGGGGGTCAGCAACACCGTCTGGGAGGAACTGAAGTTCAGCTGGGACGAGTTGAAGAAGGCGACCGGCGAACTGAACATCGCGTTCAACATGATCGTCTTCCTCGAGCGCTTCTACCCAAAGATGAAGCTGGAGAAGCCGGAACTGACAAAACTCGACGAATGGATGATGAGCAGGCTGAATTCGACCAAGCGCGAGTTCCGCTCGTCTTTCGATTCATACGAGTTGAACCGGGCGGCTAAGGCGCTCCGGTCGTTCATCGTGGACGATGTCAGCCGCTTCTACATGAAAATCGCCAAAGAACGCATATCCTCAGGCGAGAATGCGGAAGGCGCGCAGTGGGCCATCTACACTGTCATGCTGGAATCCCTTAAGATGCTCAGCTGCTTCTCCCCGATGCTTAGCGAGCACCTCTACCAGCTGTTCTTCAGGAAATACGAGGGCGCGGAATCCATTTTCCTGCTCCGCCTCGAGACGGAATCCGAGGGCGCAATCAACGCGCTTTACGAGAAGCAGGTGGAAAACGTCAAGGAGCTGGTCTCAATCGCGCTCTTAGCCAGGCAGGGGGCCGGAATCAAGGTCCGCTGGCCGATTCGGACGCTGCATATCGAGACCAAGTCGCACGAGGTCTCCGAAGCCGTCGAAGCCTTCTGCCCGACCATCCTCAGCCTTGTGAATGCCAAGGAGGCGAAAACCTCGGAAGAGGCGCCCCATGGCGAGATGGCAAGCCAGGCGTTCTCCAAAGGCTCGGTCCACATCGCAAAGAAGATTGACGAGGCCCTTTACGAAGAAGGGCTGCTGAACGAAGTGAAGCGGCGCGTCCAGATGATGCGCAAGGAAGCCGGGCTCGTCGAATCCGACAAAATCAGGCTCAATATAAGCACTGAAAAGGAGTTCGAGGCCATCCTGAAGAAGCAGGAGAAGGCGCTGTCAGTTGCCGTCAATGCCTCATCCGTGGAATATGCCCCGGAGAAGACGATGAACGAGTACACGATTGACGGCAGGCTGGTGAAGCTCGCGCTGAAGAAGGTGTAAAACTGGGGAAAAAAAGACGCTACCCTGAATCAGTTCGCGCTCTTGAACATGCTCCTCTTTGCGATGCTGCTCCAGCAGTTCTTGCAGATGTATCTGTGGTCGATTTTCTTCCTTTTGGAGCTCTTCACGCATGAGTAGCACAGGGCGCGGCTGCAGTAGTCGCATTTCACGAGCTTTGCAGTCTGGTTGCCGCATCTTCCGCATGTTTCTATGGCCATCAATATCACTCCTATAGTTGATTTCTAGAGAATTCTATCGAGTATAAAGAGGGAAAGCTATTTAATAGGTATTCCGTGAATGGCTTTCCATGCGAAAAGGACAGGCAGCAAACGAGAAGCCGCTGATTTCCGCCCGCCGCGGACAGGCAGCCATAGAATACCTGATGACCTATGGATGGGTGCTTCTTGCCCTCGTCATCGTCATAGGCGTATTGTTCTCGACAGGAATCATGTCTCCCGGCTATATGGTCTCCGAAGAATGCAACTTCGGCAACTCCCTCAAATGCACCGCCACCCTCTTCAACGAGGGCGGGCATACGAGAATCATCCTGAGCGTATTCAACGGCTATCCGTACAAGGTTCGGATAAACGGCGTGGAGCTCCGGACCCAGGATGGCGACCAGACGTTCACAGGCTTTGCCGGCGGCGTCAATGTCTCAAGCGGCGCGAACACGACTTTCGAAGCGGACCTCGGCGGCACGCCTGTCGCGGAAGGCGCAATCAAGCGCTTCGTGGGCAACCTCACATACGTCTCATGCGCCCCTGAACTCGGCGAAGCCTGCAGCAATGTCGAGCATCTGGCTAGCGGAAGGGTCACGGGAAGGATTATCCCTAATTGACCCTGGCGTATGCCGCATTTTTCGCCGGTTTCCAGTTCCGGGTTCTGTTGCTGCCTAGCCGGCGCTGACCGAGAATTCGCCCTTGACAATCACGACGTTCTTTACCCTGCTTATCTGCTTCAGCTCCGATACCAGCTCAGCATCCAAATCCTCTGGCAGGCTGAGCCTGACCGATTCGAGTTCCGCGTTCTGGGGGAGCTTGTTCCTTGATTTGTGCTGGCGGATTTGGCTCACAATCTCGTTTAGCACGGAAACCCTCGCCGCATCATCCTTGTATTCCTTTCCTGCATCCGGCCACCCGGCTTTCTGGATGCTCTCATTCGCCCCGAACAGCTCGTGGTATATTTCCTCGGAGATATGCGGGGTGAACGGCGCCATCAATCGTATGGAGTCATACATGACTTTTCGCAGCGTGTACCTGGCAGCCCGGTCGTCGCCCTCGTAAATCCTGTATTTAACGTATTCAAGGTAATTGTCGCACACATCCTGCCAGAAGAAGCGTTGTATCTTGCTCATCGTATAATGGTACTCGAACCTTTCCAGGTGCTCCGTGCATTCCTTCGTGAGGACAGCCAGCCTACCGAGAATCCACCTATCAGTCATGCGCAGCGCAGGCGCATCCCTGATATCCTCCTTCGCCGAGGATTCCACGAACCTGGCGGCGTTCCAGACCTTTCCGAGGAAGCTTTTCGCGTATTTGATGTCCTCATAGCTAAAAGGCCTGTCTTTGGCCATGGCCCCAGATAGGGCCGCCCACTGCCTTATCGCGTCAGCCGGGTAGTCCCGGAGCAGGTCTGACGGGGAAACGATGTTTCCGAGAGATTTGCTCATCTTTTTGCCATCCGTGGCGAGAACGTTCCCGTTGAGCAGTATCTGCTTCCACGGCGGAACTCCGGTCAGGGCGACTCCGCTCCTGAAAATGGTGTAGAACGCCCATGTGCGCACGATTTCAACGCCCTGGGGGCGCAGCGAGGCGGGATACAATCGCTGCATCCTTTTTTCGTCATCCGGCCATCCTGAGATGATGAGGGGCGTTATGCTCGAATCCACCCAGACGTCGCACGTGCTGGTCTCCGGCTTCATGGGGGTAACGCATCGTTCACAAGTCTTCGGCCTCGCTTTTTCAGGATAGAATGGCAGGTTGTCCGAATCGGCAGCAGCCGTCGCGAGGCATTTTTCGCAGTAATAAAACGGGAGCGGCGTCCCGAAAACGCGCTGGCGCGAAATCACCCAGTCCCATTCCGCGCTTTCGACCCAGTCGATGAGGTAGCTGATTCCGAAATCAGGAACCCACCCTATCCGTTCGGCCATGGCCTTGATGTTCTTCGCCGTGGTCCGGATGTCCGCGAACCACTGTAGGGACGTTATCAGCTCTATTCCGGTGCCGCAGCGGTCATGCACCTTGACGCTCTGCTTCAGGGGCTCCTTTTTCACGACCTTGCCCTCTTTATCAAGCTTCTCGAGGATTAGCTTCTTTGCCTCATCGGCCTTCTTGCCTGTGAATTCGCCGGCTTCCAGGAGCTTCCCGTACCTGTCCATCCCCTCAATCATGCGGAGCTTGTACCTGTGCATCCAGACGACGTCCATCTTGTCGCCGAAGGTGCATAGCATGACCAGGCCGGTTCCGAACTCCTTGTCTATGTCCTTGTCTCCGATTGCCGGGACTTCCTTGCCGAGTGGGGTCGTAATCATGCCCCCCTCGAGGCTCTTGTACCGCTCGTCCGTAGGGTTGAACATGACCGCAATGCATGCGTGGAGAAGCTCCGGCCTTGTTGTGGCGATGACGAGGTCTGCCCCGTCCGGGCCTTTGAATTTGATGTAATTCAGCGTGCCATCCTTCTCGACATCATCCAGTTCTGCTTTCGCAATCGCGGAAACGCATTTCGGGCACCAATACACCGGGTATTTGCTCATGTAAACGAGCTTGTCGGCATACATCTTGATGAGCGAGAGCTGGACCTTGCGGTGGTAATCCGGCTCCATCGTCCGGTATTCGAAGCGCCAGTCCGGGCTGAAGCCCATCTGCTGCATCTGGATTCTCATCCTAGCTATGAATTCCCTCGTCCATTCGATGCATTTTTCCCTGAACTGGACCGGCGGCAGGCGTCCGAACTTCTTTTCCACCTTCACTTCGGTCGGGAACCCCTGGGAATCCCAGCCCTGGGGGTAATAGACGTTGAAGCCCTGCATGCGCTTGTATCTCGCGATGAAATCGATGAAGCTGTATGAAAGGACGTGGCCCATGTGCAGTTCGCCGCTCGTGAAAGGCGGGGGGGTGTCTATGGAATAGACCGGTTTCGTGCTGTCGGTTTCGTCGAAACGGAACGTGCCTTCCTCATCCCAGGTCTTCTGCCATCTTTCTTCGATGTTCCTTTCGTATCTCTGCTGGAGCATAAGTATCACTGGCGCTATTGTTGTCTAATGATTAAAAAACAAGGGTTTTATCCCGGATAAAAGTGCGCCCATCAAGCGACGCGCCTTTCCGTCGGCACCGGTACGACATTGCCCAGATTATGGTTGTGGAGGTCGAAAAGATGCTCGGTCTCAGTCCTGGCGGATGATTTCATGTCATCTATGGTCAATGTAACCTGCCTGCCGCCCTGCTCCGCCTGGGGGGCTTCCCCGCCGCGAACCCACCTGTCCGCCACTTCGGAGGCTAAGGTATGGCCCGTGAGCCTCCCGTATTCGGATAGCATGATGTTGTATTCCTCCTGCAGTTGCCTTCTCCTTACGCCTTCGGCTCCGCCCATCTCGTCCTGCATCTCCCGCATCCTTCTCATGAGTTCCTCGGTGCGCTTGCTGGCGGCCTCGCCAAGCACCTGCCTGAAGGTATCGCTTCTCTGGCGGCTCATCGCGTTGGTCCCCTGTGCGGCGAAATCCCCGAACACATTCAGGACGTCACTGACTCCGAAGCCGTAACTTATCGCGGCACGCGCCAAATCTTCCTCCTGGGTGCGTATCTCCTCAGGCGACTTGCCCAGCTCGCGGCCCCTTGCCACGGTCTGCTCTCTCATTTCCGTGAGCACGATGGCGTTCATGCCCACTATACCCATTGCGGTGCCTCGTCTCCCCAGTTCGGCAAGCATCTGCCCCTCACGGTCAGCCTCGGGCATGTTCCTTGCCCATCTGAAAGTAACAAAATCCGCTGCGTGGGTGGTCACTTCCCCGAACAGCCCGATCAGTTCGCGGAAACGGTTATACGTCTGGTCCGTGTCAGCTCTTGGTGCGGCAGCACGGAGAGTCGCGTCGAATCCCCGCCTGTCGTTATCCTGTGCCGCCCTGAGCATGGCCTGCAAATCAGCGTCTGGAACCCTAGGTAGTTCTATTTTTACTATGGGCAACGTTCTCTCGATTGTGCGTTCTGCAACCCTTGCTTCAGCCTGTATCCCCCTCTGTTCGTCAGTCTGGGTCGACGGTCCTCTTACCATAACTAAGTGATGATAAAGAGAATTTTTATTATTACCTTCTTGGGTATAACGAATCCACGTTACCTGGTTCAACTAGCAGGGACACGCTTCCACCGCCCCTATTCGCATAATACGTGGCGGAATAAATAATATACTCGCCATTCCCCCTTCTAGTAATCGGCTGGCCTTGTGAATTCAGAGGGAAGATATATGCGTTCGTAAAGTTCGTCGTCACTCCGTTATTGTCGAATGTCCCAGATTCAACAACAAAGTTGACCCGTGACATTTCCTGTCCTGTCACTGTCCTGACGTAAGCTGAGAAATCAGTCAAATTTACTCCCCTGGTTCCGGCATCGGGTGCTGAAGGGTCCCTATCTCTTTCTCGAGGGAAAACAATATCCAACCTTCGTAATCCATCATTTGGTGTTATCGTAACTATGAATCTTACTTCATTCGGCACCCATACCGAATTCGCATACCTGCCGCCGCTTTCAGTCGGAATGGTTTCAGGCTCCCTATAGCGAGCAGTCTGAGTGTTCAAATCGGCGAGCCTCGTATCCAGCCGCACCACGTTCAGCGTCCTCCCGCCAATCACGACGCTTTCGGCTGTTGGGGGCACCGCCTGCCTGGAAGATTCGGGTGTAATATTTGGCGAAGGAACCGGGCCGCCCCTTGGCGTATTCGCCATTCCTCCGGCGCAACCGCCGAGCGTAAACAGTGCCGCCCCAACAATCGCGACGTCCTTCATCCGGTTCAGGAAGCCCTGGCGCACCCTCTCCATCGCGCGAGGTTCCCTTCTATCCCGTTCGTTCGTTAGTATTCTCATTTTTCCCACACGAACTTTACCTTTGGGCGTATAACGAGTCCCGGTTACCGGGTTCAACCAACAGAGATGCGCTTCCGCCTGCCCGATTTGCATAATACGAAGCTGCGTAAATAATATATTCTCCGTTTCCTCTGCGCGTTATGGGCTCTCCTTGGGCATTCAAGGGAAATATGTGCGCGTTGGTGAAGTTTGTCGTTACCCCATTGTTTTCGAATGTTCCCGTTTCAACGACAAAATTAACCCGGACCATCTCCTGTCCGGATACACTACGTACATAGTTCGAGAACTCGGTCAGATTAATCGATCCCAATCCTGGAGTTCTTCCTCCCGATGGGTTAGGATCTCTCTCGCGTGGAAATTGAACGTCTAGCATTCTCGTTCCTTCATTTGGGAATATTGTGACGAGGAATCTCACCTCATTCGGCACCCATACCGAATTCATATACCTGCCGCCGGTATCAGTCGGAATAGTCTCAGGCTCCCTGTACCTAGCAGTCTGTCTGTCCAAATTGGCAAGGCTAGTATCCAGCCGCACGACATTCAGCGTCCTCCCGCCAATAACGACGCTGTCAGCTGTCGGAGAAACCGCATCCTTTGTCAAGGCGACCGAGAAATTCGGCGTAGGCATTGACATGCCCCTAGGCTCGGCAGCAGAGGCGCCCCTCATATTCGGTACGCTTCCAGGCGCCGAACTCGCCATTCCTCCGGCGCAACCGCCGAGCGTAAACAGTGCCGCCCCAACAATCGCGACGTCCTTCATCCGGTTCAGGAAACCCTGGCGCACCCTCTCCATCGCGCGGGGTTCCCTTCCCTCCTGTTCGAACGTTAGCCTTTTCATGTTTCCCACCCGCATATATAGCTACAAAACTTATTAATAAAGTTGGCTTTTCGCACATTTTTTTGTGAAAATATACGTATATTGACGTATTAGTGATTTTTCACAATTTTTTTCCGGGCCTTTTAATGTTGTTTGTACATTTCACATCAAAAGCAGGTTATTTTATACATATTTTTATAACTACTAACACTATTTTTACATCGCCCATCGCTTTACCCCACACATCTCTCGAAAAATGTGAAAATCACCAGATGAGCATCTGCCGCACCACCGGCGGCCTCCCGAACGAGCCCAGAATCAGCTTCGCTTCTTTCCGTCCGAGCACTCCCGCAGCACCGGCGGCATCAGTGAGCACGAATCCCATCCCGAGCTTCGGCCGCGCATCCGGTTCCACGGCGAAATTGTACTGGCGCACCTTGCCCTTGTCGACGTAGCCGATATACCTGGCCCCGCCTCTAAGCTCAAGCTTGTCCATGAGGGCGCTTACCGCAGCGTCTATTCCGGATGATTCCACCAGACGCGATGGCAGAGTTCTGTCCTCGCATAGGGCTACCGAGCCGTCGAACATCACGACCAGTGCGACCACGATGGCGTCGATGTTCCTTCGCCGGGCTATCGTCATGAGGAATCGTTCCAGCTTGGGCGATATCTTAGGTTTGCTGTCCCTGGCCATCTTCAACACCATTTTCATATATTTAATATAACAAACAGTATTTAAAACTTGCTGTTTTCACTAGATTTTTTGGTTTTTTATGAAAATTTTCCAACTATTATTAGTAATAGTATGAAAATTCACTTTGTTTTTTATAATATAAAGAGAAATCCTGTTAAGTTATAACAAATAAAAAGCGCGTATACTTAGAAAATATCGTCCTGCCCGGACAATAATCAGACATTCAGCTTCATCCCGTCCCGCGCTGCAATCGTCTTCACGCCGCTTTCCCGCTCGATTTTCTCGGCTTCGCGGGCCGGGCCCAATTTCATCATCTTCATCCCCATGTGCGTTATCACGCAAAGCTTCGGGCGGGCCGTTTTCAGCACTTCCGTGACCTCGCCGGTCCAGAGGTGCCCCCCATACTTGTCGGCTTCGGGCTTGATGCAGTTCACAATAAGCAGGTCGCATCCGGCAAAATCCGTGCCAAGGCTTTCCATATATTCGGTGTCGCTTATGTAGCCGAGGGTTTTGCCATCCATCGCAAGCTTGAAGCCGAAAGCTGTGGGCTCCTCATGCTTCATGGGGATTGCGACAAACAAGAATTCGCCATGGCCGGTCTGGAATGTCTTTTTCTGGCCGAACTCCGGGATGTGGGCGAGCGCCGCTTTCGACTGGTGGTACCCGCTTATGCCCCGGTCTCCGGTCTCGTCGCCAGCAAGCGCATGCCTGCTGCCTATCACAATCCCCTTCTTTTTCAGGCCGTAGTGCGACATCCCCTCGATAAGAGCCATGGCGTCGCTGACATGGTCGATATGGTCATGCGTCACGATTATGCAATCGAGCGTGATTGGGTCCTGCCTGTTTTTTATCGAGTGAATCAGCGCGCCCGGCCCGGGGTCCACGTGGATGTTCGCCGAAGGCGAGTTAATCCGGAAGCCGCCCGTCCCCCTGGCCTGCTTTATCAGGTTTATCCTGCCACCGCCGGTTCCCAGGAAGACTATCTCCATAAGCACACTTCGTTTACAAAGCCTAATAATTGTTATTCAGCAGATTGACAATATATGGAAAGGCCTGTTTTCAGGAACCTGCGTATCGCAGCGAACACCAGCTCGTCGACCGAGGCATTCGCCAGGCGCACGAACGAGCTCTCGAGGTTCATCAGCGGCATCGGAAGACAGTGCAACGAGCTCGAGCGGTACATAGGCGGTAAACGCTCTCTTCATCTGATAAAAGTCCATCCCGAGCTGCGCGAGCGCACAAGAGAGGGCAACGTCAAGAGATTTACACTGCCGCTTCTGGAGACCGTCGGGACGACAAATCCGAACAACATCTACCGGAAAGCGGGAACTATTGACGAGTTGCGGCATGCGTTCGGCCCTCTGATATACGAGATGGCAAGAATAGTCAAAAGCGCCGATGTGGTCCTGCTCGGCGGGACATATTTCGTCCCCTGGTGCCTGCTCCAGGCCGCAAGGCTGCAGCGCAAGCCGGTCGTCCTTTGTTATGCCGGCATCCTGAGCATGGAGATAAGGCATCTCCCTGATGAGATGCAGGAGACGCTCAGGCTCATGGAGCAGGATTTCTACGACCCCAAGATTTTCTACGTCTTCCCGTCTGAACTCACCAGGAAGACAGTCCAGGCGATTTTCGGGAAGGAGCTCCCGAAAAGCGAGGTGGTGTACAACGGGGTGCCACCGGAATTCCTCGCTTTCGGCGAAAGCCGGGAGAAAGAAGTCGCCATCGCGTTCGTGGGCAGGAACACATCTGTCAAGAATCCCGAGTTCCTCCTCAGGCTCGCAGGCGCCCTGCGTTCCAGTAGCAGCACTCATCGGATTCATATGGTCACCTCAATCGACCCGGAAAACAGGCTTCTCAGAGAGCTTCGCAAGGCAGGGGTCATCATCCTTGAGCCTATGGACACCGGCCGGCTCGCGGATTTCTACCGCTCTGCCCACGTCGTCATAAGCCCCTCCAAGTTCGAGACATACGGCAACGTCCCTCTGGAGGCCGTGAGCACAGGCACACCGGCCCTTATCTCGCCCGGTATGGGGGTGAGCGAAGTCTTCGGCATGCTTGGCATCAGCGGCTACATAACCCCTTTCGACGATTCGCTTCAGGTGGCTGAAAGGATAGACGCAATCATCCGGACGAACGAATCGGTGTCGGATGTAGTGAGGGAGAGAATCCGGAAGAATCTTAGCTGGAAGCAGGCTATCTCCAGGTATCTGGAGATATGCGAAGCCCAGGCCAAAGCGGCCTGACTACGCCCCGCATCGCTAAAAGGAAAAATCTATTGTGTACAAAATACAACAACGCTAGGCGCGGCTCCTTTCCGTCCTCAGGCAGAACATACACACTGGCCCGGAGCACGGCTCCCCGCAGCGCGAGCATTCCTTGAGGGCGGCATCCTTGCCGTATCTCGCCTTCAATCCGCCATCCATATCCAAAAAGGCATTCACAACCTTGAACTTCGTCCCGGGGTAGCGTTCCTCGGTTTCGTTGAGCATTTTTCTGACGTGGCCCCGGAAAGCGAAGCGCGCATACGGGCACTCCACATGCTCTATGCCTATGCCCTTCGCCATCGCGTATATGGCGTTCTCTTTCTCAGGCGTGAGCATCAGCGGCCTTATTCTCGGCACGAACCTGGGGCTTTTCGATACCGGCTCATACAAGCGCGCAAGCCTCGCAGGCTCATTGCGCATGATATTCATCAGGACCGTCTGCGCCATGTCGTCGAGATTATGGCCGAGTGCCAGCTTTGTGGCTTTTAGCTCCCTCGCGCCCTTGTTGAGTAGATATCGCCTTATCACTCCGCAGTGCGTGCAGGGCAAATCATCCCCGATTTCCTTAACCATCCGGTCAAGCGTCCGCCCTGTTTCCCGGTCGAACCTGAGAACCGTCTGCTCGATGCCGAGCTTCTCGCATTCGGCGCGGGCTATCCCGAGGGTCCGCGCCCGGTATCCTTTGATGCCCTCGTCAATCGTCAGCGCGACAATCTCGAATGGCAAATCCATCCGAAGAGCGGCGAGCGAATGCAATAATACCGTGCTGTCCTTCCCCCCAGACAGCCCCACAACAACCCGGTCTCCCTTCCGGAGCATCTTGTGAACGCTGAGGGTTTTGCGGAACCTTTTATCGAACATGCGGATGAAATGTTCCTCGCAGAGGTGCTTCTGGGCATAATGCAGGAATATGATGGGCTCCTTGCCGCAATGGCAGCGCGCTTTTTCCAAAGAATCCAAGTCAGCCACCGAAAACTACCTTTATCACTTCGACTTTGTCAGACGCCGCAAGCCGCTTTGTCTCGGGCGCGAGCCTGCCGTTGACTTTCACCACTACCTCTTCGCGCATAACGCCGAGCTTTTTCAGGAGCGATGCGACATCGCCGTCGAATCGCATCCTTTTCTTCCTGTTGTCGAAAATTAGCTCCATTCCGTCCACTCCTTGTGCAATACGATTGTCGGGCAGGGTAAATAATTGTTCATATTCCCCGTCTAAGGCGAAGTTTTATAAACACAATTACATAATTTTTAATTAATTAAAACATAATGGTGGATTTTGTATGTTCTTTTCAAAGGGGAAAGCAAGGAATACCGCCAGCACCGGGGCCGGCGGGGACAGGGGGAAGGCCGAGGAGATAGTGGACAAGTTTGTTGCGCGTGCGCAGGAAGACGCCTTCAACCGCCTCGTTTCCCGCGCGCACCGGACCGCTTACGATGACTATGAAGACAGGCACGAGGGCCGGATGAAACTGGTCGGGGTTGCGGTGGCCGTAGGACTCGTCGCATTCACTGCCGGCCGGTTCGTCCCTATTCAGGAGCCAATCCGGGGGCAAACATCCAGTACGCATTCCAGGGCTCCGGAAACCGTTACTCTCAGGGTAATTGAGAACGAGCGACCCAGGAATACGTTCGACGCAGAAAAGGCCGAGCCAGATTCCCTGCCGGTTGCACCGCCTCAAGACATGCCGGCTCCCGCCTTCTCCGTCTGTCCCCCCGAAACCGCCCGTACGGCAGGAGCATTGGATGCGCGCCGGCGGGTTGCGGCGGAGGTGTTCGGCAATGTCGTTCCAATCCGCGTTACATTGGGGTCAAACGGCAAAGAATCCGTGCGGGTTTTCACCACAATCGCTTTCTATACCGACGGGAAAGCCCGGAACATGGGCTCGAAGGCATTCGCCGCGAAAAAGGGCACGGTCGACTACGTGAGCGCGCATGTGGAGCCGGAGCTCGGCCGCATCAATGTCTCCCCTCCGCTGGAATCGTGCGTCCTGGGCTTTGTAAATACGATTCCTCCAGGCTGATTTTCCAGGCCGTCTAATCGTCTGCTTTTTATTTTTTGCCCGCTATCTCCCCTCATGAAAATCGCATCAGTATGGTCACGGGAGATACTCGATTCCAGGGGCAACCCGACAATAGAGGTAGACATCGCCACAGAATCCGTCCTCGCAAGCGCCGCGGCCCCAAGCGGCGCATCAACTGGCACCCATGAGGCGGTCGAACTCCGCGACGGCGGCAAGCGCTACATGGGAAAAGGCGTCCTCCAGGCGGTGCAGAACGTCAATGAAATCATCGCCCCGGCCATCATCGGCATGGAAGTCTCGGACCAGAGCGGCATCGACCACCGGATGAAAGAGCTCGATGGCACGAAGGGCAAAAGCAAATTGGGCGCGAACGCTATGGTCGCGACATCGATGGCTGTCCTGCGCGCGGCCGCGGCATCTGAAGGAAAGATGCTCCACGAGTACCTCGGCGGGAATATCCTCCCCTCACCCATGTTCAATATCGTGAATGGGGGCAAGCATGCCGGCAATGGCCTTGCCGTGCAGGAATTCATGATAATCCCGCAGGCCGACCTTTTCACGGAGCGCTTGCGCATGGCAAGCGAGATATACCACGTCCTTGGGAAGCAGCTTGTCGGGAAGCTCGGGCCGGCAGCGAGGAACGTAGGGGACGAGGGAGGCTATGCGCCTCAGATTGACAACACCTACAAGGCCCTTGACGAGATAACATCTGCCATCGAAGAGGCAGGTTACGGGGGCGCATGCACGCTCGCACTCGATGCGGCCGCATCCTCATTCTACGACGAGAAGTCCGGAACCTACAGCATAGACGGCAAGGAGCTGAAAGAGGCCGAAATGGTGGATTATTACGCTGACATCGCCAAGGCTTACCCGATAATAAGCATCGAGGACCCGTTCTTCGAGGAAAGCTTCGAGGCCTTCGCTGCGTTGCGAAAGGCATTGCCGCAGAAGCAGGTGGTCGGGGATGACCTCGTCGTAACGAACGTCACCCGCCTTGCCCAGGCAATCGATATGCAGTCCATCAACGCCCTCCTCCTCAAAGTGAACCAGATTGGCACAATAAGCGAGGCGATGGATGCCGTGCGCATGTGCCGGGAGAACAAACTGAACGTGATAGTCAGCCACCGCTCCGGCGAGACTGAGGATTGCTTCATAGCAGATTTCTCGGTCGGCATCAACGCCGGGCAAATCAAGACCGGCGCACCGGCAAGGGGAGAGAGGACGGCCAAGTACAACCAGCTCCTCCGTATCGAGGAAAGGATGATGGTGGAGCAGGCCTGACTGAAAATTGCTCTATTTTTTAATTGTTTTGTTATAAACGGTGTAATCGGGTATATCTCATGAGGAAACTTACACGGCCAATTTCAATCAACGAGACCGAGCACCGCAAGCCATTGGTTAAGCTTGCCCCGCTTCTTGAGGAAGGCGGCATAATCAAAGTAAAGGAAACTCCGAAGCCAGCGGTCAAGCAGGAGACGAAAAGGGAAAGCAAAGTGCCGAAGAAAAAGGGCCTGACCACTCAGCAGTATGCCGCGATATTGTCCTTCGTCATGATGCTTACTGCTTTAGTATCGCAGGCTGCCACTATTATCGGTTGTGCCAAATCGACAGTCGAACAGCAGAAGAATACCATGCCCGTCGTCACTATAACCGAATCCGCCGCCCCTGGGGATGCCCAATCAAATGTCAGCGCCCCCATGATTTCGCCCAAGCCGCCTGACCAG
The DNA here is from genome assembly GCA_020053355.1 of archaeon. GTDB lineage: Archaea > Micrarchaeota > Micrarchaeia > Anstonellales > Bilamarchaeaceae > Bilamarchaeum. The sequence goes on along the minus strand of JAGVNI010000014.1, from coordinate 27,065 downwards.
GCTATTATCAAGCCGGTTGTGAACCCGAACAGTCGTTCAAATTATTCGCTTCCATAACAGGAATCGGAATCTATCAACCGTAACATTGCCTTCATTCCCATCATATCATATGCGGCCGGCCGACCAGCTTGTCTATGCAAGGCATGCCGTCCGGCCTTATATCAATGACGCTCATGCCCCGGGCATCCTTCGCATACGGGTCCGCACCCCTTTCAAGGAGCAACGCGGCGGTACTGTCTATCCCGTCTAGGTTCCTGCGGTCATCCACCATTTTCATGCCATTATTTAGGTCATGCATCCCCGCCCAGCTGCTTCTTTCATGATACGAGTTTCCGGCCACCATTATCGCAGGCGTGCCCGCGGCATTCCTGGCATTCGGGTCTGCGCCCCGGTCCAGTGCGTCTTTGGCCTTGTGATAATCCCCGCATTCGACCGCTGAAAGAAGCTGGCCATCAAGAATGATTTTTGCTTCAGGGCTTAGCTGGAGCACTACGATTATGTCCGGCATCGGTCCCTCGGCCGCGCCACCCCTTTTCTGGAAAACTATCGCCTCTCCGTTGGCCACCGCGTTCCGTAATCTTCGCTTGCGGCCTTCGTCAAAAAGAGCCATTGCCATGAGAGGATATCGCTTCAAAGGTATTATATCCGTTGTGGTTATCGCTAGAAAATTAAGAATATCCCCCGGGCAGATGCTGTCAGGGAGAGCAACCGATGCCTTCATCCTGCTCGCATACGGTGATACTGGCGAATCAGCGTCAGGCGGCTGCAATGCGCCTACCATATCCTGAGGCCGCCGCTGAGAATCACTATCACCAATAGATAGAGCGGAGCGCAGCAGAGGAGGCCCAGAAAATCCACGGGTGAAAGGCCGTTCTGGCAGATGCTGCCGACATAGCCCGTCGCGGTCCCGGCCTGGCAGCTGAAATGAATCAGGAGCAGGGTTATGACTATGCATGCGAACCAGAACAATCCGCCCCCGGCATGCTCCCTGTGGACCACAATCCTGCTTTGCCCGGCATGCGTCTGCATGCCCTCCATCTGGAGCCGCATATTTTTATTCCGATTGCCCTCACCAGCATTTAAAAAATTAGCCTTACATCGATATTCAATCCCCGACACGAGTGAAACAGATGGTTGACAGGAAGCCAAATCCTACTGACGCGAAGACCTACTACCAGCAGGGCAACGACTATTACGAGAAGGGGGACTACGACAAGGCCATAGAGAACTACAACATGGCCATCCTCCTGAACCCCGTCTTCTCAGAGGCCTACTTCAACCGCGCGCTCTCATACTACCAGCTCAAGAACTTCGACAAGTCGATTGCGGACTACACGAAGTCCATGGAGCTCGACCCCCAGAACCCGATTATCTACAATAACCGGGGCGACGCCTTCTACCGCAAGCAGGACTTCCAGAGCGCAGTCAAGGACTACGACAAGGCAATCCAGCTGAATCCCAATTACCTTAAAGCCTTCTACAACCGCGGCCTTTCATACGCTTCAATCGAGGAATACGAGAAGGCGGTCGAGGACTTCTCAAAAGTCATCAAGCTCAAAGCAGATTTCGCCGAAGCATATCATTTGCGCGGCCTTGCATACGAGTATGCCGGCTCGCTCCAGAGCGCGACAGCCGACTATGAGAAGGCGCTGGAACTGAACCCCGAACTCACAGAGGCCAAGACGCACCTTGAGAGCGCGAAGGCCAAAAAAGACCAGGAAGGCAAGGGCGGCGGGGAAGGCGGCACGGCCGACATCAAAATGCTCACGAAGCCCAACATGACATTCAACGATGTCGCGGGCATGGCGAAGATGAAGGAGGAAATCCGCGAGGCCGTCGTCTATCCGATGCGGAACCCTGAACTGGCCCGCAAGTACGGCAAATTGGGAGGCGGAGGCATCCTCATGTACGGGCCGCCCGGATGCGGAAAGACGTTCATAGTGAAATCCGCCGCAGGCGAGTGCCAGGCCGGCTTCATCAACGCCAAATTGTCCGACCTGCTGGACATGTATGTGGGCAACACGGAAAAGAACATCCACAAGGTGTTCGAGCTGGCGCGCAAGAACTCGCCGTGCCTGCTGTTCTTCGACGAAGTCGAAGCGATAGGAGGCCGCCGTGACCAGCAGGAAGGCCAGCAGTACATGAAGATGGCCGTCAACCAGATGCTTTACGAGATGGACGGTGTCGAGGCCAACAACTCGAACGTGCTCATCATCGCCGCGACGAACGCGCCATGGGATGTCGACCCGGCCCTAAGAAGGTCCGGCCGTTTCAGCAAGACGATATACATCCCGGCGCCTGATTACACCTCGCGGGTGGCAATGCTGAAGATGTATGCGAAGAAGAGGCCGCTCTCCGCGTTCATCCCGTTCAACATCCTGGGCGTCGCGCTGACAGGCTACGCTTCAGCCGACCACAAGGCGATTGTGGACGACGCCGCGACCATTCCCTGGAGGCAGGCCTTCATGGGAATCGAGAAGAAAATCGAGGAGCTTACAAAAGGCGGCATGGCAAAGGAGCAGGCTGAGGAGCTCGCCAAGAAGCAGGTGAACCAGAGGTCGGTCACCCTCGGCGACTTCGTAGTCGCCATAGGCAAGAAGCGCTCATCGCTCCCCCCCTGGTACGAGCAGGCCAAGAAGCAGATAGGAAAGCAGGAAGAAATCACCATGGTCGACGGCAAGGAGCACAAGAAGGTCACCGACAGCAAGATGGGCCCAGGCGAGAAAGAGGCGTTCAAGGACCTTCTTGGCACAATCAACGGCCGCAGCCAGTGGCACTACAAGATATACCTCACAGTGGTCAAGCAAGTTACGCTGATTTTCCTGAAGATATTCGTCTTCTTCACCGAGGGCGGCCGCATAACCTAGTTCCGGGTTTTGAGTTTTGGGATTCGGGTTCTGAGCTCTTAGCCGATGCCGGGGCCGACGGGCATCCGGCAAGAATGGGTTTATATTTGAATCATTCGATTGCTCACCTATGAGCCTTCTTATCAGGGGCGGCAAGGCGTTCCTAGGCGACAGGTTCGAGCAGAAGGACATCCTGATAGAAGACGGCAGGATAGTAAGCGTAGGCAACTCCCTGAAAGGCGATGAAACCGTCAAAGCCGCCGGCATGCTCGTCCTGCCCGGCCTAATCGACCCGCATGTCCACCTGCGCGAGCCCGGGGACACGTACAAGGAGGATTTCGCGACCGGGAGCCGCGCTGCAATCGTCGGCGGCTTCACCACCGTAATCGACATGCCGAACAACGCCATCCCGACCACCACCAAGGCGCGGCTTGACGAGAAAATAGCGCTCGCGAAAAAGAAGGCCGTGTGCGACGTGCTGTTCCATTTCGGGGGAACTGACGACAATTTCAGCGAGGTGAAGAAAGCAGACCCTGCCTCCCTGAAACTGTACCTCGGCCAAACCACCGGTGGCCTCGTGCTGCGGCAGCCCTTCTCCCTGGAGAAGCACCTCATCAATTTCCCAAAAGACCGGCCCGTCGTCCTGCATGCCTGCGACCACGCCGAGAATGAAGACGAGAACCTGAAGAACACTTACAGCAACCTGGAGAACGCCCTCGGCCTCGCTGCGAAATTAGGGAGGAAGGTCCATCTTGCGCATGCTTCGACCGGAAAGGAAATCCAGATTGCGCGCAGGTACGCCCGCTGCACCATCGAAGTGGCGCCCCACCATCTCTTCCTGACGACCTTCGATATCGAGCGCTTGGGGCCTTATGCCAAGGTCTATCCCCCTCTTCGGAGCGAGCAGAAGCAAATCGGCCTCTGGGCCGCGCTTGACACCGTGGACTGCATAGCCACCGACCATGCGCCGCATACAGTTGAGGACAAGGAGCGCGGGGCGGCAGGCTTCCCCGGCCTCGAGACGAGCCTCAGCCTCATGCTGACCGGCTGCCGGCGCGGCCTGATAGACAAGATATGGGTCGCCCAGAGGATGACCGAGCGTGTGGCCGATATTTTCAACATACCCGGAAAAGGGAAGCTCCAGGCGGGATTCATCGGGGATGTCACAATCGTGGATCCCCGCAAGAAGTGGAAGGTGGACGCCACGGAACTCGAGACCAAATGCAAATGGACCCCATTCGATGGGATGGAGCTGACCGGAAAGGTCCACACTGTTGTCAAGGGCGGCGAAATCCTATTCGAGAAATACCAGCTGCTGGTCTGACTGCCGCGGGCTGAAAAAAAGGATTAAAATAAAATAATAAGAAAACGGGGTCAGGCGACCTTCTCGATTTTCACGTGCGCCTCGTTGCCCTCATAGACCGAGGTTATCCTGATTTTGACCCAGCCGCCGGTGCCCGTCGCTTCAACCACTATCCCTGGGTTGCTGACCGGGTATTTCAGGATGTCGCTTGGCTCCTGGGTCCCCTGGGGCGTATTTATCTTCAGGACGATTTCCCCGCCTCGCCCGGATTGGTTCGTGGCGAGATACTCGGTGTTCGCCGGGATGTAAACGTCGGTCACTACCGAAGTGTTGGTTCCCAGGCTTCCTACTGAATTGGCCAGCGATGCGAGCCTTGTCACCGTCAGCTCTGCCTGGTACGATGCAATCTGCTGGTTCGCCTCGGCCGTCTTCAGGTACACGAGCACCAGGAGCGGTATGAATATCAGAAGCACCAGTGCCACTATGACCAGGAGTTCCGTGCTTACCTGTCCTTTCATGTTATATTCCCTCCCTCAACGAGCGTGAGTGACCCGGGGCTTGGGCTTGCGCTGCTCTTTTTTCTTGCGGAGAATCTCATTCACTTCATCCGCGAGCTCGTCAATGCCCTCTTTCAGCGTGCCCCTCTCTGTTTTCAATGACACGTGGCCGTCGTCGGTTTCGAAATACACCGTGACCACGTACGTGGATTTATTGCTTTTCACATGGACGCTGCTGTTCCTTATGTTGAACGACTGGCCGAACTTCTCGAGCACATGGCCAATCTTCTGATAAATCCTGCTGAAATATGCGGCGTCGTCCTGGCCGAGGCCGGAGACCTGGATCTGGATGCCGTCCTTGGCCGACGCCATCTCCTGGACCTTCCTGAAGATGTCGAGGGCGGAAACGACCCCGAGCGGCTTGCTCTCCGAGACGACGATTACGCTCGAAACGCGCTTGTCAATCATCCTCCTGACTGCTTCCTCGAGCGTTGCGTCTTCTTTGACAAGCGTTGCGTCCGGCCTCAGGAATCCCGACAGTTTCATATCCTCGACGTTTATCGGCTCGGACATATGGATGTCCTTGTGGCCGCCGGTCAGGTTCGGTTTCCCGCCCCAGCTTATGTCGTATGTGGAGATGATGCCGATGAACTTGCCTTTCCTTGTGACAATCAGGCGGTGCGTGCCATTATCCTTGAGCACCTTTTTTGCCCCGCCTACGGTCTCGTTCTCGTCTATGGTGAAGGCCGGGCTGCTCATCAGTTCCGTCACCTTCATCTGCGGGACCATGCTTTCCACAACCATGTCCTTGAGAAGCTCCACCCTCGTCGTTATGCCCAGCGGCTTCCTCTCCGCATCAAGCACGGGGAGCGCCTTGAAGTGGCCGAGCATGAACGCCTCGACGCGCTCGGATACCGATGCGGATTCCAGCAGCACGGGCGGCTTGGACAACACATTGTCGCATTTCACCTTATGGGGCTCGCGTATGCCGTGGCTCACGTACCCGTGGTCGATTATCCCGGCATACTCGCCGTTCTTGGTCACGATGACCGCAGGCGACTCATCAAGCTTGGTGAGTGCCTTCGAGAGAGAATCCGAACTGTCCAGAATCAATGTCCGTACGATTTCCATAAGTTGCCACGCCTCGCGCAGTTGTTAAAATATATAAAGTAAATAGGTATATAAACCATATATGGCGAACCAGGTGCAGTTGCAGTCGCTCCAGCAGTTCTCCTACATTGAGAATATGGTCTCAAAACCCACCTGGAAAGACATTCTTCTTGAACTAATCGCGACAAACCGCATCGACCCCTGGAACATCGACCTCGTCGTGCTGGCCGACGGCTTCATCCGGAAAGTCAAGGAGATGGAGCGCATGGACTTCGTGGTCCAGGCAAATGTCATCCTCGCTGCGTCCATCCTCCTGAAATACAAGAGCGACTACCTGAAAGCTCTCAGCGTGCAGACCGACATCACGGATTTCCCATCCGAAGGCGAAATCAGCCTCCCGGAGGCCGAAGAGCTCCCCGAACTCACATTATCCTCGCGCATCCCGCCGAAACGGCAGATAACGCTCGATGAGCTGGTCTCGGAGATGGAGCGCATAATAAAATACGACGAGGTGGAGCGCGTCCGCATCCCCCGGGGCGGCATCCTCGAGACGATCGACATGGATTTGGGCGAGCGCAACATCGAGAACGACATGGCGCTGACCATGTCGAGAATCCGGGAAAACACCGACAGCGAGGGCTGGTCGCTCTTTTCCCGCCTGACCGAAGGCTCGGACATGCGCGATACGGTATATTCGCTTCTTTGCGTCCTGCACCTCGTGCAGCTCGGCTCATTGGATTTGCGGCAGGACAAGATGTTCGGGGAGATATTCATTTACCTATCGAAGGAGAAGCCCGAAAAACCGGCTGAATCGGCTTAAACCCCGCATCACGAGCGCGGAGACTCTCCACCCTTACTCCCTTGCCCTTGTAGAATTCAAGCACTTTCCAGTATCCCATCCCGCCTTCTTATCGTAAATCCTACCGGATTTCCGATTCGTAGCGAACTCGGTTCGCTACACGCAACCTGCCTTTGTGCAGGTTGCTACGCACAAATTTCTATGAAATTTGTGCTCAGTATCCACCCGAACATATCCATCGACAGGGACGCGGTCCTGACAATGATGACTGCGTGTAACAGAAAAACCAAGAGCTGCTTATATTCTTGAGAAAAAGGATGAAAATATTAAAAATAAAAAAATCACTCGATGATTGTCGCGCCCGGCTTCGCCTTCGGCTTTGATTTCACGATTTTCACGTTTGCCGGGGTGAGGAGGATCATCTCGTTCGAAAGGAGCGCGATGTCGCCGTTTATCCGGCCGGTGTGCGCCTTCAGTTTCGAAATGATGCCCTTGAGCCTGTTTGGCTGCTTCGAGAGCGGAATCACGTTCAGGATGATGATGTTCTTCGAGCCGAGCTCCTTGAGCGCCATCTCCCCGTCGCCTTCGTTCCTGAGGTCTACCCTCTTCACATAGAAATCTGCAGGGGGGCTTACAACGTCTCCCTCGGTTCCCATCAGCTCTTCAAGGTCAGGCACTTCTGGTTCTTCGTTCTTACCCAAAATCTTGTCGAAAAGTCCCATTCTATCACCACTTAATTGCATGGAATGTTCTCTGATTCTTCCTTTAATGCAATTAGTTTTTAAATCTGACATCGTCGGAGCGCGTCGGAGCGCGCCTTTTGGGGTAAAAGTGCGCAATAGCTGGCCGTGCCTGGAAGCGCATTCTATTATAGCAGGAGCTTTTCGGCCGTGCGAGTTCTTTTTAAACCTTAAGCTCATCTAATTTCCTGATTTTATCAAAAAGGTGAACAAATGGTAGACGCAATCCCATTAGCAATAGGCGCAGGCGTCCTAACGCTGCTCTATGCGGGTTACACCGCATACCGCGTGGTCAAGGCGCCGGGCGGAAGCGAAAAGATGCGCGAAATCGCGAAAGCCATCGAAGAGGGCGCGAACGCCTTCTTAATGAGGCAGTACAAGACTCTCGCGCCAATCGTGCTCGTCCTTCTCGCCCTTATCGGGTTCGGGGTCAATATCCCGACCGCGATTTCGTTCCTTGCAGGCGTGGTATCGTCCGCGCTTGCAGGCTATATCGGCATGCAGGTCTCGGTCCGTGCCAATGTGCGCGTGGCTGAGGCCGCAAAGAAAGGCATGAAGCCGGCCCTCGGTCTCGCATTCAACGGCGGCGCCGTGACAGGCATGGCCCTTGCAGGCCTTGGCCTAATCGGCGTGTCGGTGCTTTATTCTGTCTTCGGCAGCCTGGCCCCCCTGATAGGGTACGGCTTCGGCGCATCATTGATATCGCTCTTTGCCCGTGTGGGCGGCGGCATATACACGAAAGCCGCAGATGTCGGGGCTGACCTTGTGGGCAAGGTGGAAAAGGGCATCCCGGAAGACGACCCCCGCAACCCTGCGGTGATAGCTGACAACGTCGGCGACAATGTCGGCGACTGCGCAGGCATGGCGGCCGACGTCTTCGAATCTTTCGTGGTGACAGTAATCGCCGCGATGCTTATCGGCCTCACATTCGCAGCCGGAAGCCCGCTGGTCACGGTGCCCCTCGGCATCGCGTCTCTGGGCGTGGTTTCAAGCATCCTCGGCTCGCTTTTCGTCCGGATCGGCAGCGACAACAAAATCATGCCCGCTTTCTACAAAGGCATACTAGCCAGCTCGCTCCTCATGATTGTGTTCTCGTACTTCTACCTGAACAACCTGGGGCTTACCGAGCTGCCGGCCATGTCGCTGTTCGCGACCGTAATCATGGGCGTCGTGGTGACGATACTCCTTTTCGTCATAAGCGAATACTACACCTCGACCGAGTACAAGCCTGTTCAGGATGTGGCGAAAGCCGCATCGACAGGCGCAGGCACGAACATCATATCCGGCCTCGCCATAGGCATGGAGTCCACGGCCCTTCCTACGCTCGTGATTATCGCGGCGATAATCGTGTCGTTCAAGGTCGCAGGCCTCTACGGGGTCGGCCTGGCAGCCGCTTCGATGCTTTCTCTTAGCGCAATCGTAATCGCGATTGACGCATACGGCCCGATTACCGACAACGCAGGCGGAATAGCCGAGATGTCCGGCCTTCCTGAAAATGTCCGGAAGGTGACGGACGCGCTCGATGCCGTCGGGAACACGACGAAGGCGACGACCAAGGGCTATGCAATCGGCGGAGCGGCGCTCGGCGCGCTCGCGCTTTTCGTGGCTTATGCGGAGGCGATGCACCTCACGGTGGTCAATTTGCTGTCAACGCCTGTCGTTATTGGCCTGTTCATCGGAGCCCTCCTGCCGTTCATCTTCTCCAGCCTGCTCATGCTCGCTGTGGGAAGGGCGGCATTCCAGATTGTCGAGGAAGTCCGCAGGCAGTTCCGGGAAATCAAGGGCCTGATGCAGGGCAAGGGGCGCGCTGATTACGCGAAATGCGTTGACATCGCGGCCGCGACCGCGCTCCGCGAGCTTGCTGTCCCCGGATTGCTTGCCGTGCTCACGCCGCTCGTTGTAGGCCTGGCTTTCGGTCCGGCTGCATTGGGCGGCCTCCTTGCGGGAGTCATCGCCAGCGGGCTGATGCTCGCCCTCATGATGACGACGGCCGGCGCTGCCTGGGACAATGCCAAGAAATACATCGAGCAGGGCAACCTTGGCGGCAAGGGCTCGGATACGCACAAGGCGGCGGTGGTCGGCGACACGGTCGGCGACCCATTGAAAGACACCGCCGGCCCTGCGCTGAACGCCTTGATAAAGGTGGTGAACACCGTATCGCTGGTGTTCGCGGCCTTCATCCTGGCGAATTCGATGAGCCTTCTTTGATTTTTTTATTTTTTTTTATCTTCTTTAATTATCGGATAATGTTCTCGACAGCCAGAACCTCCCCACCCAGATAGAGATATGTCCTGTTCTTTCCCTTCCTCTTGGCTTCCAGCTCTGCCCGGTTCGCTTTGTCTATCAGGGTATCCAGGCTGTCCCCCGAGCCAAGGCGGGCGATTCCGATGCTGATTGTCACGTGGACGACCTGGCCACCGGTATGCGGCATGATTGCGAGGCCCTCTATCTTTTTCCTTATCCTTTCTGCTGTCTGGCAGGCTGTTTTCAGCGACTTCAACTCAGAGAGCAGGACGATAAACTCCTCTCCACCCTGGCGATAGACGCTGTCATACCCCCTTATGCCGGCCTCGATGGTCTTCACCACTTCCACCAGCACCTTGTCACCGGTCTCCTCGCCAAAATCGCTATTGAACTTCTTGAAGTTGTCAATATCCAGAAAAAGCATGAACAGTTTTTTGCTCTTGAACCGTTCGGTCTTGGAGCACTCCTCCGGGAACTTCTTTTGGAGCCCATTCCGGTTGAACGCGCCCGTCAGGGGGTCTGTAAGCAGCATCTGCTCTACATTCTCCCGCCGGCCTTCCTCTACCAATAGCTTGTTCCGGAATTCGTGGAGCTGCCGTGTCAGCGTGAGAACCCTGTCCTTTTGCTCCCGTACATGGGGGCAACGACCGGCGTCAGGGCATGGCTCTTTGCACAGCTTCCTTCTCCCGCTCATGTTTTACAAATTGTCTAATTATGTTTATAACCCTATCCGCGCCAGCACAATTCAAAAACCTTGTTTCCCCTTGCTTATCTGCTGTTTCTATGGAATCCCCGGACGTGCCGTGGGCCAAAAGGGATGATGGCCGACTCAAGAAGCACATGGACGAGAAGCCGAGCCGCGCCGCCGTATTTTTCCTCGAATTCCTGAAATCCAAGGGCATCGCCAGCGGCAAGGTCATCGACCTCGGGTGCGGGGCGGGACGGAACGCGATTTTTTTCGTACAGAGCGGCTTCGAGGTGCATGCCGTGGACCGCTCGGACGACGTCCTGAAGGACATTGACCTCCACGGGGTGATGCCGCACTGCCACAGCGTGACTGACTACTGGCTCTTCGAGGACGGCTTCTTCGACCTGGCACTCGACATCTTCTGCTTCTCCGAGCAGGCCGACCCGGAGCGCCGCGCATTCTATCTCGGCGAGCTTCGGAGGGTGCTGAAATGCGGCGGCTACCTGCTTCTGAGCGTCCCCCCGGGCCTATTCCCGAAGCAGCAGATAGATCAGGATTTCGAAGGCTTTGAAATCATGGCGCGAGAGGAATCCGAAGACAGGATTTATGGAAAAAGCGAGAAGGCCCTCAACCTGATATTGAAGAAAAAATAAGCCGGGCGGCTGATGCCGGCCCGCTTACCATGCGCACCTCTCCTCCGTCGGCCCGAACAACCCGTCCGAAAGGACTTCGAATTCGGGATGCTTCTCTTCGGGTTTCGGCCTCGGCGACTCCTTCTCATGCGCTCTCTTTGCCTTGGGGTCGGTCCGGTCATAAAGCCCCGGCCCGGGCAGCGCCTCCCCTGCTCCGAAGAATGACATGCCCCATTGCGCCTTGTCGAATAGCGGCTCTGCCCTTCCGAATCCGTTATGTCCCTTGCCGTTTCCATTTCCCTTTTCAGAATTAGCCTTGTCCAATGCATTCTTTCCGTTACTGGATTTCAAAACACCCTGTCATATTTTTCACCCCAATCAAGCTGCTCTCGCGGCTTTTTGTGTTGGAATTCTTGCGGAATTGAGATATATAAAGAAGTGTAACAAAATTTATAGTTTGCCGGGGAAACTCCTATTTCTGGAGTGTGTAAACCAGAATCTCATTGTCCGGATTCGCCGGGGATGAGAAGTGGAACGTATCCTCGCCAAGGATGCGGAATCCTGTGAGTTCGATTAGCCTAAGCACATCCGCAGACTGGAACGTCTTCCCATCGCTTGAAGCGAAATACAGCTGGCGGTCAAGTTTCCGGATATCCGGGTCCGTGCACTCCCGGTAGTCCAGTTCCTTGAGGACGAACGTTTCCTTGGTTGCGCCGCGTTCGAAAACTACTTCCGCGTCTGAAATCCGTCCTCCCTGGCTGGTATATGAAGTGTAGAACGCGTCGTTGAAGGGGTTGCCGAATATACGGAAGTTCACGGCGCATCGCCCTCCAGGGCGAAGCACGTGCATAAGTGCGCCAAGCATATGAACCGGTTCATACACTACCGCGTTCAGCGCGATGCCGACGTCTGCGATGCCACCCTCGACCGTTTTTTCTATCCATCTTACGTCCGCGGCAATCAGCCTGGCGTCGGGGAGCAGGGCGCGCGTGGATGTCTGGAGAACTTTCGCCGAAATGTCCACTCCGACAAGGTCCACATCCGGCAATCCCTTCATGAATTCTAGTTCAAACCCGTGGCCGCAGGCGATGTCGGCGACTACAACCCTCCGCCTCGGGTTATCCGTCCTTGCGGCCTCTATCAGCGGAAGATGGAACCTCTCGAAATACGCCGGGTTCTTTGCAGGCGTGTTTATCTTGCTTGTGTAGACCTGGCCGCTGAGCGCTCCATAGTCTGGCCTGGGGGATTTAACATTCATGTGTTTATAACTATATGAACATGTTTATATTGCCTGCGGTCCGGCCTACCTTCCCTCGAATTTCATCACTCCCGTATCTTCCTGGCAATCCCCAGGTTCCCGTCCACCTCTATGAGGTCGCCTGTCTTGAATACCCTCGTCGCTATCCTGGAGCCGACTATGCACGGAATCCCGAATTCGCGCGATATGACCGCCGCATGGCATAAGATTCCCCCTTCATTCGTCACAATCGCGGCCGCCCTCTTGATTGCGGTGACGAAGTCGGGCGTGGTCATCGAGGTTATGAGGATTTCCCCCTTTTGGATGGACGCGGCATCCCTGGCGCTCATGGTAATCCGCGCCCGCCCCCGGACGATTCCTCTGCTTGCCACCATCCCGCTGACTTCCACTATATCCTCGTCGTGCTTAAGAGAATGGAATATCTCCCTCTCCTTCTCAATCGAAAACCTGCCTGCCCCGAATTCCGCCTTTCCCGCATCCGCGTTCCAGTAGAACAGGCAGCGTTGCATCCTTTCCTGGAGCAGTTTCCTGTCGAATCCGCCGGCAAGTATCGCCGGAATCTCAGACGGGAGGCAGTATTTCATCTCTTTCTGCGAAATCCCCTTTCTCGCGCCAATCTCCCCGAGAATCAAATCCAGATAATGCAGCATGCGCATGATGTACTCTTTCCGATAATCCTGGTACCATGCGAAGAGGTCGAGGAGTTCGACAAGGGCGCGCTCCTTTTCATCAAATCCCAATTCCCCCATCACACGCTCCTTTTCTATCCGCAAATCCCCCGGCTCTTTTTTCATCTCATCCAGCTGCCTCTCCGGGTCGAGGCATTTTCCTTCTAGGATTTTGAGCTCGCCCTCGAAAAACCGATGATCGAGCACTTCGGTCGAGAAATAACTGTTATGAAGCCAGTAATATCTTGCGGCGTGCTCAGTCAACCTGGATTCTACAGCCTCCCCTGCTTTTTTCGCCGCAAGGATGCCGAGCATCTCCTTCATCTCCCTTCTGCTGAACGATTCCCGCGTAGTCGTGGTGATTAGCGATATGATTTTTGACGCGCCCTCCTTTCCATGAAGGCGTCCCTCCAAATTCTCTTCACCCCGGTGCCCTATCGGCTCCACCAGGCCTCCCGGCACAAACCACCTTATCCAGTTTTGATGGATGCGCCCGTATACCGCCGCCAGCTCGTCATCGCTTGTCTCCGGCAAATCCACATCGTCCAATTCCCGGAACAATTGGTCAAGCCCATCCGCCTGGGCATTAACCTCGCGTTCCAGTCCTGCCATCCTATCCTTCCTGATGAAGATGTCAATGAGATACTGCCCATAGTCGAGCAGTTCGGCCCATTTGTTGTACCATCCGACGATATCGGCATTGTATATGATGACGGTCGTTGGCCAGGGGCGGCCATACTCCTTTTTCATCGGCTCCATCCACGCATCCATGCACATCAGTATCGGATGCACGGTTGCCTGCCTCTCCCATTGGAACCATTCCCCCTTCATCTTGTCCCCTCCAGTGCCTTGAGCCTCTCTTCGATTTGTTTTTTTCGTGGCAGCCCGAGCTCTTCCCGCACCCTGACGATACGCCTGTAATAATGCTTCAGCTGCTCCGGCGGCTTGTCCTCGTATATCCCATCGCCGTAAAGGGAGCAGTCAAGGCAGTCCGCATCCTTTACCAGCTCGACTAGCCCATCCTTGCTATACTCGTGCTTATTGCTGTGATTTTTGATTGCCGCCGTTATCTTCCGGATTTCGGACTTGTCAAATTGCCCCGTTTCCTCCAGAAACCTCCGGGCGATGATTGCTCCGCGCGCTGCGTGCTCCGTATATCCTCCTTCCATAATTACATGGATATCATGCATCGCCGCCGCAATCTCGGCCAACTCCAAATCGACGCCGCGCTTCTGGGCAATCAGCCTTGCTATCTGTATCACTCCGGAACTGTGTTTCAGCTCCCATTGCACCGAGCTCTCCCTCCTGCCGTCCGGCACCTGCGATGCGAGGAGCCGGTTTACGACCCAAAGCTGGACCTTTTCAGAACGGCTGAGGTTGTCTCCGGTGAAGTGGTGGTATGGCATATGGGAGCGAGCGCAGGCATGGCATATATTTATTTACTACTCTCAATAGGTAGTAGCATGGACCTGGAAATTCTGAGGAACCTCGGGCTGAGCGGCAACGAAATCAAAGTCTATCTCACGCTGCTCCAGACCGGCCAGACGACCACTGGTCCGCTTGTGAAAAAAACCGGCATCCCGTCGTCAAAAATCTACCATGTCCTTGATGGGCTGACCGAAAAAGGCCTTGTGGGCTATCTGGTCCACGGCGGGATGAAGAAGTTCCGGCCGAACCGGCCCATCGTCCTCCGCCATCTTCTCGACATCCGGGAAAACGAGCTTGGCGCCTTGAAAAAAGAGCTGGAATCGGCCCTGCCTTATTTGGAAAAGGAATTCCATGCTGAAAAAAGCGACTATAAGGTCGAGCTGCTCGAAGGGACGCGCGGCATCAAGACCGTCTATGACATCGCCCTCGGCCTCATGGAAAGCGGCGAGGAGATGTACACCATCGGCTATCCGCTCCTTGCCAGCGAGATTTTCAATGCCTATTTTCGCGAATACCATGACCGGATCGCTAAAAAAGGCCTGCGCGCGAAAATCCTTTACGACTATGACACCTGGTTCTCCAAGAAAAGGGAGCCGCGGCCGCATGCGGACCAGCGCTACCTGCCGAAAAACGTGAGGACGCCAGCCTTCATCCACATCTTCCGGGACTATGTCGGCATCATGGTCGTCACCGGAGGGCAGAAGCTGAGCATCCTGATAAAAAACAAGGAAGTCGCCGACAGCTACCTCCAGTACTTCCTCCTGCTGTGGAAGCTTGGCAAAAAAACCGCCTAAGGCGTCGGCCTACCTTCTCTCGCCGTAGGCTTCAAGGAAGCGCTTGTACTCCTCGAGTATCTGCGCCGTGACCGAAGGCCTCCGCGTCTTGAGGATTTCGACGACAGTCTGGGTGCTGACGGCTTCCGGCTGGCCCGCCAATTTGGCACGCAGGGCGCGCATCTTGGCGCTCTGGCAGACTTCGGCTATGTCCGCGCCGCTGAAACCCGGAGATAGCTGGGCTAGCGCCTTGAGGTCCACCATGCCTGCGAACTTGCCCAGGTGGATTTTGAACATCGCTTCCCTTCCGACCGCTTCAGGCGGCGGTATGTAGAATATCTTGTCGAACCGGCCCGGCCTCATGATAGCCGGGTCCATCAGCGAAGGCTTGTTCGTGGCGGCTATTACAACCACACCTTTCGACCCCTTCACGCCGTCCATCTCTGTCAGGAACTGGCCGAGGATTTCAGAGCCCCCGCCGCTGCCGCGGGCAGGCGCGAACGTCTCTATTTCATCCACGAATATTATTCCCGGCGCGTTCTCCCTCGCGCGGTTGAAGGATTCTTTTATCACGGTGACAGCCTGCGTGTACCCTTTCTTCATGACTTCCGCCGCGCTAAGGGTTTGGAACGACGCTTTAAGCTCGGTCGCTGCGGCCCGAACTATCAGCGTCTTTCCTGTTCCAGGCGGGCCGAATAGCAGTATGCCCTTTGATGGCTTCACCTTGAACTCCTTCATCTCCTCCTCATGGAGCAGCGGGAGCTGGATCGCTTCAAGGAGCGCGGTTTTGACATCGTCAAGGCCCGCGACGTCCTCCCATTTCACCGCCGCTTCCTTCGCGGCCTCCTCCTCTTTCGGCTTCTCCGCGCCTGTCCTGCGCTCGAAGTCCAGCCTGAACTGCTCGTACATGTCCAATTGCGCAAGGCCGGTGCTCGGCTTCACGGATGAAATAACCTGCATGAAATGCGCCATGGATAACGGCACTATGACTCCTCTTGCCGTCGCCTCCTTGGCCGCCAGCCTCTTGGCTTCGGTCGTGATGTTCTTCACGTCCGCGCCCGAGAACCTGTCCGTCTTCTTCGAAATCAGGTCGAAATCCACATCAGGAGCGAGCGGCATCCCGCGAAGGCTGACCTTCAATATCGCTTTCCTCGCTTCAGGGTCCGGAAGGTGCATATAGATGATTTTGTCCAGCCTTCCGGGCCGGAGCATCGCAGTATCGAGCGCGTCCGGCCTGTTGGTGGCGCCCACAATCATGACCGTCGCCTTGGATTTGCTCGCCCCGTCAATCTGCTGGAGCAGTTCGGATAGCACGCGCTGGCCGACCTCGTCCAGGCTCTCCCCGCTCCGTTTCTTGGCGACAGCGTCAATCTCGTCGAAGAACAGGACTGTCGGCGCGTTCTTGCGCGCATTGTCGAATACCTCCTTGACGTTCTTCTCGGATTCGCCGTACCATTGCGAAAGAATCTGCGAGCATCTCACTTCTATGAAATTGTACTTGAGCTCCTTGGCGAGCGACCTCATGAGCATGGTCTTACCGGTACCGGGCGGGCCGAAGAGCAGTATGCCCGTCGGAGGCTTGATTCCGTATGTGTACGCGATTTCCTTCTTCTCAAGGGGCATGATGATGGCGTCTCGGAGCTCGGCTTTCACGTCCTCGTAACCGCCCACGTCCGCCATGGACTTCTCCTCCCCGGCTGCAGACATGTCCGTCATGCCGAACTTGCCGTAAGATTTCATCTTGTCGGCGCGGTCGATTTCGGATTCCCGGCTTATGTTGAACCCGAAGTGCTCGAGGACCCCCAATGCGGCTATCGCGATGACTATCCCCCCGGCGAACTCGAGCTTGAATCCGGAGTGGTAAACCATATCAACGAGGAAATATGTCGGCAGGAGGATGAGGAGCGCAAGGGCCCCCATCAATTGCCCCCTGGGCTTTATTTTCGAGGGGAGGTAGCCGAGCAGGTACAGCGCGATTGACCAACCTATCAGCTGGAGAATAAGCGAGTCGCCTGTAACGAGCAGCGCAAGGTTATCCACAATCAGGCCCATCGAATCGAACGCTTTCCCGAATGTGCCGAAATCCAGCAACGCGCCAATCGAGGTGCCTAACTGGGGTGCCAGGCTCATTATGTCCACCACCGGCTTGGTGAACCGCAACTCCGGTTTTCCCGTTCCGAACAGGTCCATTTTAATCGGCATATACGCGGTGTTCTGGACAAGAAGCGTTGATGAGAGGAGGAGTATCAGGACGACCGAGACCGCGGATATCAGGGTGCTTTTTTTCGAACCGAAATGCAATGAGCCCACGCCCATGCCGAATATGGATATCCACCCGGCAAGCGGCAGCCCGCCGAAGGCGAATGGCGCCATGACGAGGATTTCCAGCACGCTTATCAGCATCCACTGCTCCATCGCCTCAATCAAAATCAGGACCATGATGAATATGTAGAATAGGGCGAAGACCGCGGACTGGTAGGCAAACGCGGGCAATGCGAGGATGGCCCCAATCATCGTGCCGATATTGGGCGCCTTGAACGATATTCCCCCGCATACTGCGGCGAAAAGGAACACCAGATAAAGCGGATAGAACGGGACCGCCGAAAGCAGCATAAGCGTCCCGAGGAAGACGAGGATTCCGTTCCACAGGGACTCGCTCTTCTGTGCCATTGACAGGTAAGCTGCCACCTTCTGGGACGCCATTGAATGCTGCTGCGTCCCCTGCTGTGCAAATGCCTGCGCCATGGTTTCCCCTCTCGCTTCGCGCTTTTTAATCTAACTGATGGCAGTGGCGAAAACATTCAGCGCATCAGGAAACGCCCGATTTGGCCAATCGCATCGCGGAGCGTCCCCTCCGGCTGGTTCACGCATATGCGGATGAACGTCTTGTATCCTCCGAATTCGGTGCCAGGCGCGACGGCGATGCCTTCCTTTTCAAGGAGGCTCATCGCGAAAGCTCCGGAATCCCGTATGGCCGGATGCGTTGCGAAGACGTATATCCCGGCATCCGGTCTGGCGAACCGGAATCCGGATTCGGCAAGGGCCTTCTGGGCCGCATCGGTGCGGAGGCGCCATGCTTTCCTGCTTTCGGCCAGAATCTCCGATTCATTCTCAAGGCAGGCAATCCCGGCTTCCTGGACGAACGGGGCCACGCAGGTCGCGGTTATCTGGTTGAAGGCGATAAGCTTTTTCGCAACGTCCTCCGGAGCGATGGCGTACCCGAGCCTCCATCCCTCCATCGAGAACTCCTTGGAGAACGAGCGCACCCGGATTACGTTGTCTCCGCCGTATTCCGGGATTTCGTTGAAAGCCAAACCCCTATACGCCTCATCGAGGACGACATGCGCACCTTTATCAGCGGCAGCCCCTATGGCCCCCCTTATCAGCTTCTCCGGATAAACCGTGCTTGTCGGATTAAGGGGGTTGCATATGAGGAGCACCTTCGCTTTCTCCATGTCTGCCGGATTGAAATCCCACTTGGCATCGAGGTTCGCATCCATTGCATTGGCTTTCAGGCCGAGCTGCCCGCATGCCAGGCTGTACGCCGGCCAGTACGGCGAAGGGAAAGCGACCTTGTCTCCCCTCCCGCACAAGACGCTCATGATTCCGTAGAGCAGGTGCTTTGAGCCGGGTCCGATGACCACGTTCTTCGCGTCGCATCCTTCGCGCTCGGCGATTTTCTGCCGAAGTTCAGGAAGCCCTGCCGAAGGCCCGTAGCCAGATTTCGAGCGCCTAAGCCTCGCGACCGCGGCCTCTACCGCGCATTCCGGCGTTGGGATGTTGGTATCGCCCACGTTCAGCCTGACGACCTTTTTCCCGGAGCGCTCGAGCGCGAGCACTTTTTCTGCCAGTTCGTAGAATCCCATTGATTCACCCGACATTCTTCCTCAATTTGTCGAAGAACCTCTTCGCCTCGTCGTAATCCTTCCCCTTTATCACATGCTTGAGGAACTCGAGGCGCGCGGTTATCTTTTCCAGCTGCGGAAGCGAGTACTGGTTGAAGAGGATTTCGGAGAGCAGGTGGTCGTCCTCTGAAAGCAGGCCCTTCGCGATTTTCCTGTGCCTGGCGAATGTCGTTCCCGGCACGGCCGTGCTCTCCATGCAGGCGGCGAAAACGAGCGATGCGGCGAACGGCGTCGTGAGCGAATACGCCATCATCCGGTCGTGCTCGTCGAAGGTGTAATCGAAGACGTGGAGACCGAGCCGGACATATAGCTTCCGGAAAACCTCGGCGCCTTCGGCATCCGAGCCCTGAAGTATCACCGCGTTCTCCTCCTTCAGCGCGGACATGTCCCCGAATGTCGGGCCGAACATCGGGTGCGTGGACACGAACCTTGCCCCGATTTTCCGGTAATACCCCGGTATTTCGCCCTTGATTGAAGCTATGTCGGCGAGGATGCAGTCCCGGCCTATATGGGGGGCGGCCGACTCGAAAGCCGCGACCGTGTTCTGGAGGCTGACAGCATTCAAGAGCATCTGGGGGCGGAACATGGCGAGCTCGGCGGGGCCGGAAAGCGTTTTCGCACCCTCGGCATTCCGTGCCCTGGCAGAATCCTCGTCATAAACCGCAATCTCGTTTTCTGCGGAAAGCACCTTCGCGAACCAGGCGCCCATCTTGCCTGCGCCGATTATCGCTATCCTCATGATTGCGCCTCCTTGTAGCAGCCGAGGAACCTGTACGATTTCGTCTCCTTCTGGACCTCGCCGAGGACCTGCGCGACTTTCGGGTCCGCATCAGAGCCCTGGAAATCCAGGAGGAAGGCGAAATTGCCCGGGTCTTTCTGCACCGGCCGCGATTCGATTCGCGTCAGGTTCATCTTGGCGTCGGAGAACAGCTTGAGGATGGAAAACAGCGCGCCGGCCTTGTGCGCAGTCGAGAAAATAATCGTGCATTTGTTCCCCGTCGCGCCTCCCAACTCCTTGGAGAGGATGACGAACCGCGTGTAATTCGACTCATGGTCCTCGATATTCTCCTTGAGGATTTCGAGGTCATATATCTCCGCGCAGAGCCTGCTCGCAATCGCGGCTGCGGCCTTTGGCCTCTCATTCGCCAGCATCATCGCCGCTCCCGCGGTATCATAATACGACCTGGGCTCCAGCTTGTTGCGGCTGATGAAGCCGCGGCATTGCGCGAGGGCCATCGGGTGCGAATAGACGACCTTGATGTCGCGATAATCCGTATCCGGAAGGGCCAGCAGGCAATGGTGCACCGGGACTTTGACCTCACCCACAATCCTCAGGTCGGTCTCCACGAGGAGGTCGTTCACCTGCGTGACCGCCCCCGCAAGCGAATTCTCGACCGGTACGATTCCGTAGTCGAATTGAGCCTTGGACACGCCTTCGAAAACGTCGATGAACTCCGGGCACGGTATCGGCACCCACCCTCCGTCGAATTCCCTCGCTGCGACCTCGCTGTAAGCGCCATGCTCGCCCTGGAAGCCCGCCAGCTTGGGGTTTTTCCGCTGGAAGGATTTCGATTCCTCGATGATGTCCCTGAGGACCTTCTGCGAGAATTCCGGCCGTACGAGGCCTTTCGAGCGCTTCGCGGCCGCATCCAGCACCTCCTTCTCCCGGGCCGGGTCGTCCACGCCGCTCTTCATCTTCCTTGTCCTTAATGCGAATTCCATCCTCTTTCCGAGCAATTTCAGTATCTCGGAATCGATTCCGTCAATTTTTTTCCTTAAATCAGCGAGTTCCATAATTTCACCCTGCCTTATCCTTTTTCACGGCTGCTTTTTCCACCCTGGGAATCCTCTGCTCTATTATCATAAGGTCGGCGAGCACGATTGCGGCGACCGCTTCAAGCACCACGGGCACCCGGAGCGCGACGCAGGCGTCATGCCTGCCCGAAACCGTTATCGGCACGCTCTTCCCTGTTTCAAGGTCCACGGTTTTGCCCTCTTTCGCTATGCTTGCCGTTGGTTTCACCGCCACCCTGAACACGAGCTCGTTCCCGTTCGTAATCCCGCCGTTGATTCCGCCCGCGTTGTTCGTAGCGGTCCTGCCTGATTCATCCAGTATCGCGTCGTTGCATTCGCTTCCCCTCATCCTGGCGCCCGCGAACCCCGCCCCGAACTCGATGCCCTTGATTGCCGGTATGGAAAACGCGGCATGGGCAATCAGGGATTCGGCCGAATCGAAGAACGGCTCGCCCAGTCCCGCAGGCACGCCGCTGGCGCGGCATTCGACTATGCCCCCCAGCGAGTCGCCCGCTTGAATAGCCGCATCGAGCGCTTCGCCGATGGCCTTATCGCCCGCTGCTCCTCCTATCTCCACGACTGCCGCCTCGACCTTCACACCGGATTCCGCGAGCATCCGCCTTGCGACGCTGCCTGCGCAGACCAGCGCGGCGGTCAGCCTTCCTGAGAAATGCCCTCCGCCCCGGTAGTCCGCAAAGCCGCTGAATTTCTGCCATACGGCCATGTCCGCGTGGCCTGGCCTTGGCGTGTTTTTAAGCGCCTCGTATTTGCCGGAGTCGATATCCTTGTTGTCTATCAGCATCAATATTGGTGCGCCGGTCGTTTTGCCCTTGAACACCCCGCTCATAATCCGCGGCACATCCGCCTCCTTCCTTGTTGTCGTGCCCTTTGCACCGCTTTTCCTCCGCGCAAGGTCCGGGAGGAGGCTATCTGGAGAAATGGGAATTCCTGCAGGAACCCCGTCAATAAGCGCGCCCACGCATTCCCCGTGCGATTCACCGAGCATGCTCACCCTGAAAATCCTTCCAAACGTGTTCATTTTTCCACCCTCAATGATTCCAGGTCCGCAAAGAAACCCGGATATGATTTAGATACGCATTTCTCGTCCTTGATTTCGACCCCTATTTCCGAATTCAGCGCGGCAACCGCCCCTGCCATCGCAATCCTGTGGTCTCCGTGCGGGTCAATGCGTCCGCCCTTGAGCAACTTGCCTGTTATTTCCATCCTATCCCCGATAACATCAATATCCGCCCCGAGCCGGCCCAGTTCCGTTGCTAACACCGCGCCCCGGTCGCTCTCCTTGTGTATCAGCCTCGATGCGCCCGTTATCACGCTTTTTCCCCTGCAGTTGCAGGCGAGCACGGCAAGCGGAGGGAACAAATCAGGGCAGTCCGTTGCATCGAATTCGAAAGCCCGGAGGTCCCCGGCATCCACCTTGACCGCGTCTTCCTCTGAAACGATGTCCGCACCGGCAACAAATAGCGCATCCATTATCCGCTGGTCCGGCTGGATGCCTTTGGCAAGCCTTTCCACCCGGACGCTCCCGCCAATCGCGCCGGCGACCAGCAGGAAAGCGGCGCCAGACCAGTCCCCCTCGACAGCATACCTCATTCCCCGGTACCCCTGGCTGCCCTCGATTAGAAATCGGCCCCCGCCATCAACAGATTGGACTTCCGCCCCGAACATCTTCATAATCATTCGGGTCATGCCGACATACGCGCCGCTTCTCAAATCTGTTACAGCAATTTCCGAGTCCTCCTTGCAAAGCGGCAACGCCATAAGGAGGCCGCTAAGGAACTGCGAGCTCACCGAGCCATCCACCCTGATATTGCCGCCGTGGATTGGGCCTTTGATTTTAATCGGGGGGAATCCGCCGGCGCATCTGCACTCCGCGCCGAGTGCGCGGAGCGGCTCCTCGACCATGCCCATGGGCCTTTTTTTCAGCGAGCCCCTCCCGGTTATCGTGAATTCCCGCCCGGATAATGCGGCGACTGCGGATATCATCCTCATGCATGTCCCTGATTCCCCGCAATCCAGCATGCTGCCCCTCGGAATCCCCCCGCCCTGCACCATCACGCCTTCAATCCCCTCAGCAATCTGGGCTCCGAGCATCTGCGTCACGTTCATGGTGGCATGGGCATCGTCACAGAAGGTGGGGTTGGTGATGACTGATTCGCCTTTTGCGAGGTAAGCGAGAATCAAGGCGCGCTGCATCATGCTTTTAGATGGCGGCGCCCGCACCGACCCCTGAATGGCCCCCGGCTTAATGAGTTTCATAAAGAATCCTCTCCGCTATCATCTGCGGCGTCTTCCCGTCGGTTGCCAGCACCATGTCTGACGCATCCGCATATGCGCCCATCCTTTTCGCAAGGAGTTCCGTGAGCTTTTTTTCCGGATCATTCCCGCCAAGGAGCGGCCGCCTCCCGTCATCCGGCACCCGCGCGACTATCGTGCCAATGTCCGCCCACAGCCACACGACCGTGGCGGCTTGCTTGAGGGTTTTTCGGTTTTTGGCGCTAACCACAGCTCCGCCCCCGCAGTTGATGATATGATTCGTTGTCTTATCCAGAGAGGCTATCACTTCCTCCTCCATCTTCCGGAATGCGCCTTCTCCGGCATCCGCGAAAATCGCTTTTATCTCCATGCCCCCAATACGCACGATTTCCGAATCTGTATCAACCACGGGGTTGCCGCTTCTTTCCGAAAGCGCCTTCCCCACGCTGTCCTTTCCGCTCCCCATCATGCCCACGAGGGCGATGTTCCCAATCTCGTGTTTCGCGTCTTGCGCATACGCCGCCTTCCTCATCGCGCGAACCGGAGCTTTTTTCCCAGTGAACAATTCGAAAGCTTTCACGCCCTGGTGCAGGAGCCACTCGCGGCCGTCAATCACAATGCATCCGGCTGCAAGGCCGTCTTCCGTGAGGGCGCTCCGTGACGCATAGTAGGCATCCATTATCGCCATATCCTTGCGGAGCAGCCCGGCAGGCACTGCGCGCCCGCCGGTGTTCAGGCACCCGATAACCAGCTGGCAGCCGGCAAGGTTCGTTTTCAAATCCTCTAATGAAAGGGAACAGGAGCCTGCGCCGAATTCCCTGGCCATTGCCTTCGCCTTCTCCACAGTCCGGTTCGCAATCGTCACTTCCGCGCCGTTTTCAACCATCGCGGCGACTGCCGCCCTTGACGCGCCGCCAGCTCCGAGCACGAGGGCTTTCTTGCCCGTTATTGTCACGCCGTTTGCCCGGAACGATTCGGAGACGCCGAACATATCGGTGTTGTGCCCCTGCGTTTTTCCATCCTTGAACAATACGGTGTTCACTGCCCCGACTTTGGCAGCAACCGGGTCCACCGAATCCACTATGTCTATGATGTCCTTGAACGGGGATGTGACATTCATCCCGCGTATGCCCATGCGTCCTGCCAGGTCCAAACCCTCTTCCCGGCTGTCTGCTGCAATCCTCACATAATGCGCATCGAGGCCGGTTTCTTCGAATGCCGCGTTGTGCATCTGTGGGCTCCGGCTGTGAAGCACCGGCTTTCCTATGATTGCGAAGATGTCCGTTCCCGCCATGCTATATCCCCTTCAAGTCCTCCATTATCCGCTCAAGCCTGGCCTTGTCGATTTGCCCCGGCGCAGTCTCCTTTCCCATTGAAGATGATGCATACGTGAATGGCGCGCCCAGGAGCGGAGCGACAACGCGCGTAAGCCTCCCCCGCTCTCCCATGCCAATCACAATCAGCGGCCTTCCCAAATCCAGGAGGCCAAGCAGCCTGGCGTTGTCCTTTTCCGAGTTCGCCATGCAGGAAATCTTCGCGATGTCCGCCCCGCTCTGGAAACACCACTCGACAATCTGCCGAAGCTCCTCGGACGGCGGTGTTTTCTTATAATCATGGTACGACACGATGACCTTGCATCCCTTGCTCCGGGCCTTGGCCGCTATGTCGCTTTTCAGCCCGTCGTCAGACTCGACTTCCACATCCACATAAGCCGCCCCGTATTCTATCGCATAGGCAAGCGCGCTCCTGCGGTGCTCCTCATCAAGGATTCCCGGCCTGCATGTGGCGATGAGTTTGAGGGGCATTGAGAATATCCTGCGGATGTTCGGTTCGCTTAATTCATGCGCTTCCATCGCATCCATCCTTATTTCGGCCAGTTCCAGGCCTGATAATGCCTTGACGCACCCGTCCGCAGTGCGCTCCGCTATGCTAACACATATCATTGACAACCGCCTCCATCTCGCCGAGCTCCACCCTGGCGATTCTCGCCCTTCCGATTCCTTCAAGGAGCGCCATGCGAACCCCCTCCCCGTGCCTTTTCTTGTCCTTCCTTATCGCATCGAGGACCCTGTCCCTGTCCCCTCCGGCATCGAGCCTTGTCGGCAGGCCGATGCCTTTTAAGAGCGCGCCAAGCCTCTCCGCATCTTTTTTCGGAAGATTGCACTTTGACACCGAAAGCTCCGCCGCCGCAATCATCCCGATGCTAATCGCCTCGCCATGCGGCATTCCCGTCGTCTTCTCGATTGCATGGCCGATTGTATGGCCGAAATTGAGCATCATCCGCTCGCCCTTTTCGCTTTCATCCGCGCTGACGATGCGCATCTTGACCAGGAGCGAGTCGTGCACCACTTTTTCGATTGCAGTCCGCTGGAGCGAGAACGCTTTTTTCCAATTGCCCTCAAGGTATGAGAACAGCTGCGCATCGCCGATGGCGGCATGCTTGACGGCCTCGGCGAACCCGCACCTCATCTCCCCGTCCGGGAGCGTCTTAAGCGTGTCGAAATCGCACAGGCAGAATGACGGCTGCCGAATCACTCCTATGATGTTCTTGTATCCCTTGAAATTGACGCCATTCTTCCCCCCCACGCTCGCATCCACCTGGGCAAGCAGCGTGGTCGGCGCGAAGCCGAATGGCAGTCCCCGCATGTAGGTCGATGCGACGAAACCCGTGATATCGCAAACGATTCCTCCCCCCACCCCGACTATCACGCTCGTGCGGTCGGCCTCAAGGTCGAGCAGCTTCTGGTATATCATTTCCACTGTCCTAGTGGTCTTGTTGGCCTCGCCCGCCTCCATCTCGATGACATCCATGCCCTTCAGGCGGCTCCCATAAAGCCTGGCGACGTTCCTGTCCGTTATCGCGACAATCCGGCCTGCGCCCTGGCAGTACGATTTCAGGTTGTCAATGGACTCGCCCAGCATAATCCTGCTTGAGCCGCTTGGGGCGGAAAGTGCGAGCTCTCTCATTTCATCCCCCCCATCCACTTGTGCAGTGCGCGAACCTTCATCAGCATCTCCGAGAACTGGGGCGGCGTCATCGCCTGCTCCTTGTCGCTCATCGCTTCGGCCGGGTTCCTGTGCACCTCGACGATTATGCCGTCCGCGCCGCATGCGACGGATGCGAGGCTCATGGGGGTTATCAGGCTTATCCTCCCGGTGCCGTGCGTCGGGTCGGTGATTATCGGCAGGTGGGTCAGCTCCTTCACGGAGGGAACAGCGCTCAAATCAAGGGTGTTCCTGGTGTAGGTCTCGAACGTCCTGATTCCGCGTTCGCAAAGTATGACGTCCGGATTCCCCTCGTTCAATATGTACTCGGCGCAGTTTAGCCATTCTTCAAGGGTGGAGTACATGCCGCGCTTGAGGAGCACCGGCTTGTTCGACTTCCCCACTTCCTTCAGGAGCGAGAAGTTCTGCATGTTCCTTGCACCAATCTGGAGCACGTCGGCGTATTCGGCCACCCATGACACGTCGCGTGTGTCGAGCACCTCGGTGACTATCGGAAGCCCGGTCTCGTCCCTGGCCTTCTCGAGGATTTTCAGGCCCTTCAGGCCCAGGCCCTGGAACGCGTATGGCGAGGTGCGCGGCTTGAAGGCGCCGCCACGGAGCATGTCGGCCCCGGCCGCCTTGACCGCGCGCGCGGTCTCGAGCGTCTGCTCCTCGCTCTCGACGCTGCAGGGGCCGGCTATCACCACGAATCCCTGCCCTACCTTGACGTCGCCCACGCGGACTATCGTCCTTCCGCTGCCGTTCAATGCGGCCAGCTTCAGATTTTTCATAACCATCACAACCATCCTCCGTCGATTCTCAGATTTTTATATCAATTACTCTGGATGTCAAGCGAATCAGGAAAACCAGTTCGAGAGAAAAAAGCTTATTCGTGGTTCTCCTGAGGGCGATAGCCAAAGCTAAAGAAACCGAAAGAATAGCCCCACGTCGGGTCGCATCCTTTAGCCATCGTCATTCAAACCACAATTTTCCACTTATAACCTATATTTGGAACAATATGTTTTTGGCTCTTCTCCAACTTTAGGATGACCTCCACCCACAACTGTGCAAGATTTTCAGCCTGAAATACTCCAAATCCCTGTAACCATAAGCCCGTCTTT
>JAGVNI010000007.1 GCA_020053355.1 archaeon | reverse complement strand
GCGGCGGCAGCGTGGTCGACGACCCGCTCACGTGCCCGGTCGGACTGGAAACGACCAGGGACATCGCTCTCGACGGACGCAGGATACGGATAACGCCCGTATCGGCGAATACCACTGTTGTGAACGCCAATATCAACGTCGAGCTGCTCTGATACCCCTTTTTTATTATTTACTTTCCAATCAACCAATGCGGTCATGATGATAAGAGGTATTACTGACCTTTGATGAAAACGTCAATACTGAACCGCATCGATTGATTATGGACAAGAAAGCCGAGGGCGTGATACAGATATTTGCCGCTATAGCGATAGCCGCGGCGGTATTCTATTTCTCCGATTCCATCGCATCCCTCGGCAGTTATGGCTATGCAGGCGCATTCCTGATTGCGGCGCTCAGCTCGGCCACAATCCTGTTTCCCGCCCCGGGCTGGGCCATCGTCATCGCAATGAGCGCCACCCTCGACCCGGTCCTTCTCGGAATTGCGGCAGGAACCGGCTCGGCGATAGGCGAACTGACGGGTTTCCTTGCCGGTGACGGGGTGAGGGACCTGGTGAGCAGCCGCATCAAGGAAACGAAGAGAATCGAAGAGCTTGTGAACAGGTACGATGTGGCGGCGATATTCGCCCTTGCATTCATACCGAATCCGCTTTTTGACATCGCAGGCGTGATAGCCGGCGGCCTGAAAATCGCCTGGTGGCGCTTCCTGGTTTCATGCGCAGCAGGACGGATCCTGAGATACGTTCTCCTGGCGGCTATCGGGGGCTTCACGCTTCACCTTCTTGCCTGAAAAAAACAGAATCCGGAACCGACGACTCGGAACCCTGGAAAAATAATGGCGGTTGGTTTGGACGACGATTCGTCCAAAGCCCGCAATAAGGATATAACGGGGGTAGATTTGAACCCCCAGCCTTTTTATAATCGAAAACCCTGCTCAGGTGAAAAAGGCTAGGGTTAACCCAAAAACAGGTCTTTCGGAACACGGAACCGGAAACAGCAGAACTGAATAAGGAAAAGATAGTAGCGGGGGGTAGATTTGAACTACCGGTCTCTGGGTTATGAGCCCAGCGGGAACTCCAAGCTTCCCTACCCCGCTATAGCTGGATAGAATTTGCGTAATTCTTCATGATGCAATAGACTTTAATAACCGACATATTGCCCGATAAAAAAAGAAATAAAAGGTGGAAGAAGGGGTTATTTCCGCTTCTTCACGACGGGCTTCGGCCTCGGGAGCTCTTCCGGCTCTTCCTCTGGCTCCTCAGCTTGAGGCTCTTCCTCGGCAGGGGCCTCCTCTTCGGCAGGCTCCTCTTCCGGGACGGTTTGCCTCGCAGACGGGGATTTCGGCGGATATGCCGGGCGTTGCGCGGGCGGTGCTTTCTCGATCTCCATCTTCTTGACTATCTTGTGCACCATGTCCCGTTCCAGCTCCTCGTGCTTGCGGGCCTCGTCTTCGAGCCTCCCCTTGTGGTAATAGAAGCCGGCGAGGAACATCAGCGCAGACACGACGATGAGTATCCCTGGAAGGCCGATATAAAGCGACGGAAGGACGAGCGTGGCGAATTCGTTCTTCAGCTTCCCGAATTCGTTCGGCGGAGTCACGCCGCATTGCTGGAGCTTGGAGTAATCGTTGGTCGTGACGAAATCCACGACTGCGTTAATCAAGCCTGATGCATACTGGATAATGACATACGCGGCCGCGATTATGACGAGCAGGCCGAGCACGACGAATAGATAACTGACATATTTATACTTGCTCATAGGAACACCCCGGCTATTTATCCGGATAAACTAAAATAAATCCTCCGGTTGTCCTTTCCCTTGTTCTCCAGCTTCAGGATTTCGATGCGCCCCACTTCGCGCAGGCTTTTCACATGCGTCCCGCCATCGGCCTGGACGTCTATTCCGGGAATCTCGACTATGCGGAGCGTGGTGATGGAAGGCGGAAGCGCGTTGGCGAGCTTCACGACACCGGGGATTTTCATCGCCTCCTCGCGCGGGAGCGAATAGATGCGCAGTTCCGCCCCGCTTGATAGGGCCACGTTCGCCTTGCCTACGACTTCCTCGAATTTCGCACGGTCGAACGAACCGAGGCTGAAATCGAACCGGGCCTTGTCCTCTTCAAGCTGGTTTCCGGTTATGAGCACGCCGAGCTCGGAATACATCGTCGCGCCAAGTACATGGGCGGCGGTGTGCATCCTCATCAGTTTATATCGGCGGGGCCAGTCGAGCGCGCATTTCACCCGTTCTCCCGGACTGAGGGAGGCGTCGCGATCGAGTTCGTGGATTATTTTCCCGTCTTTTTTCGAAACGTTCACGACGCGGAATTCATTGCCCGCCCCGGAGAGCAGCCGGCCGGTGTCTGACGGCTGGCCGCCGCCCCTTGGATAGAATACCGTCCGGTCCAGGACGATTTCCTTCCCGCGTGCCTCGACAACGGCGGCGTCGCACTCCTGCAGGTAGCTGTCCTCAAGATAAAGAGCCTCTCCCATAATCTTAAAAATGCAGGAAAACATTATTATTGATATCAAAGGGTAGATGATTATGGCACGTGAAGAAGATGCGCGGAACGCAAGGCGTGACGCCCTGCTGGCGATGCATGCACAGACCGGGGAAGCGCAGAAGCCGCCCGAAGTTCGGCAGCCGGAGATGCGGCCCCACATGGACCTGTCCCAGCTTCGGCCGGCGGTCAGGGATGACGTAGGAAGGCGGCAGGATGATGCCAGGCAGGTTTTCACCTACGCCATGGCCGGGTTCATCGCAGCGAAGCCTGAAATCGAGAGGGAGATGCGGAGGGCCGACTCGCAGCTTCTGCGTTTCCACCAGCTTGAGCAGGGATGACTATGGCCGAAGACATTTTCAAGAACTGCAAGGTGGAATACGGGTACAACCAGCGGCAGAAGATCTACAGCATCAAGGTCATGCTGGACAACCGCCCAAGGATAATAACAATCCGGACGGGCGAGAATTTCACCGAGGTATCGCTTGCCGACCAGAAAGGGAATATCCTGGAGGTCCTGCGGCAGGAAGACGGCAAGGGCGTATCATTCAGCAAGACGGACTGATAATCGGATCCAAGCGGGTTATTCCATGAATGCCAAGGTCAATGCGGCAAAGGCGGCGCTCGAATACGTGAAAGACGGCATGTGCATAGGCCTGGGGAGCGGCTCGACAACGCGCGAATTCATCAAACTGCTCGGCGAGCGCGTCCGGAAGGGGCTGAAAGTCACCTGCGTCACGACCTCGTTCGATTCCAGGATGCTGGCAATCGAATGCGGCATATTCGTG
Source organism: archaeon (assembly GCA_020053355.1). Classification (GTDB taxonomy): domain Archaea; phylum Micrarchaeota; class Micrarchaeia; order Anstonellales; family Bilamarchaeaceae; genus Bilamarchaeum. The sequence continues at coordinate 200,207 of JAGVNI010000007.1, read as the reverse complement.
ACCGAGACTGATGCGATAGACGAGATAGACCTTGCAGTGGACGGGGCGGACAAGGTGACGAAGACCGCGCTCCTCAAAGGCGGAGGCGGGGCGCTCACGCGCGAAAAGATAATCGGCTACAACGCGAAGAAGTTCATCATCATCGTGGACGAGAGCAAGGTCTTGGATGGCGTGCTTGAAGGCGAGGTCAATCTGGAAGTGCTCCCCTTCGCCGCGCCGCTTGTTATGAGGCACCTGAAGAAGTTCAATCCGCGCATCCGTATGGCGAAGGCTAAGCTGGGGCCGGTGATAAGCGACAACGGCAGCTTCATCCTGGACTGCGACATGCGCCTTGAAACCCCCAAGAAGATGGAGGAATGGCTGAAAAGCATGCCGGGGATTGTCGAGAACGGGATATTCACCAGATTCGACATCATCATAGTCGGAAATGAGAAAGGTTTTCGTATTCTATAGGTTTGCTGCAGGTGGACCGCCTATTTTTTCCCAAGCCCCTCGCCATTGCTGATGAAAAACCCCCGGAACCAGTGCGTTTTGCGAGGTTGAACGTGGCCTAGACGGTCAGAGTATGTTTAAAAATCTTATCATCTAAAACACAAATAGACAAAAACATTAACAAATGGATGGGAGAGACATGAATAAACTGCATTTAGATGTCGGGCCGGAGAAGCCAACTGATAAGACCGAGAAGGGCGGGGACGAGAGGAAGAAAGGCGGCGCTTTTTCAAAGTGGCTGCTGGCCCCAGGAGTCGCCGCGGCGATTGCATTAACCGCGCATGGATGCGGCGACCAGAACATCGATGTTCCTGTGCCGATGATTCCGTCCCAGCAGCAGGATGGCGGAAACATGGACAGCGATACCGGGCATGATACCGGCCCGGATGCGGACACCGATGCCGATATTGACACTGACAGCGGCCTGGATGCCGGCTCTGATGCGGATGCCGATACGGATAGCGGATGCGTAGCGCCTACTCCGGTTTGCACGCCGCAGACGGTCTCGGCCATTCTGCATGTCGGCGGCCCGTCTCTCATTATCGGGGATTATAATGTCCCGCTCAACTTCACATTTGAAGCGGACGGCGAGCAGCTGGCGATTGTCAACCTGAACGACGTGTGCGATGTGCCGGTCGTTCTCGACCAGGTCATCACTGAAAACGCCATGGTCACCATGGTGGCGGTCCCGGGTTCGATTGAGGTCGATACTACGGCCGAGCAGGTCACGATTGGGGACCAAAGTGCTCGGATTACGGCCACCATGAGATGCCTCGACGGGGAGACTGACGGCGGAGTGACAGACGGCGGAACCGATGCGGATGCAGATACAGACATGGACGCCGGCGCGGATGCTGATGTCGATACCGATGCTGACGTGGACGCAGACGTGGATGCTGATGTTGACGTCGATGCGGATGTTGACGCTGATGTCGATGCTGATACTGACAGCGGGACCGATGGCGGAGTGACAGACGGGGGCGTGGATACCGATAGCGGAACCGTTCCTGCATGCGTGGAAGCTGTGACCGGAGATTTCGACGGGTATATGGTCGCAGGCGAAACTACGACGGTCGGAGGCTATGTCGTCTCATACCTGGGAAAGAGCGGAAGCGACGCCCTATTCCACATTACATGCGGCGGCTCGGTCGTAGAGGAAACGCTCTCGTGCCCGATTGGCTTGGACACGGTTCGGGTTGTTGATTCGGACCACAAGACAATCACCCTGACGCCGATTTCGGCAAACGATACCGTTTCGCATGCGACCATCCACGTCGCAGAAACCCTCTGAGCGCAGAGGCAGAATTTCTTTTTTTCTTTTCTGGTTTCTTTTACGGCCCCGAGGATGGCAGAAACTCGGGGTAATATTTATAAAATATTATATTTAAATCACAAATAGACAATAATTTTAACAAGGAAGGGTGGGAGATATGGTTAAGCTATACGACAGGACGGATTCTGAAACGACTGAGGGGGCAAGGGGAAGGGAGGATGAGAGGAAAAGGAATGCTTTTTCAAAGTGGCTGCTTGCGCCAGGATTCGCCGCGGCGATTGCATTAGCAGCGCATGGATGCGGCAACGATGTGAATGTCGATATACCAATCCCGGTCCCGCCGCATGGGACTCAAGCCGATGGCGGCCACGACACGGACAGCGGCCACGATACTGACGGCGGCGACGGAGGCATGGATGCCGGGCCTGACGCTGATAGCGGGATTCCTGACGGCGGAAGCGACGGCGGGGCGGATGCGGGGGATTGCGTGCCGGTCACACCGGTCTGCACGCCCCAGACAGTAGAAGGGCTTCTTACGCCTGGCGAACGGATTGCGCTCGGAGACTACAACCTCGTGCTCGAGAACACCGACGAATCGGCTGGCGAGCAGAGGGCGATTGTCGACATACGGGATTCCTGCGACTTGCCGATTGCTGATAACCAGGCGATAAACGAGGATACGTCGCAGTCTTACGCGGTGCTGACAACCCCGATAACAATCCGGCTATTCGCTTCGCAGGTCACGATTGCCCCGCACAGGGCGCGCCTCATGGGAATCATGGAATGCGCTGAAACGACCGACGGCGGCGTCACGGACGCCGGAAGCGACGTGGACGCGGATTCGGATATGGACGCCGACACGGATACGGACGCAGACACGGGCATGGATGCTGACACGGATGCCGATGTCGACCTCGACGGCGGAAGCGACGTCGATGCCGACACTGATTTGGATGGCGGAGCGGATGCCGATGTCGATATGGATGCGGATACCGACCATGACGGAGGCACAGAAACGGATGGCGGTACCGATACCGATGGGGGCGCATGCGTGCCCCTGCCGCCAGTATGCAGCCCTCAGACGGTTTCTGCGGTGCTTCATGCAGGCGGGGCCACCCTCCCGGTCGGAGATTTCAGGGTTGCGCTGGCATTCACATATGAAGCCATCGGCGACCAGTGGGCACTGGTCGGCTTGGATAACATGTGCGATGTGCCAGAGTTGATAGACCAGGAAATCCAGGAGAACGGGACAATCACATTGCAAGCCGTTCCAGGCTCAATCGAGGTGGATGTAACGGCAGAGGATATCCTTATCGGGTCCCAGACGGCCAGGATTACCGCCGCGATGAGATGCCTCGGCGGTGAGATGGACGGCGGCGTCACCGACGGCGGGACGGAAGCTGACGGAGGCACCGTGACGGACGGAGGGGCCGAAGCTGACGCCGGCACCGAAACCGACGGCGGAGTGACCGACGGGGGCACGGAAGCGGACGGCGGAACCGAGCCCGTGTGCATTGAGGCCACGACTGATAATTTCGAGGGGTATATCGTCGCAGAATGCCCCCAGGCTGTCAACAGCTACCAATTCGAGTATTTGGGGAAGAGCGGAACCGACGCCCTTTTCAGGATAACATCGGGCGGCGCAATCATCGAGGATCCCCTTGTATGCCCGATGGGCCTTGATACAGTCGTAACAGTGGATGTGGACAACAAGAGAATCAGCGTCGTACCGATTTCGGCTAATATAACCGTGGTGCACGCAAACATACACGTCACCGAGTGCCTCTAAGCATAGGGGCCCATTTCTTTTTTTTACCATCCTCCAGCCGGAGGCGTTTTAAACCTCAGCGGGGGGTAGGTAGCCATGGTAGCGATACCGCCGGAAATCCGGGCTCAACTGAAAGAGCCTCTTGGCCGGCTCCAGACCGATTATGGCGGGCTTAAAACCATCAGCAAGTCGCATCGGATCATTGCCGTCGGGGACGTGTGCACTCTAGGCCTCATCCACGCCGGAATCAAGCCGCACCTGGCGGTATTCGACCATCTTTTCATGAGGCATGACATAGACCGGGGGATGATGGATGATTTGGCCCGGAACTTCAAGGACCCGGTCCGTTACAAAAACCCTCCAGGAACCCTTTCTGACGATATAATCGCCGACGCGGGCATGCTCATTTCCAAAGGGGGGGCGGTGCTGATTGACGGGGAAGAGGATTTGACCGCGCTTGCGTTCATCAGAAGCGCAGGGAAGGGGGACATTATAATCTATGGCCAGCCTAACGAGGGTTTCGTCGTGGTCCGGCCTAACCCTGGGATGAAAAAAAGAATAGAGGGCTGGCTTTCAGCCGCTGCCCTTGGTCATGAAGTAGAACGCGACGTAAGAAAATAATGTCAGGACGACCGCGCAGATTATCTGCAGGGTCTGGTCAATCGGGATTGACTCCTCCATCAGGGAAACACCCATGTAAGTGACCCCGATGCCGATAAGCAGCGAAATCACGAGAAGAAGGATGTTCTTTAGAGTGCTTCCCATTTGCGAATCACTTCACTGGGAGTGGACCGCGGGGCCCTTGCTCACGACGATTACGTCCTCGACGGACTTCACGTTCTTGTAGAGTATGCTCTTTTCGCGGAGCGCCTTCTTGGCATCGTCCTTTCCGACAGGGAGGGCCTCGATGAGAATCCTGGATACCTCGCCACCTTCAAGGTCGACGATGAAGTCCTGGGCGTTGCCGATGAACTTCCCCGAATCGGTGAAGATGTCCATTCCGTAGAGTCTAGATAGTTTTGTGCTCATTCAGATCACCTTGACTCACTAATCGTGAAACTAATTAAAAAACCTTTCTCCCACCTATACGCCGATGGACAAGGCGATTCTGGCGTATGCTATATACATGCTGGTTTTCCTCATCCTTGCCGGCTCCGCGCTGCTTGTGCCGGTTCTCGCCTTTGGCCAGGACATGGGCTTTGCATATGAAGCATTCGGGCCCACCTGCCACCAGAAGATGTCCCGCTCATTATGCGTCTTCCGCAGCGATTCCGGGTATTGGGTCGCCGATTGCACCCCGCAGGGCGGCGCGTATGTGGGCGACTACCTTGACCGGAAGCTGGTCCGGACCGAAGCCGGTTCCGCAATCGGTTACAAGATGCCCCTGTGCTCAAGGGATTTCGGGATATACGGGGCAATGCTGCTGGCCGGGGCCATTTATCCATTCGTACGGAGGCTGGGGACAAGGGCCATGTATCCTGCGGCATACCTCCTGCTTGCCATGGTCCCAATCGCCCTCGATGGCGGGCTGCAGCTAGCAAGCGAGATAGACAAGCCGCTTCTGGGGTTCAACGTCATTCCGTTCGAATACGAGAGCACGAATGCGATGAGATTGCTCACAGGAGCTATTGCCGGCTTTGCCGCCTCATTCTACGCGATTCCGGTGCTTGTCAATGTCTTTTCGCCGGGGGAATATGTGCCGGCCGCGCGCAAGGAGAATGCCGGGGCGGGGATGCCTGCTCCGCCAAGCGTGATGAGTGCGGATTCGCCAGCCGCTCCGAAAAAGGCTAGAAATCGCCGAGGCTCTTCTGCTTCCGGTCAACAGCCCCCTTCTTAGAATCGGACGCGGATTCGTCAAGGATGAGCTGGCCGAATACGCCGTCATAGCCCGGGACCCAGCGCACATGCCCGGTATTCACCCGGATGATTGCATCCGCGATTTCTTTTACTGTTGCCAGGCGCAGCTGCTCCTCGGTTGCGCTGAATACGGCGAACTCGTTGCCGAAATACCGGACCAGCTTCGAGTACTCCTCCGCGACAAGTTTCGAAGTCTCGGGTTTCCTCAGGGCTTTTGAGATGAGGATGGTGAGGGGAACGATGTACTGGAACGGCACGGCAGAATCCGGCCGCGTGCCCATCTTCCGGTCGGCCAGGTCGCTGACACGGTGCAGCACGCCGATTGTGAGCTTCTTGCGGCATACCGGGCAGGTGTTGTTGCGGCTCTTCGCCTCCTCCGGGGAAAGCAGGACATCGCATTCGCGGTGGCCGTCGTAATGGTATTTTCCCTCTTCAGGATAGAACTCGTATGTCTTTTCGAATCCTTTCCTGGTCTTTATTGCCTGCGTGAGGGACTTGTAAGTCAATGAATCGAGATTGAACACGTTCGCCTCCCTCCCGAGTTTCTCGAGGCTGTGCGCATCGCTGTTCGACACGAGGGAGTACTTGTCGAGGCTGCTCAGCATCCAGTTCATGGCCGGGTCCGAGCTCAGGCCGGTCTCAAGCGCGAATATGTTTTTTGCCTGGTCCTCGAAGGCCTCCTCCACAGTGTCCACGCCGGAATTTGAGCCGAAAATCGAAAACCAGGGCGTCCAGGCGTGGGCCGGGATTATCATCACGTCCTTGGAGATGGAGAAAAGAATTTCCGCGAATTCGGGCGAGGGAATCCCGAGAATGGGCCTTCCGTCGCTGGATAGGTTGCCTCGCCTTCCCAAAACGTCGTTTATCTGGGCCGCGGCATCGAGCGAGGGGGCAAGGACCAGATGGTGCATGCGCTTCGGCCCGAGCCTGCTTGAGTAGATGAGGCTTATTTCCGTGGAAAGGATGAACCGCGTTCCCTTGTACACGTAGAGCCCGCTCCCGTCTTCCGAAGGTGCGAGGTCGCGCCGGATTTCATTGAAATATGCGGGATGGGTGAAATCCCCGGTGGCGATGATGTTAATCCCTTTTATCTTTGCGCCTTCCGAGAGGCCCTGGATGTCGCAGCGCGGGCTGGTGGCGCGGGCGTACTTGCTGTGCACGTGGATGTCGGCGATGACGCGCATGGGGGGAAAGGCGCGGCCAAAATATTTAAAGAGGCGCTGACTAAGGGTGTCTTTATGGGAGGAAAGAAAGCATCAGTGCGAGCCATAAGGCCCTCTGAGGAAGTGCGTGCCGGCGAACCCGTTCGGGCAGTCCAAAAAGGCAAGCTGCCAAAACCCCCGGAAGGCGTCTTCGGCATCAGGTTCGATGAAATCAAAAGGGGCTGGGACTGCGCCAAGGGGCTCTTCGACCCGGTTAAAGCCCCGGAGAGGCTGGCCGCGATTGCGCCGCATGGGAATGACAGGCTCGCCCTCGGGCTTTTCGCTCTCGGCGGCCTTGTGATATTCGCAATCTGGTTCCTCTCGTCCATTGAATACATCTACGTGCTCAATTTCGAATTCGAGACTATCGAGAACGTCACGGGGGAGCCCCTGCCGCAACTCGAACTCGGCGTGCTTGGCCCGATTGCGGCATATGAATTCCTCTTATGGTGCGTGCTTGCGATGATAATCAACCTCGCCCATGAGGGCATTGCGTTCTTCCTCGCGAAAATGACCGGCGGGCACGGGACGCTCGGGGGGCAGATGTATCTCTCGTCCATCGTCTGGCTGGCGATATCCATGTCCATGGTCGCAGTATTGGCCGGGCCGCTCTACCTGCTATGCATAATCACAATCGGCTCGCTGGTCCTCGTATCGCTCCTTTACCTCGGCGTCTATATGACGGCGAGGGCGTATGCACTAGCGCATGGCATAGGGTTCACGCATGCGCTTGCGATTGCGGTTGTTTTGGCTATTCCAAGGGTTTTGATGCTCGCTGTTGCGATGGATTTGCTCGCGGCATTGTTCGGAATCGGGAATTTCGCAGGTGTATGATATGGCTTTTGACGCGAAGAAGTTCATCGTCCAGGCAGAGAAGGACATCAAGGTGAAGATGGGAAAGGACCACGCGATAACTGCGGTCTCAGGCGGGGTCGACTCGTTCGTTGCGGCTACGCTCGCCGCGCGCGCGGTTCCCGGCCAGCTCCATATCGTTTATGTCGATAACGGCCTGATGAGGAAGGATGAGACTGCGAAAGTGAAGGCGGTCGCGATAGCGCTTGGCGTGGATTTGAAGGTCGTTGATGCAAGGAAACGCTTCCTTGACGCGCTCAGGGGAGTGACCGAACCGGAAACCAAGAGGAAAATCATCGGCGAGGCGTTCGTCCGCATCTTCGAGGACGAGGCTAAGAAGACGGATGTCAAGTTCCTTATTCAGGGCACAATCGCCCCGGACTGGATTGAGAGCGGGGGAATGGGCCGCGACACGATAAAAAGCCACCACAACGTCGGCGGACTGCCGGAAAAGATGCACCTGAAACTGTGCGAGCCGCTCCGCGAACTGTACAAGCACGAAGTCCGGCTTGTGGGAAAGGAGCTTGGCCTCCCGCAAAGCATCCACCAGAGGCAACCATTCCCAGGCCCGGGCCTTGCTGTCCGGATTGTGGGCGAGGTAACAGAGGAGAAGGTCCATATCGTCCAGGAAGCCTGCGACATCGCAGAGAACGAGATTGATGCCGCTGTCGCAGCCGGGAAAATGGAGAGGCCCTGGCAGTATTTCGCCGCGCTGCTTCCCTCAAAGACGGTCGGCGTGAGGGGGGATGAGAGGGCGTATCAATATACGGTCATTGTAAGGGCTGTGCGCTCGCTTGACGGGATGACGGCCAACTTCTCGCACATCCCGCCCGAAGTCCTTGAGAGGATTTCGACGCGCATCACGAACGAAATCCGCACCGTCGGCCGCGTCGTGTACGACATCACCAACAAGCCGCCGGGAACCATCGAGATGGAATGAAAGATAAGGGGCAGGGCAAACTATTTCAGCGCCGGGTCCAGCCATACGGGGAATTCCGGGACTGTCGGTTCGTGCTTCAGGCCTTCCCGCACCATAACCGCCCTATGAAAAACATCATGCAGGATGGTGTGGATTTCCCGGAAGAAACCGAGCTGCAACGAGGCAGGGGAATCAGTCATCTCCAGAAGGCCGCACAGGGCGCTCAGTGTTATCGCATCGAAGTCAAGGCCGTCATACCTTTTGCCTAGCCGGGAGACGTAAGCAGAATTGCGTTTCGAATAATCACGCAGCATCACCCCGTAAATCATGGAAAGGAGCACTATCGGTTCCCCGATGCCGGGTGCGAGCCCGTCCACTGCAGCGAACGCTTTGGGCAAATCGATTCCAAGGACTTCGAAGAAGACGACCTTGCCGTCTGAGACGTGATAATTGGCCTCCGGATGCGGGACGATTATGCCGGATAGCCCCATCATTCGGGAAACTTCGGTGAGTGTAGCGCAGGATTCATGCTCAGTCCTGGTTGCGTCCTGCCGGATTTGCTCCTGCCGCCAGCTATCCTTGGTTCCGTAGAACAACCGGAAAAATTCAGCCCGCCTTGGGATGACACCGGTCTCATCAGGCACATAATCAGAGTACATCGCCGATGCGAGTTTGCCCCCGGCCTTCGTCGAAATCCGGAGCTCATGCATATCCACGAAATTGTCCGGAAAAAGGCTCCTCGCAAAACGCAGGGAGAGGAAGCGGAGTATGGGATTTGCGGGGTTTTCCGGGTAAACGGGATAGAGGTTGGTGCCGTCCGGGGTGGGATGGATGACAAACCGCATCGATTTGGAGAACGGCGAGTCATCGCCCACCTGCAGCCGCTCCACCATGCCTGCATATTTTTCTGGCCTAATCATCCGGCTGACTTTCGCCTCGTCGGATTTGCATATGGATTCGCGCCTGCCGCGGATTGGCGGGGCAAGAATTATCCTGGGCTGTGAAAAGTCCTTTTCGCGCATGTTATAATTAATAGTTGCGAGTGTTTTTAAATGCGCCATCCCTGAACTCCTTGCAGGGACAGCGGCCTCCGGAATGCGAAGCGGGCGGAATTGCCGGATTCCTGCGCCCCCTCGGCGCGGAACCCGTTCTGCTCAAGCGCCGGGCGGATGCGGTCAACGAACGATTTCAACGCGTTTTTGTCAATGAAGTTCTCGACGCTGCGGACGGTTCCGGAATTGACCGATGAGACCGAGCATCCGGTCCTGATTTTCCCATCCATCCCCTGCCAAATCTCGATTGCGGAGATGTCGGCATAGGGCACCAGGAAGGGGCGGATGCCCATTGCAGGCTGGATGATGATGCCCTCCTCGAAAACCCGCATAGGCACTTTGAAGAGGATGCCCCTCCCTTTCAGGAAAAGCCCGATGAACACGATGACGAACATGGCCCCGATAAGCAGGGCGGTCGCCGCAGGCTTGGGGATTGCAAACGATGGAGGCGGGGCGATTAGGAGGTAAAGGGGGACGAATATCAGCGGAAGGGAAAGGCACAGGAGGAGGGCGAAACTCAGCGTGAGTTGGTCGGAAGAAAAATCCTTGGAGTCGGCGATGAGTTTCACGTTGACCGCTGCCGGGCGTTTTTTTTCAGCCCAGCCCTTCAAGCATCTTCAGGAACCGCTCGGGAAGCGGGGTAGAGCCTTCCATGCGGAGCAGGGAGACGTTCCTGGCAAGGCGCATGTCCAAATCAGCCCTTGCAAGCGCTCTTTCTCCGCCGGGCCGCGTCAGTTCCGCAGGCGTGCGCATATGCGCCGCGCTCCTGCCTAGGACATCAATCGGGGTGTGCTGCTCGCGCTCATCACGCCGAATCGTTGGCATAACCCGTTCTGGGGGCTTTTGCGCTTCCCTCTCTCGGAATGTCTCGGCCATAATCCCACTTTTTTACTTTAATTGCGATAATATAGTGCATGCAACACTTTATAAGCAATCATGGCGGGCATTCGGCGTTCAACCCTATCACAATTAAGTTACTTTCGCAGATAGCCTAGGGTATGGAGGAACTGGAGGAAGCCAAGGCGATGCTCGGCCAGCAGAGGTATCAGGAGGCTGCGGCGGTACTGGACCGGATGCTGATGGCGAACCCTGGGAAAGACGAATTATGGTACATGCGGGGCGTCGTGTCCCTCAAGATGCGCAGCTACGACGCCGCGCAGGACTGCTTCGAACGCGCCCTCATGCTCGGGCGGAAGTCCAAATACTACCAAATCAAGGGGATGGCGCATTTCGAATTATTCGAGATGGAAGAGGCGGTTGAGGCGTTCAAGGACGCCCTTAAGATTGAGCCCGAAGACCCTACCACGAACTTCTTCCTTGCGGTGTGCTACCTGTTCCTGGACGACCCACGGGCGGATTTGCACATCAAGAAGGCGCATATGCAGGATGGCAGGAAGACGAGGCAGCTCCTCCTGAACTTCTACACGCTGTTTTTGAAGGACGACCCGAGAATCAACGAGGTCCAGAGGAAGAGGATCGAGGAGAAGCTGAAGGCAATCAAATAATGGATGCCTGGGTGGGAAATCGGATTAGGCTCTTTTCTCCCGCATCCTGCCAGCTAGGTATATGGCACCGAGCAGAACGGTGAGGAGCAGGAAAAGCATAACGACAGCGCCGAGCAATGAGCGGGAGCTGGTTTCGAGCGAGCTGAGCGCGTATGAAAGGTTGGCGGCCCCGCTGCCGTTTCCAGCCGGATGCGTGATGTTCGATGGGGGGGTAGCCGAAGCAGAAGTCCCGCTCATAAGCGCGTTGATGATGGGCGGCATCAGGACATACAGCGCAATCAGCGCGCCGGTTATGACCGCCGAGAGGCTGGTAAGAAGCAGGATGACATTCATCCGCTTGCCTTCCACGATGCCCCTGCCGGTTTTAGTAAGGCGGTAGTATTTCCATTTCTTGTCGGCGTATTCGGGCACCATTTCTATGAGCCGCGCCTTTTCGAGTTGGTTCATGTGCTCAAGGACCGTCGGTGCTGTAACTCTCAATTCGGCGGCAAGTTCGCTCTGCGTCTTCTGCCTCTGGAGGAGCGCCTTGAGTATGCTGATTCTGGAATCCGCGTTGATTGCGCGCAGCATCTCCCGGTTTACAACGACATCGTCATCCATTTCCATTCCCCAAAGCGCATGTCCGAATTCCTACCCTGTTTCCCCGGAATAACCCGGCCAGTCACCGCTGCATTTCTCCTTGGTCTTGGTCGTATTGTAGCGGTTGGTGGTGGCCGTCACGTAGCAGATGTTGTCATCATCCTGGCCGTAGACGTCGATTATGATGCCGCTGCCGAGACTGTCGCTTGCCCCCGCCGCATGGCACGCCTGCCTCTCGCGGTATGTCTCAAGCCCGGTCACGGTGATATTGAACCCCAGCCCGAAAACCTTGACGTACGCCCATTCCCCCGGGGTGCAGTTGTCCGCGGAAAGCGAGAAGCCTTCTGAGGATTGGAAATCGAACGACGTGGAGAGGTAAAAGCCGGCGATGAAACCAACAATCATGGCAGCGGCGAATGCGAGCGCGCTGAGCGCAACGCCCCAGATTACGAAGCCCTCCCATTTTCCCTGGGGGGGGATGAAGACGCCGATGGCCAGGGCGATTAGGCAGAGCGCCAGCTTAATCAGGTCGAGAAGCGCGTAAATGGCGATGGAATTGACGAGCGACCCGAATTCCGAGATATCCGCAGTCGTCATCAGTGTCCCTGCGAGCGAAAGAAGGGAGAATGCCGCGAAGAATATCGCGAATCCCCTGGCGGTCTCCATCAGCCCAAAGCCGCGCTTCCGCGAGAGGTTCGCCGAGAGCCACAATGACAATGTGAATACCAGCGCGAACTCCCCGAAAAAGAGCACGGGGCTAAATAGCAGCTTGTTGGCCCCCGTGGGAAACAGGAATTCGTATGCGAGATATACCGCTTCCCAAACCAATAGGACGATGAAGGGCGGGACCCAAATCCCGGTTGTTGTAGGTTGGACTGCCATATTCTCCCCAGCAGGTTATCCGGTATTCGGGAATAAATCACTTCTCTTCGAGCAGTTTGCGCATCTGATTCAGCCAGACCCGCTCCTTGATGGTGTGCGGCGTGATGCCCTGCACGATTTTATCGAGGTTTCCTGCCTTCTCGCGCGCAAGCCAGTTCTTCTTTTTCTTCTGCTGGCGCAGGTAATTCGGGTTCGCGAGGAAAAGCTGGGTCAGCACCCGCTCGTAATGCTGTTTTTTCCTAATCACTTCCTGGAACTTCCGGAGGGCCGCGGTCTCGGCCACAGTCCCCCGCCCCTGCGCCCGGAGTACTCCGGTCTTCGCCTCCATCTCGTCAATCCGCAGGGCGTTTATATTCGTCATGAACTTCGCAACCGGTATCGATATCAGCGAGTCGCTTATCAATATGAGCCAGCCCTCTTTCAGGAGCACCTTGTCCACGTCCGCAATCGCGGCAAGGGCGTCGATTTTGTCCATGTCGCCCTTCATATGGCTGCGGAGCACGGGGTATGTGGCGACGAAGGAGCGGGCGTTCACTGTCCCGACCCACCTTTTCAGGAAATTCTTCGCGTCGCGGAGCTGTGCCCTCCATTCCCGGAGCTGGGCAAGGCGCCCGGCGGCCGCTTCGGCCGGCATGGGCCGGTAATCGAGAAGCCAGGCTTTCTTTTGTATCACCTTCCCGATGTACTCGTCTTCCATGTACGCCGAAAGAAGCTCGGGGAAATACTTGTGCAGCGCCCGGAACTCGTCCAGGTTGAGGAGAAGCTCGCCCGTGACCTCGGAGGATTTCTTCGCGATTTCAATGCGCGCCTGGGCCATCTCCTTCTTGATATCGCGGTCCCAGATGCGGCGATACTGCAGGTCAAGCGTCTTCAGTTTCTCCTTCATCTCGCGAAGCGCCGCAGTGGCAACTTCCAGGTATTCGATTAGCAGCATCATTCCGCCTTCCGTTTCTGCATCTCGGCCAGGTATTCCTTCATCATGACGGTTGCATCCATGTCCAGCATGGGCGTCTCGCAAATGACGGTCCCGGAGTAGCCGTTTTCAGCCAGCGTCTTCATGAGGGGCCGGAACGGCGGCTCGTTGTTGGTGCCGAGGGGGTAGTGGTTCAGTTCGCCCTTGTCGCTGTAGTTTATCTCCGAGAAATGGCAGTGGAAGCGATTCACGTAGCTGCCAAGGGCTGATTCCAGCTTGTCGAATATGGCCTGGTAATCCGCCTGGCTCCGGATACGGAAATCATTGCGCGCATGCAGGTGCGCGAAATCAATCACAGGCTCCACCATGTCCAGCTCCTGGGACAGCCGGATGTTCTCCTCAAGGCCGCCGAACGCGCTCTTCTTGCCAACAGTCTCGGCCCCGAGCCGGATTTTGATGTTCCGTGCCTTGAGTTCCGACTCGATTTCCTTCAGGACGGACAACGCTTTGGCAAAGGCCTCGGCGGGCGCCAGTTTCTGGTAGAAGCCGGGATGGAAAACAGTTATTCCCCCGCCTGCAAGGGCTGTCACGCGGGATGATTCGAGGATATGGCGCTTGGAGTTGGCAATCTTCACCGGATCAGAGGTGCAGAGGTTGACGAAATAAGGCGCATGCGAAGAGAGCGACACGCTGCTGTCTTTTGCCGCCTTGCAGATTTCCCTTGCGGAATCGTCTTTCATGCGGACGCCCTGGACGAATTCCATCTCCATGGCCATAAGGCCGAGGGAGGCGCAGCATTTCACGCCGTCGATGGTGCCGCTTCCAGCGCACTGGATGGGGATTCCCGCAGGACCGAAGCGTATCATGGGAAGGTAAAGAGAGAGAAAAGATAAAAGAGTGATGCAGCGCCCCCCTAAAGAGCGGCGCCTGCAACAATCAGCGGCTGTAGCCGACGCGGAGGAAGATGAGCGGCTCGCCGCGGAATGTCGCTGCGCCGATTGCGTCGATGTCGAGGCCGGGGACGAAGTCAGTCCGGAGGCCGCCTCCGATGATTCCGGTCCCGCTCGTGACGCTCCCTCCGGCAACGTTGAATTCGCCGCCGCCGACAATCGTCGGAACCACCGGGCCGAGCCTGTATGTCGGGACAGTCCCAAGGATGCGGATGTTGAATGCGTTCTCGTTAAGGCGTGTCAGGCCCACCATATTGGACGCATCCACGGGCGTTAGGGCATGGAGCCAGAGGAAGTTCACGTCTATCGAGGGGTAAACGCCGGGCGTCCAGGTGTAAGGCAATGCGCCGAATGCGTGCGCCGAGAGCGGATTGAACGGGTTGTTCCCGCCTTGCACCCTCAGGGCGAAGTAGCGGCCGTATTCATAGCCGCCCAGGCCGCCGTATTCGAATTCATGCGCCCATTCATCGAGCGTCCGCCCGTCTGCAAACGAGTTTATGTGTGTCGTGATTCCGTTGTATCCGCCGAAGCCGAGGGCGTAGGCGTAGTGCCTGCCCTCCCTGAATGATACCCCGGCTCCAAGAGCGGCCGAATAGCCCCGAAGGGTCGTCTCGGCATTAGGCATCTGGAGCGTCAGGCCGGTCGATGTTACGAGACCTCCGAGCACAATGCCGAAACGGTCTGTAACTGGTATCGTGCCAAGGACCAGGCCCTCGTACATGGTACCGGAGTTGCCTGCGCTGCCGATTCCATTAAGCGGGAACATCCCTCCTTCGAACATCGCAAGCGGACGCCGGTAAATGAGCGGCTCGCTGTGCTCGTCCACCTCCGGCCTTGCCACGGGCGCTGCAGGCTGCACGGGCCTCGCAACGGGCTGCGCGGGCTGGATTGGCCTTGGCGGGGCCGGAGCCTCGACGCGGACGACCTGGAAGAATCCGTTCATGTCCGGGAATGCCAGCGCCTGCCTTCCGGCTGCGACGTTGATGGTCATCTCGATAGGCGTTCCTATTGCGAGGGCGGTCGCATCGACGTCACGGTTGGTGAGCGCGGACATCCGGGTGCTGCCTTCATATGTGGAAGGGGCGGACGCGCCGCCGGTTGCAGGCCCAAGCGAGTAGCCGATTGACCTCTGCACCTGCGCATCTGGGGCGGTGAAGCGGTCCCGGCTGACCACGGGGTAGAAGAGAAGGGTGACACGGGCAGGGCCATCCACCTCGATTGTAGATGGTGTCTGGCTGCCGCGGATGACTATGTATGCGCTAATCGAGGTCGAGCCGTCCGTCAGCGACGTGGTTTCGCCCCTCACCCTGTGCTCCGGCGCGGCTGTCGTGGATGGAGCCGCTACGGGCGGTTGCGCCGTTGGAGCCGCAACCGTAGGCTGGGCCCGCTCAGGCGGTGCCGGGTCCGGCTGCTGCGCGAATGCGGTGCCGCCTAGGAGGGGCGATGCGAACGCGAGGGCGCCGATTATCGCGCACCTTCCGGCGCATCTTGATACGATGCTCTTCTCCCTGCGGGTAACGTCACTCTGCAGGTCTCTCTGTCCTGTAAGCTCTGTATGTGAAAGCTTCATGGACTAACATTAACTAAAACACTTTAAAAATATGTCGGCCAGCGCCTGGTTGTGGCGGCGGATGCTCGGGCGGGCATGAATATCCGAGAATGAACGCCCCCTTTAAAAGACTTTCGCACATAAATTACAACATGGAAAAATCAGGCGACGGCAGAGGAAACCCTCCCCGGCCCCCGAAAAGGCCCGGCTCCACGGTGCTTGGGGTTCGGACCGTCCAGGGCGTATTGCCGGACCAGTTCAAGCTGCCCGCGCCAATCCTGGAAGCCCTCGCCAAACCGCCCCAGCAAGCTGAGAAAAGGCACTCGGAGCCGCCCCCGGCCATCGAGGCCCAGGAAGGCCTGGACATAACGGAAATCAAAATGAGAGAAGGGGAAGTTTATCGTGTCGAGAGCATCCTTGGCCAGGGCGGATTCGGCATCGTCTACCGCGGAACGCACCTGGTGGAAAGCCTCCAGGCGAAAGGAACATATGTGATAGATGACCCGGTAGCAATCAAGGTCATTTCATTCAACGAAGGGGACCTCCAGGCCGCCCCGGAAGGGCCTGAGAAGGCGAGGGAAGAGTTGAATCGGAGGTTCGAAGTGGAAGTGATGCTGGCGAAGAAGCTCAAGCACCCGAACATCGTGGCCATCGAGACGTTTGCACAGCTCTCAGACGGGCGCCCGTTCTATGTCATGGAACTCCTTAACGGCATGGACCTGGGGGCTATCCTTTCTGGCAGGAGAGACATAGGCGAAGGGCCCCTGGATTGGGGAAAGGTCAAGCCTGTCATGGTCCAGGTCTGCAAGGCGCTCGATACCGCGCATACTTACGAGGAGAAGGGGGTAAGGAAGCCGGTCATCCACCGGGACATAAAACCGGAGAATATATTCATAGTCACAAGCAAGATTGGCGAATGGGAGGTCAAGGTGCTTGATTTCGGCCTTGCGAAGATTATCGCACCATCCAACCCGGAAGTCACGAAAAAAGGGGAGGGGGTGGGCGGAAGCCCGTGGTATATGTCGCCGGAGCAGGCATGGGGCCTTACCGTGGACGAGCGCTCGGACATCTGGTCCGTCGGCGCCACGATGTATGAGCTTCTTAGCGGAAGGCCGCCTTTTGAATTCGAGATTCTTGATAAGCGGGAGACGCAGACTTCCGACGAATACAATGACTATCGGGTCAAGAAGTGGGCGGAAATCCGCGACCGGCTCTGGAACGAGAAGCCAAGACCGTTCAGACTGGTATGCCCCGGCGTCAACATTCCCGAGGAAGTAGAAGAAATCGTATTCAAATGCATGGAGAAGAAGCCGCAGCACAGGTTCCAGAGCGTCGCCGAGCTCAAAGCGGCGATTGAGAATGTGAATGGCGTTTCAAACGGTAATGGAGGACAGAGCGGCCAGCCAACTGAAGCCAACGGTTCTGCAGTGATAGCGCCTGAACCTGCGGCACAAAGCAAGGCGCCGTCCTTCGAGCCGCCGGTCATAGTGGATGAGGAGCTCCTGGGCCAGTCGGGCCCGGATGCACTTGTTCCGGAATCGGATGTGGCAGGCGCCCCATATAGGAGGACGCCCCCCCAGGTTCCGATGCAGGGCCAGGAGGAAGAGGTCCCGGATTTGAGCGATGAGCAGGACCACAAGACGTTGCCCAGGTACGAGAAGACCGAGATAGTCCGCGTAAGGGACATACCTCGGGGCTCTTCGAAAAGGCCGACCGTACCGCCGGCAAAGGCCCGCAAGAAATTCTCCAAGTGGCTGATTGCCGGCACAATCGCAGGCTCATTGGCAATTGGCGGTGCAGGCATTGGAATAGTCTTACACTCAAGCAGGCCGGAGGGGCCTGCCGAGGTTCAGCAGGACAATAATCTTTCCGGAACGGCGAAACCGCCTGCCACGCAACAGATTGCCAGGCCGATAACTGTGGCGGCAAGGGATGGCGGCGCGGACGAGGCAAGAGCCGTCGCATCGCAGGATTCGCTTGCGCCCCTGGCAGCAGATGCGGGGGAGTCGCAGGATTCTGCAGTTACACCCGAGCACAGGATAACGCTGAACACCGGGCTTCCGGGGGTGCAGGTCCTCGTGTGGAGCACCGAGGCGTGCAGGACAGACGCGAACGGGGCATGCACTTTGACGCTGCCGGCCCAATCGGATGCCATCCGCCTGACATTCAGGAAAAGGGGCTATACGGAGGCCCACCGGGACGTCATCCCGGATGAGGACCGCGAGGTGCGCGTTTCGCTTGAGCGCGCGCAGACGGCAAGGCCGCCGCAGAATCCCCCGACCAAGGTCCCCGGCCGCCCGCCCAGGATTACTTCCGAGTGAGACTGGCTTCTGGAAAAGCTGGAAAAAGATGAAAAAGGGGAAAAACTACTGGCAGCCGTGGGTATCCTGGTTGCAGACTTCTCCCTGCACGCAGTCCGCATTGTCGTCACAGGAACCGGAGTTCGCATTGCAATAATGGTTGCTGTCGCAGTACTGCCATTCGCCGCATTCTGAAGCGCTGCCGCAGCGGTCCTTGGTCGCAGTGCAGCGGTGCGTATCTTCTGCGCAGTATTCCCACTCGTTGCATTCGTTGTCGGCCAGGCAATAGCCTTGCCTCGCGACGCACTTTTTGGTCGCGGTATCGCAGCGGGACCACTCCTGGCAGTTGTCGTCGTTTAGGCAGTAACCGACTTTCGGGTCGCATTTATGCAGCTTCATTTCGCAGGTCTGCCATGTCTCGCAGTCGCCATCGAGGTCGCACCTGCCCTCCATCATGAAACATCTTTTGCTCACAACATCGCATTTCTTCCATGAGTCGCAGTCGGTGTCCGCCACGCAGTATCCCGGGGCAGGACCGCATTCATGCGTCGAAGGGCTGCAGTATTCGAAGACAGGGTCGCACTGGGAATCGGAATCGCAGTAGCCTGGCGCGGGCCTGCAGGTCTGCGAAGAGTCGCATACCTGCCAGTTCTGGCAGTTGGCGGTCGTCCTGCAGAGGCCGGACTTGTAGACGCACAGGTGCGTCCGCTCTACGTCGCATCGCGTCATGTTGTCCGAACACTGCGAATCCAGGTCGCAGTATCCGGCAAGCGTGGCGCATGTGCTGCTTGTGGTGTTGCAGAACTGCCAGGACTTGCATGCCGAGTTGTCCTTGCAGCCGGTCGTCGTGGACTTGCTGCCGCAGCCGGCTAGGAGTAAAGAAACCAGGATTAGCCCCAATACGATAAGTCTCATGAAGGGGACTATTGGATGAATGTTTTTTAAGCGTTAATATGACGGGTTGCCGATATGGGGCGGCGAGGAACGGAGGGGTGCGGCTTGGATGCGGGAGGCGGAATGGAATGGCGGGGGAATCACAAATCCCGCAGAATCGGGATGATTTCGCTGATATCCTTGATGACGAAATCGGCTTTCGTCGGCAGCGTGGCCTGCCTGCCGGAGAGCACCCGGACGGTCTTCATGCCCACAGCCCTTGCGGGGGCGATGTCCGTATCCTCGCGGTCTCCAACCATCATGCAGTCGCCGGCTTTCGCATCCAGGGCGCTTAGCACTTTTTTATAGAATGCCGGGCCCTTGTCCTCCCGAAGCTCCTCTGAGACGAAGACTCCTTCGAAATAGAGCGCAATGCGCAGGCGTATGAGCTTGTCCCACTGCTTGATTGAATTCCCCTGGGTGGCGATATAGAGCCGGTAGCCGCTTTCCCGCAGCCGAAGGAGAGTGGGGGGGACTTTCGGAAAAGGCGCAATCGAGGTCTTGGTGTCGTGATAGGCCGCCACTGCGGCAGCGATGTATTTCCCCGGCTCCTGGATGCCAAGCTGCGAGCACAAGTCGTTGAAATGCCCGGGGTAGTTCGAGCCTTTCTTCTCGATTATGGACAGGAGGCGGGCGTTTATCGGATCAAAATCGTCATCCAGCCCCATGCTTATCATGGCATTCAGGGCGTTCTTCCTCGCAAGCGCCGAGAATTCCGTGGACGGGAAGAGCGTATCGTCGATATCGAAAAGGAGGTACTTGACCATGGATGTAATCTGGAGAAAAGGGAATAAAACGCTAGCGGGGGGTTCGCGGCCTGCCAGAAAGCGCACAAGCGCCCTTCATCCTGAAAGCCCTGTTGTTCACGCCCTCGGGACGTGGATGGTGAGCGTCCAGAAACATTCGGTTTCCGGTGCGCCCATCACCAGCCCGTTCAGCGAGAGCCCGGTTGCGTTGATGATGGTCTGGGCATCCCCGCACGGCTGGTTGTCGCATTGCGCGGAGACCTGGTTGAACGACATGTATCCGCGGGGTTCCACGCGTATATAGAGGCGCAGGTCCACTCTCGCCGACTCGCTCACGCCAAGGGCCCTCCGAAGGGCCGCCGCATTGCTGTTGACAGCCCCATATACCCTCGAAAGCGCGTTCCACACGCTGCTTGAGCGCATGTCCACCATGTCTGAGGAGTTGGAAGGCATCTGCATGGACGGGCAATTCCAGGCCGAAGTGGAAGGCAGGGTAAGCGGGGGCTCCGCATCCTCGATGACTTCTATTCCCGAGTCTCCCCCGCCGTTGCCATTCTGGCGGGCGTCACCGGGGCAGTTGCGGGCGGTTTCGGTGATTGTCTTTGTGCCGAGGGAATACCCCCCGTCTGCCGCGCCAGCATCTGCAGAAGGCTCGAGCCAGGAGCCATATGTCCGCCTGAAATCGCGCCTGCCGTTGCCGCAGTGGAGGTCCACCGGGCAGGATTCAGGCGTCTCGCTGGGACGCTCGGTGACAAGCTGGGTGGTTATGCCGCTGTCCAAATCAAGCACGGGCGGGGAGCCTGCCGGCGCGTTCACCTGGCGCACACCATCGCCGCAAAAGCCGCAGCTCTCAGGGTCGAATGTCAGGGAGAGCGGGTCGGCCTCGCCTTTGCGGATTTCGCACATCAAATCCCCTTTTTGCGGCGAGCAGTCTTCCTGTGGCGCGGGCGCGGGCATGGTCGGGTGCGGGCGCTCCGTGTGCATGATAGGCTCGTCTTTCGGTTTTGCAAACCTGAGGAACAGCACGCCTATCGATGCGGCTGCGAGCGCTGTTGCTGACAATACTTTTGTCCGATAAGCGGTTTTAGGGCTGACCATAAGAATCAACATCGATTTGCCTTACATTCACCCGGGGGGTATGTTCACCACTACCGTGGTCCTGCAGGTCGTGCTCCGGTCAATCGGGATGCCGCCCACGCTGATGCTGGATGCCGGAAGCGCTGCTCCGGCCGTGCAACCGGGGCATGAAAGCGATATGCCGGTGACGCTTGCCACGCCAGAAACGACATTAATCCCGACGCTGGCCCGCACGGTCTGGTCGGTCGCACCTGCAGCGCTTCTTGCATTGCCGGGGCTTCCGAGCAGCGTGCTGCTCACGCGGTTCTGGAACCTGCCTGTGACTTCCGCGTCGCATTGGCCCACGGTTTCGACGCAGGAACAGGTGCTGCTGCACCTGCCGTTGGTCCCGCACGCGGAATTCGGCGGGTCGCATGCCTCTCCGGGGTCTACGCGGCTGTTGCCGCATGCGCTTGTGATGCAGTCGTCATCCGTGCTGCACGCGTTGCGTCCGGCACCCGGAACGCTCACGCATGTCTCATTGCGGCAGGCGCTGTGCGTCTCTCCGCCGGTGCATTGGCGGCACCCTGGCGCGCAGGTCTGGTTGGCGCCGCACCCTGTCGGGCTTGCGGTCGCATCGCAGGTCTCTCCGGGGTCTATGCGGCCGTTGCCGCACTGCTTGACTGGGGCGCATGTGCTGCAGCCACGGCAAGCCTGGTTTCTTGCGCACCCGTTTGGCGTCGCGCTCTGGTCGCAGCGCTCGCCCGAATCTATGCGGCCGTTGCCGCAAGGGGTGGGCGCGCAGTCCACGTGGTTCGGGCATGCGCAGGCTGAAACCGAAGTCGGCAGGCAGAGAGGGAGCGCCTCGTCCGCCCTTGTGCAGACTTCCTCGTAATTGTTTATCACGACGAAATAATTGTCCCCGGGCCGGAGGCTTTCGGGGTGGAGGTGCATGTCCTGGATTTCCTCCTGGGACCTCTGCCTAAGGGAATGGAGCACGAGCGCACCGGTCATCCTCGGCCGGTTTATGGTCTCGGTGTGCGTGGCATCGAGTGGGCCGCAAGGCGCGTCCCGGACGATTTGCATCACGCAGTCCTGCGAGGTCGCATCCTCAAGCGGAAGCGTTATCGCCCTGCCATCGAGGTATTTGTCCATGATGCGCGCAACAGGCCTGCCGGCCGCATCGCGCACATCCGCGAGATTCATCTGGTTCTGGCAGACGTTGTCGCCGAAGTGGCAGTCTTCGAGGGAGTAATCGGAATTCGGGACCGGCTGTCCGGCCCTCATCTTTATTGTGCCGTTGGGATTGCGCTGGAACGGGGATGATTCCGATTCGCAGCATATGCCGTCGCCGCGCACGGGCTCGCAAAGGGACGGCCGAGCCTGGAAAGGTACCCCGCCAGGGCATCCTTTTGCAAGAAGCACCAGCCCGGTGCATCCCGCAATGACCACTGCGCTGCCGTAGACAAGCCCCTTGTTCCGGATCTTCTGCATAAACGTGTCTTTTTTCATCTCGCTCATTCCACACACCCCGTCTTGGATCATTTTTTCTTTGAACTGACGATAACGTAATCTTCCTCAAGCGCCTTGAGAAGCGGCTCTCCGACATTCTCGCGCTTGCTGTTCTCTATGGCCCTGAAGAGTGCCCTTGCCCGCGACGGGTCCACATAGTCGTTCGCGAAATTGCGCCGGAACACTTCGTCGCAGATTATCCTGAACACCGGGTCCTCCTCATATGTCTTCTCGAATACCGCGAGCCTCTTGGGTTCGTATATCAGGTCCGCAAAGCGGGTGAGCCTTTTCTGCATGAGCTCAAGTTCAAGGCCCGGAATCATGACCTGCGAGATGATGCCCCGCAGCTTCTGCGGCACGCGCGCATCCTCGAGTATGTCGTCGAAAATCGCGTCTTTGCGCAGCTCGTACATGCTGATGAACAGCAACTCGTCCGTCCTCATGGCCTGCCGAATTTGCGACTTCTGGTCCTCGGTCTTGGCGTAGTTGAGGACGATTTCGGAAAGCTTCTTGAAGACGTAGCCCATCTTCTCCCTGTCTTCGCCCGAGCGCTGGGCCCGCTTGAGCGCACGCTCGGCCATGCGCCTTTCCATCGAGCGCTTAATAAGAAGCGAAACCGCGAAGAGCGCCGTCATTACGGCGCTGTAGGCGCCGACAGCCCACATCGTTGGGATGTCCGCGACCGGCCTGCTGCCCACCATCTCGGCGAGTTTCTTTGCGCCGAACGCCATTTCCTTGAAGCTGTCCGCATATGCGAGGGCGCCGCTGAATGCGCCGATGCCAACGACCGACCAGGTGGTATAGCTTCCGAAGAACCTGCGCAGGGCGCCAGGCTTCGGCCCTGCCGAAGACGGAGGAACGCTTGCGCGTGCGGGCTTTTCTGATTCTGCCGCAACCGGTTCGGCTGCCGCCTTTTGTTCCTGGGGGCCGGCCGATGCTGAAGATGCCTGCTTTGGCGCGGGGGGTTGCGGGGGCGGCTGCACCGGTGCGCCATTCCCGTTCTTGCCGTTCGCTTCAAGTATCTCGTGGACGCCGCCTTCGGCCTTCATCCGCCTGGACAGCCATGCGATAAGCTCGTTCAATTTGAAAAGCTCCAGTATTTTCCCTTCCAGCGGGGTGAACGAAACATCGGCTCCGGCATCCGCCTGCTGCTGCTTCTGCTTGACGGATACTTCGGCCTTGTTGAATTCGGCGGAGCCGTGCTCAGCGACTATCTCCTTGACTTTCACCCTTATGAATGCCATTGCGCGGTCGAACCTCGCCTTCGTGGATTCGCCGGATTCCCGGATTTCGATGATGAACGCGTTGGTTTCCGAGAGCGGGACGCCTTCGGCAAGCACGGGCGGCGGAGGTGGCATTGACTTCCTCCTTGGCGGAGGCGGCGGGGCCTTGGAAATGCGAGTCGGCGCCGGGGGTGGCTGCGAAACGGGCGCGGGCAGATGGGGCGGGGGCTCGCTCAGTCCGGCGCGGACATCGGATGCCATCGTAGCCTCGTAGGCGAGCGGGCCGACATGCGCTGAAACAGGTGCGACGCTTGCCCTTTCCACTCCTGCGGAAGCAGGTGCTAAAAGCGGCCCGAGAAGATTCCGTGCCTTGGCCACTTTCACGATGAGCGCGATATCAGGGTTGTCTATTGCGGCAAGGAGGACGTCCTGCGGGGTCGTGAGTTTAAGCTGGTTGAAGCGGCCATGGCTGAAATTTATCAGCGCCGCATCAGGAAGGCTGATTAGGACGCTTTCGTCAATCACGTGCGGTGAAGCGGACGCCGGAGCCAAGGATGCCGGCTGTGACGGAGGCGCAACTGAAGCCGGTTCCGGCGCGGGCGGCCGGATTTCCACTTCGAGCGGCGGCGCAACAGGCGCGGGCATTGGAGAAGGTTCGGGTTTGGCCCGGGCTGAACTGCCCGCCGGCTCTTCCAGCGGAGGCTTCGGCGCGGCTGGCTCCTGCCTTTGCGCGCCGCGCTTTTTCTTGCTCTGAATATCTGCCAATTTGGCCATCCACACCCACCCTCAGTTGTTATTTAAGTAAGTAAAATATGTAAGAACGGTTTTTTAAATATACTGCCTAAGCAAGGCAGCACGGATAAAAAAAATGGAGAAGAAAAAATTCAGCCCGGAGGTATGTTCACCGAGATTGAAGTGTTGCAGGTCGTGCTCCGGTCAATCGGTATGCCGCCCACGCTTACAGTCCCGGGCGAAAGCGCACCGCCAGAGCAGCCGGGGCATGATACCCTGATGGCTGAAACTCTTGGCACCCCGTTGCTGATGGAGATTGAAACGCTTGCGCGCACGGTCTGGTCGGTAGCCCCGGCAGCGCTTCTTGCAGCGCTCGGGTTGCCGAGCAGGGAGCTGCTGACACGGTTCATGAACCTGCTTGTCACTTCGGAGTCGCACAGTCCGCCCGAAGGCGGCGCGACGGTCGTTGCAACCGAGCCGGGCTCTGCCGTGTCGCGCCTCCCGGTTCTGCGGCCGCCTGAACCTGATGTTGCAGGTGCAGCGCCGCCCCTTGGAGCCGGGCAGTCCGCTTCGCAGAATGCCGTATCGCCGGACGTGCATGATTCCGTTACCGTGATGGTTCCGAGCGAGTATGCCCCGCCCTGCGCTCCCGGAGCGATGTATGCGCCGTAGATAGTGCCGCGGTTCACATTGCCGTCGCCGCAGTGGAAGTCCACCGGGCAGTTGTCCGCGGTTTCCCAGGCCTGCTGGATGTTGTCACCGCAGTATCCGCATTTGGCAGGAGACCACATGGATGAATGCGGGTCGTGCTCGCCGAGTTCAAGGTTGCACCGTTCGCCAGGCTGCGGGCAGTTGTTCTGGACAACCGGCGCCGGCGTTGCGGTCTCCACTGCGACAGGAAGCCTGTCCGGTCCGCTCGGGCCGCAGCTCCTTGCGAAGATGAGCGCCGCTATCCCAGCCGTTCCGACTAACGTCGCAGCGGCTGCCCCTATGCCAAACCGCCTGCTCTTCTGCGTCGCCTTTTCAGGCGCTGCAGCCGGAGACCCGCCCTTTCCTGCTTCAAGCTTTTCAGTCATCATACACACCCCAAGAATCATTCTGTTTTCTCGTTTTCTTTCCGAATCGCCTTGTTTCTAGCCGCCCATGTCCATAATGCAAGCCCGGTCATGATAACCGGCACTGCCACGGTCACATACGGGTGGAACCCGCCGAGCGTGGTTTTTATCCAACTCATCGTGAATCCACAGACTGCAATGCCTGCGGCATAGCCGATGGCAATCGTCTCAGGAAGGTGCTTCACCAGGCTCCTCCATGCAGAGAGCGCGACAGGGCCGACGTTCCTGAACCGCTCCATGATGCCGGTGACTGCGGACACTCCGCCTTCCACGACATAATCGACCTGCCTGGCCCCATCCGTTTTCGAGAGGCCGGTGTAAGTCAGCGTGACTTCCATCGGACCGCCTTTGGTCTGGACGGTGAGCTTCTGCGGCACGTTCAGTTCAAGCGTCAATTGACGCTCCTCCTTGCCTATCAGCAGGAAGTTGCACGCGTTGTTTGGCGCCTGGCCGGTGTATGTCAGCTTGTAGCGTGAAGGCAGCCAGCCATTGTCGCTGAGCGCCTTGAAGCTCCTTGTCCCTGACTCCTTCCGCTTGAGTTCGGCTGCCGGGGGCTTCGATTTTGCCTTGGCAGGCGCCTCATCAGGCATTACCGGCGCCTCGGGCGCCGCCTCGTCAGGAATCAGGCTTGAGAGGGAAGACGGTTCTGCCCACAATTGCTCCGGTGCCGGAGCGCCAGGCGTTGAGACCGGCCCTGAAGGGGCTATCGGCTCTTCCGAAACGATTTCCAATTCGCCTGATGTCAGATTATGAGTCCCGCTGCTTGATACGCTTGGCACAGGCGATTGCGCAACCGGTGCCGGCGGAGCCGCAACGGGCTCAGACGGAGCGACAACAGGAGCTGACTGAGCCGGCGCTGGTTTTGGCGCGACTGACGGAAGTTTCACAACCGGTGCCGCAGGCGCTACAGGCGCCTGGCGCGATGATAGCGAAGGCAACTGCGCCTTCGGCGCAACCGGAGCGACCGGCGCAGGAACGGAGGGTGCCGGCTCGCTCTTGGGTGCGGCTTCTGCCACCACCGGAGCTGCCGGAACGGCTACCGATGCCGGAGGCTCAACCAGGCCCGCGGCCGGACGCACTGAAGGCGCCTTGGGCTGCTGGCCCCTCTTTGCAAGCTGTGCTTGTCTCTTTTCCCATAATGATGGTCCTGCCATTATGCATCCCCTCCGGTTTCTTCAGGCGCTGAACTGGATTCCTCTGGCGCAGGCGCGGGAGATCTCATCTCCGCCGCCTCCCGCCCCAGGGCAACCCAATCGAGATTATCATGGTAGTAAGCCGCCCTTTGGGTGACGTTAGTCGCATCGACTTGGACGCCAGCCTTGACCTCCGCGTTTTTCGGGTCATCGAGCGACTCGGCCGGCGCAAGCGAAAGCGCGCCGACGATTTCAACCGCGTATTCCATGTCGGTGGCGAGCGCGTTCAGGATGGCTTTAGAGGTGTTGGGCCCGCCTTCTCTTGCGGCCTGCTTGATTGTCTCCTCATCCGGCGTTTCCTTCAGCATTTCCAACACGAATGTCTTGGCGGTCAGGTTGCTATTATTTCTTACTAATGACGGCGTCCGTTCGCAGTCCGTGCCGACTAGGTCTTTCAGATTACCCTCGGTATCCATGGTCTGCTCCAGAAGGAGCGGCACGATTGGGCCGCCGCCGAAATTATTAATAGTCTCGTCCGGGTTCTCACCAAGCAGCTGCGTCCTAAGCTGGTCAAGCTGGCCTCTTAGGCCGAGCAAAACCATGCCTTTTTCTGCCGCCTCCTTGGCTTCCGGGCTTTCCGGATTCGGGCCCTCGACTGACTCGAGGACTCCGGTGAGCATTTCATCGTTGCCTCTAAGCCCCTCTTCGAGCTGATCCAGCCTTTCAAAGATGGGTGCGAGCATGCCTTGTACGGTTGTCTGTATGGTAGCCTGAACAGTAGCCTTGACCTTCTCAAGGAAATCGGCGGCAGAGGGTTTTTCCGCAGCCGGCTTTGCCGGAGCGGACGGAGCGGGTGATTCCGCTTCTGCTTCGCCTGCATCAGCCTCTACCGCAGCGACCGGGGCCGCCTTTGCGGAAGTGATTGGGACTACATTGCCCGGCGCCGCTTTGGGTGAAACGGGTTTCGGTGGCGCTGCGGGATAAAGCGGGGAGGCTGCCTTGCCTGAGATCTCGCTAGTCACTTCCTCTTCGGAAGCAGCTTCGGCATCGGCCCTTGCACAACCGCTCAAATCGACCTGCCTGGTCCTGCCCGTAACTTCCACCGTGACTTCCTCCTTGGAAGCCGCTTCGGCATCGGCCCTTGCACAACCGCTCAAATCGACCTGCCTGGTCCTGCCCGTATCTACGAGCGGCGGCAATGCGCTCGGCTTAGGCGCGACTGGCCCGGCCGGAGTTGCCCCTTTCTTCTTCCCACCAATGAACCTGTTTGCATTACTCATGCTGAGTCACCCGCACCTGACGTATCTTCTTCTACAGTTAATATATCATTGACGAAGTCCCCCGTGGAGGCGTCTGCGATTATTTCCCTCTTCTCTTCGGGTGTAACTTCGGTATCCAGTCCGCTCCTGTTGAGGACCGTCATAATCATGCCAACCGCGACATCGAGCGCCTTCTTCGTCTTGGCTAGTTCGGCGCTAAGCTCTTCGACAAGGCCCGCGGATTCAGCCGCTTTCTCGGCCTTCGCCTCCGCCTTGTGGGCTGATTCTTCAGCCCTCAGTGCCGCGTCGTTGGACTCGTTGACGCTCCTACCCGCGTCCTCCAAAAGCCCCTCTACATGCTCAGCGCTTTCGAGCGCCTTGCCTGCCGAGGCTTCAGCAGAATCGGCTACAAGGACCAGGTGCGAAACCAAGTCCGCACCCTTCTTCACGACTTTCGCCTTGTCGCCCTCACCGTCCACGACCTCGACTTCGGCCGAGACGACCTTCTCGACCGCATCCTGCACCCTCTTCGGGATGCCGGTCACGAGCTGACTTAGCACCTCAAGCGCCTTTACACCTGAGAATTCCTGCTTGCCAACTGTAATCTTCAAAGATGATAACGCGTCCGTCACTTCCTGCGCCGACTTCTCGGCCTGCGCCGCGGATGTCTGCGCTGCTGTCGCCTTCTCGTCGAGTTCGCGCCCGGTCTTGCCAAGCGCTTCTTCGGCCGCGGCGACTTTTTCTGAATGTTCTTCAATCTTGGCCGCCTTCTCGCGAACTTCTTTTCCGATCTCTTCAAGGCCGGTCGCCCTGCTCCGGATGGAAGCAATGCTCCCCTTCATTTCCTCGATGGCCGCTTCTTTCGCGCCTGCTAGCCCTTCAATCATGGAAGCTGCAAGCGGGAAGATTTTCTCTGCCGCCTTCAATTCACTAACAGCCTTCTGCAGCCGCGCCCCCTTCTGGGTTTGAATGCCATTCCCTTCTCCTTCAGTTGGTACTTTGTCTCCCGCCAATCATATCACCTCAAGTTTCATGAAACTAAGTGTGTTATTGTATATTTTAGTGGGGTTATATATTTAAATGTTTGCTTTGGTAAATAAACGTGGAAAACGCCCCGAAAATGCGGCCTTTAACGACGATACAACGCCCCGCCCACCGCAAAAGCGCGCGCGTCACTTCATCAGGTTCTTGTATGCGAAGGCCTTATTGTGGAACATGAGCGAATATGGCGCATCGACATCCATTTCAGTCATCGCCTTCCAAAGCTCCCGCGCCATTCTTTTGGCTTCAAGTGGTTCTGGGGCCCCCTCTTTGAGGCAGTAAAGCAGGAAGGATGCCACCAGTATGCGCTCGCCGTCGCCCGTGCAGAGATGGTCGCCAACCGAGGCAATCAGGTGCTGGCCGGCCGCGCTCAGATGGGTGTCCATCGTCACCTGCGGCTCGAAATCCGAGTATACATAGAACGCCATTATTTCCAGGTCGCGCGGAAGCACGCCCAGTTTTTTCGCCGTGTCCGCGACGACGGTCGAGCCGAATATGTCGACCACCTTGGTATCCAGGTATCTTGTCGACCAGATGTCCAGCGGACCGCCATCCTCGTCTGTCTGCGAGTCGAATATCGGTTGCGGGGCATCCGACGATGCGAATGTGACCTGTTTTCCATCCACCGGAGCAACGATACCGAGGGTCTCATGCGCCCAGGCGGAAACGCATGAATTGCGGGCCTGCAGGAGCGACTCCAGCGCTTCGGCCGGGACGCTTGCCGCAACAAAATCGAACATGGCCCTTTTCCGCTCCGATGCGTCGGGGGAATTGCGGAGCTTCTTCAGTATCAGGCCGCTCCAGCTGCCGAGGCGCGGCACAAGGGCATCTATCAACTCGTCACGGTCCGGCCTTCTTGAAACCGCGGAGAAAATCGAGGATATCGCAAGGGAATACGCGTCCGTCGACGTTTGCGGGGGCGTGGATTCGGCAGTGTCGATGAAAACTCCAAACACCTGCATAAGCTCATCCTGCGTAAGCTGGGGGTCGGCGCAGCCATCTACCACCAGGCGCATGCTTTTTGAAAGCGCCAGCTCTTTCGGATTCGTGGCAATCTGCCGCGAGAGCCATGCGTATTTTCCATCAGGCGCCGCATGCTTGCCGCCTGGGCCGGACGCAGCTTCCGCATCCATCAGCTCTCCGGCGTAGCGCAGCGTGAGCGTCTTGTCGTCGTTTTTCCCAGGCCGTTCCCTGCATTCGCACATTGTCGGGTTCGGGGGGTTCGAGGATTTCCTCGCATCTGCAAGCGAGATGAACATCTCGCGCGCGGCTTCAAGGTCGCCCATGCACTTTCCGAAGATGACGATGGGGATTTCGTGGTCGCACACGGGGACGGTGATGCCGTCCGATGATACCCAGATGACGTCGTTTTCTCCGACTTCAAGGGGCGTAGCTCCCATATCCATGTTGTTTATATGGAGGTGCTTTGGCCCGACGCCCAGGCCCGATGAGACCACGTGCCCGTATTGCGCGAATACCGGTTTCAGGGTCTCGATGTGCGCAACGTACAGGGCGTCGAGTTCGCGCTCGAACAGCTCCAATCCGCCAGAGTCGAGCGCCTCGACATCAATGCCCCTATTTGCATAGGAGTCCACCAGCTCCTCCCGCACAGCTTTTCTGGCATCAAGGCGCATCTCGTATTCGGCTGAGTGGCCGACCGTGTCGAAAGCAATGCGGCCGTCGCGAACCAATTTTCCGTCGCTGTCGCCGCAGTGTATGAACCATAGGTGCTTCCCGCGCTGGAGCGCGATGGTCATGGTGGTGCCCATCTGGTTCTCCTGCTCGGAATCCATGCTGGATAGGTGTAGGGCGAATTTGGCCTCCACCTGTGCTGAGAATTCCCCCATCCATGCGGGGTTCATGTTCGCGACATCCACGCCGTTGTCTTTCCATGCCTGCGTCACTTCATCGACCGCGAGGCCGAACGCCTTCTTCCGGATTTGCTCGAGCGCGACCGCCATGTCCGCAATAAGCATGACTTTCCTCGCATCCTCGGGCTCGCGAATCCAGCCCGCTACGGCTGCAACTTCGAACACGTCCCGCGCAATGCCGCTCGCAACTTCCCCGTTGCTCTTGCCGCCGTTCGCGCCCTTGTCCTGTCCGCCCATGCCATCGGCGACCATATCAAGCCCGATGACTGTTCCGTCTGGAAGCGTGACCCTCGCACAAGACCAGCAATCTTCGTTCGGCTTCGGCTTTTTCAGTGTGTTAGCCTTTGATTTGCCGTTTGTGAGGATGAGAGTGCCGGATGCCGCCTGGACCGGAATGCCGAGGAACTCAAGCATCGTGTTGAATTCCATCTCGCGCATCGCAGCGAAATGGAGGGGATTCACCCCGCCGGGCTTTTCCGTAAGCTGGACGCGGTATGCATAAGGCATCCTGGACAACGCGACTATCTCCGGGAAGTACTCGGCCGTCTCGTGCTTCCGGTCTTCCCGGCCTTTCTTATATGTATGGAGCGTGAGCGCCAACGCGAGGTTCTGCTTCGACTGCTCCCCGAGCCTCCATACCTCGTCCCACCTCTTATTATATAGTTGAGAGACAAGCGAGGCCTCGTCGTAAGAGAGCCGCTCGCCGGAATTGAACCTTAGCTTGTGCGCAAGGGAGCCGGCGGAAAGTATGTCCGATGACGCCGAATGCCACAGGCGCATGCGGTCGGCGTAGGGCGCATTCAGCCAGGTGCCGGAGTTGAGGTTGAAGGCGTTTGGGGGAGCGGGGATGATTACGTTATTCCAGTATTCCCCCAACCGTGCGCGGCCTTCTTCCGTCGCAGGATCGTTCGAGGCCCAGACTGCCAGCGCTTCCATGTGCTTCGGTGTCAGGGGCTCGGATGTGTAGAAGAGATGTTTTACGAAGAATATCTGCTCGCTTGACAGGACGCCGGGGTCCGTCATCGCGGCATACTTTTCCTCTGGCGTTGGAGCGGCGAGGCCGCATGTCGAATAGAGCGATTCTTTTGCATTGCGGAAGCGACTGATATCGGTGCGGAAATCCCCGTCTATCCAGCGCCTTGCGATGAAGCGCTGCATGAGCAGCTCGCGGAATGCCGGCTTCATGCCGAGGAATGCGGAAACGACCTGCTCGTCGCATGCCGGAACGCCCATCACTCCGGCCACAAGCTCCGTCTCGGATTTGCCCATTTGGCCCAGCATTTCGGATGCGGACATCGCCGCTGCCTGCGCAGGCGCTGGAACCGGCGCTGGGGCCAGGACTGGCACCCCGTCCACTATGGCGACCGCGAAATCAAAGGCGGCCTGCGCGGAGTAATTTGCCCTCAAGCAAGCCACTGCGCCGACACAGCGCGCATCGATGCTCTCATCGACGTAACCGGACAATTTGTAGAAAACGAGCGTCCTCGCCACCCTCCTGATAAGCACGTTGCGGGGGTTGTCTTTCGGGGGCAGGAGCGGCTCGAGCGCAGCATCCAGGATAGCATTCGAATATTGGGGGAACTCGAATTCGGGGAGCGCGGGCAGAGGTGCCTGGACTTCCGCCGCGGCCGCCGCTGCCTGTGCTGCCGGTGCGGCTTGCGCGGCCTGCGCTTGCGGAGGGGATTTGGCCGGGACTACAGGGACTGCTGGCACGACCGGGACTGCAGGGCCGGCTTCTGCGGATTGTTCTTGCGCCACCAAAGTTTCAGGCGGTGGCACATCAAACACGGACTCCGGTTCGGCGGCAACAGCATGGGGCCCATCCTGCATCGGCGCGACCAGCACGGGTTCTGTGGTTTCGTCCCCTGCTCCTTCGGATTCAACCGGCGCTTCTTCGAACGGTTCCCCGCCGAGCGAATCCAGGTCGATATCAACGCCAACTTCTGGAATGGAGTCCGGTTCGCCGGCTTCCATGGGGGCGGCCGGTGGCGCCTGCAAATCCGCAGGCAATGCGCAAGGCCGGGGGATTGCAGGCTCGATGGAGGCCGGGGGCAACGAGCCAGATGGCGGCCTCATTGTAGAAAGCGGCTCTCTTTTCGTATGTCTCTCGTCGATAACCTTCAAGGCGATTTCGTAATCGGAAAGGTCGATGCATTCGACATCGTTGGCAAGTTGGCGCATCCGCCTTACGCTGCGGAGAACCATGCTCTCGTTCTGGGGCGGGCTGCGGTATTGTTCGACGAAATCCCGGGCCATCTCTATGTCCTTCACTGCCTGGTCGCCGGCGTCATCTAGGCCGAAACGGCAATTAAGATACTTCGCCCGCTTTTCGATTGAATACGCTTCCAGGGAAATGCGGAGCTGCGCGCACCGGTCGGCCGATTCGCACGCATCCTTGAAAGGCCGCGTGGCGGAAATGAACAGGGCCGCATGCAGGGCTTCCGGCCAAAGAGCATCTAGGCTGGAGTCGTCTCCTGCGGCTTTCTTCTCTGCTGCGATTGCCACCTCGGCAGCCGCATCGCACTCCTCTACCGGGAATTCCATGCCTGCAAGGTCCGGATGCGAACGGCGGGAAGGCTTGCCTGAGCGTATGACATACTGCAGATGCGAGAGCAATTCGTCCCTTGTTGCGTACACCGGGGGTTTTTTGGCTGCGATAATCCGCTCGAAATGAGGCAGTCCGAGCCGCGCCCCGTGAATAGGGTGGAGGTTTTGGGTGTGGAGGTCCAGCCCCTGGCCACCGCTGACGCTGGGCCCTATGAAGCGGTTGCCATAATCCGACCCGGTTTTACGTGCCGGGTCCTTGTGAGAGGATGAGTGGTTCTCGCTCAATGTAACACCTGTTTCTATAGATATACTTTTGTGTGAAGACATTTTTAAAAGGTTGGTATTTTCGGTAAGAAGTGAAAGAAGGGCCGATTCAGCAAGCGAAATCGCGCAATTAATCACCGTCCCTTCGTATAATCCGGGCTGGAACGATATGGCGTGAAGGCGCATGACCGAAGGACGGTAGATATCAGGTATCGATTCGAGGGGGAAAAGGGATTCCACGTACCTGTCCAGGATGCGGGATATCAGCCGGATATAGGTGCTGCGCCGCCCGTTCGGCGGGAATTCCACGTCCAATGCCGCCTCGAGGCGTTCGTTCACCCACCCCCCAAGGAGAGAGAACGGGAGCCTGGACTCCGGAAGGCCGGCGAAGCAGACGTTCGGGTTCTTCAAATCGTCCGGCAGCACCATCCGCTCGACCTGCCAGGGCTCCAAATCCGGCAATTTTCCTGAGAGGTTGACGACCGCCAAACGGTAAAGTTCCTTCGCTGATTCGAATTCTTCCCCGCCATGCTTCCTTGCGCGCAGCATCCCGATTGCCAGCCGCTTGATTGAAGCCGCCTCGTCGGGATATCTTTCAGCGATGGGGAGGGGAAGATGCCCATCTGCCATGGCGCGCGGGGATGCGCCTGCTGGTTTGACAGTCTGCATGGACGGGGGTGGGGGCATCGCATCACATGTTCTTTTCAGTAGATATTTGTGATTATGGAGGTGGGATTAATTGGGTAAAAAGATTTATATACCATAGTCCCGGCTCAGGCTACGGGGACCTGGAACAGGACGCCGACAATGTATCCTGCGAATGCCGCCGCGCCGCCGATTAGCATCAGTTCAAGGCCGCCCCTTAGCCATTTGCCCGAGGTGAAGCTGCTTTTTATGGCGCCCACTGCGAAAAGGACGGAAAATGACATCAGCAGGGACTGCGGGATGGCGGAGGCGGGGCTCATGAAAAAGAAAGGCGCGACCGGTACAAGCGACCCCACGATGGCGCTCGCTCCGACCAGGATGCCCTGCCAGAATGCGGACATCGAATCTTTCGGGTTTTCCAGCCCAAGCTCCTCCTGCATCATGGTCTCGAGCCAGATTTTCTTGCTGGATGTTATGGTGTCGACGACCTGCGTAAGGAGCTTGCCGGAAAACCCTTTCGCGCGGTAAATCTCCTCGATTTCCCTGCGCTCCATGTCCGGGATATCCTCCATCTCCTTCAGTTCGCGCTTCACTTCGGACTGGTAATGCTCCTCTTCCGCGCGCGTGGACGTGTAGGCGACAGCGGCCATGCTTATGCTTTCGGCGAATGTCGCCGCAAGGCCTGCAAGCAGGACGATGTCTTTCGAGCTGGTGGCGGTCGCGACGCCGAGCACTATGCCCAGCACGTTCACCACCCCGTCCTGCCCGCCGAGGATGATGTTGCGCAGAAGAAGCCCGCGGGATGCCGTATGCGTCTCCAGGTGCGGGTGTTTTTCCAGTCTTGGCACAAGTAAGGTGATGAAAACAGATTTATTAGGCTTTGGTAACATGAAGATTCCACTTGGGCTCGTAGCTCAGGAAACTTTTTGGGAAAAAGTTACATCAAAAACTCCCAAATGGTTCGAGCAACAGCAGAGCGCTCCGTTCGCAGAAACTTTTTAGGAAAAAGTTTCCGACAGAACTGCATTGCAGTTCTGTGGACCACAAAAACGAACTATCGTTTTTGTCGGTCATCAAAAACTTACTGAAAAGTTCCGAGATTCGGAGAGGCCGGGGGTGCGAGTTCCGCCTTTTAGGAAAAGGCGGCCCAAAACGGGCCGTTAAACGGCGGACGCAGTTCCCCCCGAGTCCATTTTTTTTTAAAACCCCAGATTGCGCCCTATTTTTTCCCAGGGTAACATGGGCGGATAGCAAACGGACCGCCGCAAACGACGCAAAAAAATCAGGGCTTTTTCTTGGGCATGTCCAGCTTGATGAAGCGCGAAATCAGCGTCTTGTCATCATCCTTGCCGCCGATTGCGTCGCAGCTGCAGCCGGGCTTGTAAGTCTTGAAAACGTCCATCCGGAAATCTGCGGCGTTGACGATTGC
The DNA here is from genome assembly GCA_020053355.1 of archaeon. Lineage (GTDB taxonomy): Archaea > Micrarchaeota > Micrarchaeia > Anstonellales > Bilamarchaeaceae > Bilamarchaeum. The sequence continues at coordinate 164,608 of JAGVNI010000007.1, read as the reverse complement.
CGCGGCCAGTCCGGCTGCGTCACCTGGATGCGCGGAAACCAGGGAGCCCTCCTCATGGTCGCACAGGACATCCCCTATGCCGTCAGTGAACGTGAGCACGGCATCGCCATCCATGAGCTTAATCGGCGAGTAGCACGAATCCTCGTTGTTTATCTTGATGAATATTGCGCCGATTCCGAGCCCGGACCATATCGTGTTTCCCACGCCATGCGGCTCGCTCTTGAAAATCACGTCGCCGCGCCGCACCAGCTTATAGTCACTGTCGCCGCAATGGATTCCGTAGAAGTCCTTCCTCGAGTACGGCTCGTCCCCTTCCGCATATGATGCGGCCATGGTCGTGCCCATGCCCTGCAGGCGGAGAAGGCTCAGCCTATCTTCACCGCTCGCTTTGCCGGCAAGCGCCTTCAGGCGCGCTTTTTCCAAATTTATCGCAAGGTCTGCAAGCACGGTGGCAAACCGCGCCTCTTCGGCCCAGCTTATCCACCCTGCAAGCGCGCTGATTTCAAAGGCGTCTTTCGCTATGCGGCTCGCCACGCTTGCCCCGCCGTGGCCGCTCACGCCGTCGAATACGACGTCCAAATCCGCATAATATGTCTTGCCGTCCATCCGCTGGCATACGAGCGAGATGGAGGTCAGCGCGTCATCATTATCCGGGTGCTGCTCGTCCTGCACGGAATGCGGCTTCGTGAAGCCGGGCGTTTTGGAAATCCGCGCCAGGTTCTTTTCGCGGGGAATGGAGAGGAAATCGAGCAGGGTGTCGAAATCGGAGGATTTGCGCGCCGCATCCAGAAGGGGTTCGGCCGGGCACTTTACCAGCCCGACGATTCTTTCCATGAGTTCGCGGCATTCGGCGTGGTTGTGGGAGAACGAATGGCTGAGCTTGGCCAGTTCGAGCTTGTCAATCCCCGCCTTTCCCATCATGTTGCGAGCAAACGATTCCTCATCGCTCGTGAAAGGGGCGCTCCGGAAGCGCATCTTATGCACGACAGAAGCCGCGGTCACGATGTTCAGTTCCATCCTGCGCCAGGCATGCCGGAGCGCATCAGGCTGAAGGCTTTTTGCCCAGGATTTGAAATCGTCCAGCTCCTTCTGGAGGGCGCCGTCTTCTGCCGCGGCCTTGCGGAAGAAAGCGGCTTGCGACTCCGCCAGCTCCCCGGGCTGCATGAGCGCCACCTGCATCTCTGCGCCGGAGGGCTCATTGATTCCCAGATCGAAGCAGAGGCTGCCGAACTGCGTCCGCGCTGAATCGATCTCGTCCGCTATCAAATCGGCGCGCTCGAAGCCGGATGGCAGCCGCTTCCCCTGCGCAATCAGCCTGCCCAGTTCTTTCTTCCAGCTGCCGTCCGTCCAGAGCGAACTTTCATAGTTGCGGTACCGGAGCGCCCGCAGGCCGGGGTGCATATCCAGGAATTCTTTGACCTCCGTCTTTCCGCACTCGCCGGCCTTTTTCAGTATCGCGAGGATTATGTTTTTCTTGCGCTCAGAAAGCGCCGTCTCCGCTGCCGCTTGGGCCGGTCCGCCGGGGTGGTTCCCATCGGATTGCTTTTTGCCGGCATCGCACTTTTGGCGGATGCCAAGCCGCTCGAAAAGCACGGGCGGGAGCGCATTGCTGTCCAGGAAGAGGCCCATCCTGGCCGCGACGGTCCCTGGCTGAAGGTATCGGTCGCTCCGGATTTTACGGCATAAACGGGACATCGGCGCCTCTCCTGATGTGATATCATCCTCTGTTGTGTGAGTTATATAATTGTGTAAGCATGTTTATAATAGGCGGGGTAGATGGCGGGGTAGATTGCAGCGCTGCGGCGCGGATTCCGGGGCACGGCAGAAGAAAGCAAGACTTTTATGTTTTATGATGCAATTCCAATCCACGATTCTGATGTTGCCTAATATCTATAAGGGAGACTATCGTCTGCTCGCGGCCGTGCCGCTTCTCATGATTCTCGCCTCCTTGTATTTTATCCCCATGATAAAGATGGGCGTGGATTTCCAGGGAGGCACGGTGATAACACTGTCCCTTTCAGAGAAAGCGGACGCCGCCGAAATCCAGGCGAAGCTCCAGGGCGAAGGGCTTGACGCGTCGGTGCGCGTTTTCGACACGGCGGTGGGGTACAGGGCCGAAATAGAGGTCCCGCAAAGCCAGGACCTGGTCAGGGCGGATGGGTTGAAAGAGGAATTCAACGCCCTCCTTCCGGATGTCGCGGCGCTGGAAGTCGCATCTCTCCAGAACAGCAGCAACAATGCGGCATATCTTGCGAAGAAAGCCGAGCTGGATGCGGTGGCAGACCAGCTTTTCGCCCTCTCAGGCACAAGCAGGGCGGCGATGAACATCACGGGAACGAACGATTTGCAGAAAAGGTTCGGCGAGGAGTATTCGGCGGTTTACGCGGCATACCAAAAATCCATATCCGGGCCGATAGAAGAGGTCGTCAAATACGACTCAATATCGGTGCAGACCGTAAGCCCGGCGCTATCGTCGCACTTCATCGACGTCGCCATCAACGTGGTCATACTCGCAATCGTGCTGAGCTTCATCCTCGTATTCGTCTTCTTCAGGGACGTCGTGCCGAGCATCGCCGTCCTTACAGGCGCGCTTGCAGACATCCTGATAGCCCTAGGCTGCATGGGCCTCCTGGGGATTCCGCTCACGCTGGCCTCTTTCGCGGCGCTCCTGATGCTGCTGGGATTCTCACTCGACACGGACATACTGCTCACAACACGGCTGCTGAAGCGGAAGGGGGACCCGAGGGAAAACGCGTTCGATGCCATGAAGACAGGGCTCACGATGAGCGTTATGGCGATGATAGCGTTCGGTGCGCTGTTCATCCTGGCCGTGGTCACGCACATACCCACATACTATGAGATATCCGCAGTCGCCCTTGCCGGGCTCGCAGGAGACATATTCGCAACCTGGGGCATCAACGGCGTCGTGATACTCCATCATGTGGAGGAGAAGAAGAGGCGATCCTGATGGAGTTCTACAAGGACAAGAGGTTCATTTTCCTATCGCTGATGTTCGCCATATTCGCTGCCGCGATTGTCGCGGTGGCAGGATGGCTGCTGATGGTCGCGCTGCTGTTTTTCGGCTTCGTCTCGGTCATGTGGAAGGAGCCGCACATCAAGCTGGGCAGCATCGTGATGCTGGTCCTGCTTGCGCTCCTTAATATCGCGGCGCATAACATGAATTTCGGCATTGATTTCGTCGGCGGAACGAGAATCCCGGTGGTGCTCGAGCACGCGGTGGACCAGACGACGATGAACGAGCTTGTGCAGACGATTAAGAGCCGGGCCAGCACGCTTGGCCTCAAAGAGGTCAAGGCCCGCGCCATTGGCAATTCGCTCGTAAACGTCGAGATTGCAAGCACCGACGAGGCGACGATAGATTTCATCGAAAAGACGCTTTCGCAGCAGGGCGTATACCTAGGCGTAGTGGACGGAAAAATCGCGGTGAGCGGGGACCACATCTTCCGCACTTCGATAAGGCCGCTGGGCTCCAGCGAGCTCATACGCCAGGGCGCGGATTGGGGAGTGGCATTCTCGGTCGACCGCGAGGGGGCCGAGATGTTCGCGCAGGCCGCGAAGAACAAGGCGGATTACCCGATATACATGTTCCTCGACCGGCCGGACGACGCGGTGCTCATCTACCAGCGCGATGAATTGAAAAAATACCTGTATCCGGATTCCGGCGAGAAGGAATCCCTGCGCGCATTGAACCAGATGCTTTCCCTTGAGGGCGAGCGGAACATATCGGTCATCATCATCGAGGACATCCCGGCCAACCTGACGCCGAAAACCAACAGGACCAAGGCCATCCTGTCAGAGGATGCGCCGCAGTCCGTCAAGGACAGCCTGGAGCAGAAAGGATTCACATTGGTCGAGCTGAACGAAAGCAAGATGGCAGTCGAGTTCAGCCGCACGCGCAGCGGCGTCCTGACGGTCAACAAGCTCGAAGCGGCGGGCCTCCTGACCGCGCCCCTCCTTGGGGGAGGGATAACGAACGGCGTGCCGAATTACAATTACATCGTGACAGGAAGCGTGAACGGGACCGATGCGAAGGCGAAATCCAAGGAAGCGTCTGAGCGCGTGAAAAGCATCGAGTCCATCCTCAAAGGCGGCGCGCTCCCAGTCCAGATATCGCTGGGTTCGCGGACCACGCTCCCGGCGGCCCTTGGAAGCGAATTCCTGAAACTGAGCCTGATAGCCATAGGCGGCTCCCTAATCTTCATATCCATACTGATAGGAATCCGCTACCGGAACATCCGGGCGACCGCGCCGATTGTGCTGATAAGCCTCGCAGAGCTGGTAGTCCTGCTTTCAATCCTCGGCTCGTTCACAATCGACTTGGCCGCCATGGCCGGCATCATCGCCGCAATCGGCGTCGGAGTCGACGCGCAGATAGTCATCACGGACGAAACGCTGAAGAAAGACGAGCACACGACGCATGAGAAGGTGGACCTAGCATTCGGAATCATCAGGACGAACGCCATTGTCGCGATATTCTCCATGGTGCCGCTCCTTTTCTCAGGCCTTGTCGAGATAATCGGCTTTGCCATGTCGACAATACTCGGCGCCTTGCTGGGATACCTCATCACGAGGCCGGCATACGCCGCGATTTTGGAGAAGGTGCTTGAAGCCGAGAGGAAGGGCCAGCCGAAAGAGCAGGCGCAAGAGTGATGGCGGGCCCGGGCGGCCGGTGAAAACGCGGTGCATGCAAGCGGCAGCTCCGGGCAGACCCATTTATATTCTTTTTGAAACATTATTTACAACATGCAGAGGAAAGGAGGAGAGCCTGGAGAGACCAGAGCCACCCGAATAGAGAAGGCAAGAATCCCGGCCATGCCCATGGACGAGCGCAGCAGCGACCCCCTTGTCGGGGCGGTGATGACCGGGAAGAGGGGGGCTTACACCATACTTGCGCCGCTTGATGCCGGAGGCATGGGCAAGGTTTACACGGCTGCGGACGGGAAGGGGGATACGGTTGTCGTGAAAGTCATCTCCCCGAATTTCGTCATGAAGAGCAGCGGCGACTCTGAAAAAATCGTTGACCGTTTTTTCAGGGAGGCGAGGGCCGCCGCGGCGGTCGACCATGAGAACGTGATAAGGATTTTCGACGTGGGCAGCTACAAGCAGACGGTCTTCTGCGCCATGGAATACCTCAAGGGAGTCAACCTCAAGGACATGACCGAGAACAGCAGGCCGTCCTGGCAACTGCTCGCCCCCATCATGATGGACGTCTGCGACGGGGTGGATGCGGCCCATCGGAGGGGCATCATACACCGCGACCTGTCGCCGGACAACATATTCCTTGCCGAAATCGGGGGGCGCAAGGTCGTCAAGGTCCTTGATTTCGGCCTAGCGAAATTCACGCAGGGCGAGGACGACGGCCTCACCAAGACCGGCTTTGCCATGGGCAAAATCACATACATGGCCCCGGAGCAGGCCGAGAAGGCCCTCGGGAACAGGCTGGATTACGACCACCGCGTGGACGTATATGCGATGGGGGTCATAATGTACAAGCTGCTCACAGGCGTCGCGCCGTTCAAGGGAGAGACGGACGCCCAAACGCTCTTCATGCGCCTGAACGTCACGCCGATGCGCCCCTGCGAAATCAACCCGGGGATTACGCCTGAAGCGGAAGAAGTGATAATGAAGGCGATGGCAAGGCGCGAGGAGGACAGGTACCAGAGCGCTGCGGAACTGAAGGCGGCGATCGCTTCGGCGCGCCCCGGCGCGGCGGCCGCAGCCAAGCCGGGATCGGACGACATGTTCCTCGGCGACATACTTGCATCCATGGAACACAGCGGACCAAGCGCACCGAAGCCGGTGCAGCCGCTGGTGCGCCTTCCGGATGAGGCGACAAATTCAGGAGAATCCTACACGCCCGGGGCCAGGAAGAAGAAGAGCGTTTTAGGGAGGGTTGCCGGATGGGCGGTGGTCCTTGCCCTTGCCGGAGGCGCGGCTTTTGCGATTCACCATTACCAGAGGGAACTGATGCATTATATCGGCGATGTCAGGACGAGGGCCACGAACAGCAGGGCTCCTAGCGCATCGCCTCCGGCTAACAGCGCAGCGCCAAGCGGAACGGCTGTCATGGACGGGTACCTGGCAAGCATGGACAGCACGCCAACGGGCGCATCGGTCTATGAAGTGGTTGCCGGCCGGAGGGAGTACCTGGGCATGACGCCAATCAGCAGGAGGTTTCCCGACGGTGAGCATTCGCTCGTTTTCACAAAGCGTGGCTATGCATCGAAACGCGCGACGGTGAGCCAGGCCCAGCCGGTTGCGCACGTGAACCTCGGCCGCGCGGGCAGGCCGCAGACATCAACGCAGCCGGCTATTCCCGAACAGGGCGAAAGCACCCCGGCCGGAGGGGCAGACAACGAGGAAGCGCCAGTCGAATGAAGGCGGTAGCATGCACAGGATAAAAGGCGGCAAACCGCCGAGAATAACGCCGGATAAAGCTTCCTACGAAGCGTTCCACGACGTTAGGAGGCTTTCATCCGAAGACCCGCTTGCCGGGGCGATTATCAATGACAGGTATGAGATGATCGGCCGCATCGGCAGCGGCGGGATGGCCAAGGTCTACCTCGCGATGGACAGGGAAACGCATGCGAGGGTCGCGATCAAGATAATCAGCGACAACCCGGGAAGGATGGACGAGATAACCGAACGGTTCTTCGTCGAGGCAAAGGCTGCCGGCATGATAAACCATCCGAACATCATCGGCATCAAGGACATCGGGACGTACCGGGACAAGATTTTCTGCGTGATGGAGTATCTTGAAGGATTCGACCTTTCGGCGCTGATTGCCAACCGGCAGGGCATTAGCTGGGAGCGGGCGAAGAAAATACTCGCCCAGGTATGCGACGCGCTCGAGGCGGCGCACCAGAAAGGAGTGATACACCGGGACATGAAGCCCGAGAATGTCATGCTCATCCCGAACGCTTCGGGCGAATTCGTCAAGGTCCTCGATTTCGGCTTGGCAAGGCTCACCGACAGCAGCGAGCGGCTTACCCACGACAACATCGTCCTCGGCACCCCATCGTATATGGCTCCGGAGCAGGCCTGGTCCAGCGAATACGACCACCGCGTCGACATCTACGCCCTTGGCGTAATGGCGTATGAGATGGTGTGCGGGAGGGTGCCGTTTTTCAGCGACATCCCTGATGAGAAGGCCAGGATGCTGCAGGTGCTCCTCATGCACAAGGAGACGCCGCCAGATAGCATGCGGGCGAGGAAGCCGGACCTGGACATCCCGCCTTTTGCGGAAGCGGCCATCATGCGGGCCCTGGATAAGGACCCTTCCAAAAGGTTCGCATCGGCCAGGGAATTCAAGGAGGCGCTTATCGGCTGCGTGAAACAGGAGGGACTGATCCGAAAGTGCGCAGACGCGGCGCCGCAGCAGGCGCCCGCAAGCGCCCAGGCACCCGATGATGTGGGCGCTCCGCAGGATTTGGATGAGGTTGACAGCGGAAGATGGACGCTCCCCCGCGAGGAAGAGACAATCGGGAGGATACTCAAGCGATTTGCCAAGCGCATGCTCGCAATCGGCGTGATTGCGGCTGCAATCGGCATTCCTGCATATATCTACCGGAGCGAGATTTTCCGCATTTACAGCACGCAAAACCAAAAAATGACAGAGAGGACGGCGGATGAGACGCCCCGGACCGAGCGGCCGCTCCCGGCCCCGGTGCAGACGTCATATGCGGCCAGGATTGAAAGCACGCCCAGAGGCGCGAATGTCACTGACGTGACCGGGGACGAATCGCAGGGGAGGGTCATTGGCAGGACGCCGCTGGACACATCCTTCCAGAACTATGAAAACGTGCTCATGGTAACCAAACGGGGGTATTATCCGGCCAGGATAACCGTGACCAGGTCGCAGCCGGAGCAGAGGGTTACGCTCAAGATGATTCCCAGGCAGAGCGCCGCTCCGGGGAATGGAACGGACGGACCAGGGGATTACACGAATCGGGGCGACGGCGGGGGCGGCATACCCCCCGGAACGGCCGGAATGCAGAATGAATCGCCATAATTGGCCGCGCACAGCACGCCCACAGGCAATTAGGCCACCTTTTAAAAATTCCAATCTGATAGTAGAGCCATGTGCAACTTATACCTCGAAGGCACCCGTGCCATCGTCGACTTGGCCAAATGCCCATATGAATTCGCCTCGCCCGAATTCCTCAACCTGCATCTGAAAGACCTGTCCACCACCGAATCCCCGATAAAGACGATAAGGTACGAAGAGGAGATAGTGGTCGAGCTGGACGAGGAAAAGACCCAGATACTGACCCAGTACGCCGCCTTCATCAGGCAGCTCGAAACCATCCTGCTCCGCGACGACATCTACGGCCTCAAGCAGGACCCGGCTTTTGACAACCGCAGGAAAGTCCTCAGAAGGTTCTATGAGTACGTGTTCCTCAATCCCCTCCTCGCCGCACAGGAGCTGAACAACTACCAGGAACCAGAGCCCGAGAAGAACATCTACATGAAGGGGTACCAGACCTACAAGGGCTGGGTGGCGGGCATCCTCAAGAGGTACACGACGACCAGGCTCTATGATTTGGTCAAGAACACCGGCGATTTGCGCGCCGCGTTCCTGGAACTGGTCGGCCTTAAGACGCTCTATTTCGTCCCGTCGCTCGTCCTTGGGATACCGACCAACGCGATTCCGCTCAAGGGCCCCGAGGCGAGATACTCCCTCCCTTACGGCGTTGAAATCCAGATTTACGAGATACCGGGAGCCGAGGCTTATTTGTATGTCCAGGAGAACAAGGCCATCGAAGACCTCAGCCCGGAATTGAACAAGCTCCTCAAGACGACAATAAACGAGCAGTTCAAGGAGAGCTTCACGAACGTGGACTGGGACATCCTCATGCAGTTAAAGACGAGGGAATACCGCCAGTTCTTCATAGACAGGGCCATGATTGACGGCATAGCGATAACGCCGCAGCAGGCGATGACCATGGGCCGCGAATGCGCGGCATGGGTGGTCGGCCTCGGCGCGCATATAGAGAACCTGTCGCTGGACAAGGAGAACGTGACCGACATATACATAGACAGCGAGAACTCGCCGATTTACATAGAGCACAGGAAGTACGGCCTCTGCCATACGCTATTCCGGTACAACCGCGACCTCCTTGAACGCGCTTTTCGGAACATCGTCTATACCCTGCGGGGCACGAGGAAATTCGACGAGAGCAACCCGGTCGTGGACGTGGTTCTGAAAAGGCTTTCGATGAGGTGCCACCTCCAGAGGCCGCCCGCGACGTTCGGCGAATTGCAGAGCGCGCTCCGTATCATGAAAGAGGAGCCTTTCACATATGCGCAATACCTCAATTACCACTCTTTTACGCCGTTTTTTGCGGGCTATGACGATGTAATGGTGTCGCTCGGCTGCTCGGAAGCCGTGCTGGGCCTAAAAGGCGTCGGAAAAACGGCATTCACTGCGGCAAAAATCACGTCCATTGGAACACGGAGGAGGATTATCCCGGTGCAGGATATCGAGGAAATCCCCGTGCGCGCGTTCCGCAAGCGCGGATTCCACATAGGCGCGGCGAGGGTCCAGAGCTCGGATGTCGAGGAGTCCAACACGAAAGAGCTGGACCTGGTCACGATGGCGAACGCCCTCCTGCGTATGGGCGATGCCGCGCTGATTATCAACGAAGTCCGGTCCCGCGTGGCTGTGCAGGGCATCATCAACCTGCTGAACACCCAGCCCGGCGTCTTCCTGCTCTACAACCTGCACGCCGAATCCCTGCGCGACATCCAGGACAGGCTGGAGCTGGTTTTCGGGCTTCCCGCCGCGAGCATGTACGCGACCGACCGCTACTCGTTCCTGAAGAAGGTCAGATTCGGGCGGAAGGGCCGCATCTACAGGGTGCTGGGCTTCGAGTACGAGAGCGACATCGAAGAGAAGAAATTCGTGGAGATTTTCCGGTTCAGGAGAGGGGAGAGCATCGACGAATGCACCTGGGAGGCGAAATTCGTGCGCAACCCGGAGGCCGCGATGTGGGATTTCTCGAAAGTGGACATCAAGAAGCTCCAGAAGGAGCTGGACATCGCCTTCATACCGCCGGCCCTCGGCAGGAGGAGCGAGGAGACGGGCATATCGCCCGAGCAGTACATACTCCAGGCCTTCTGGAAGGGCAAGATGTACAATGATATCTTCAAGATGAGCCAGCAATTGAACGACAAACTGATGCTGGAACTCGACTTCGTCCTGAAAGTCAACACCGCCGCAGGACGGCTGCTGGTTTCGATGGAGCAGGAGCAGGGCGAGATAGATTTCGGGGAGGCATGGACGCGCTGGGAGCCGATTTTCAAGGAAGTCGTGCGGACTGAGCTGGAGAAGCGGAAATTGAGCGGGCCGACGCTCCCGGATGAAATCCCGGATGTCCCGCCGCCTGCAGCCCCCGCCGGGAAGAGCGGGGCACCGGGCGCTGGCGGAGCGCCCCCGGTGCAGAGGCCTTCGCAGAACGCAGAGGACATCGAGGAGAAGGAAGAAAGTGGAGAGGATGAGGATGCTGGCGGAGCGAGTGGAGAGCCGCCGGATTTGGCGACGCTGAGGGAGAAACTCAGGGCCAAGAAATTAGGGATGAAGAAGAAGTGAATATCCGGAACTTCGGCGTATATGCCGCGGGACCATGTCAGCGTCCGGATTTCATGTACTTCTCTATTTTATCAAACGCGTCGTCCAGCTGCGGGAGCGTGGGCAGGAAGACGATGCGGAAGTACTTTCCTTTCATCGTCGGGGCGAAACCCGAGCCCGGAACGGTCACGACGCCGCATTTGAGGAGGCCGCGCACGAATTCCAAATCATTCTTCCAGGGCCCCTCCACTTTTATGAACGCATAGAAGGCCCCTTTCGGCGCAGCGGTGCTGAGGCCGGGAATGGCGGAAATGCGTTTCATCATGAGGTCGCGGCGCTTCTTTAATTCCGCATTGAACTTCTGGATGTGGTCGTGCGGGCCTTTTATGGCCGCGATGTATGCGCGCTGCATCTCCCAGTTGACCGAAAGCCGCTGGTTGCACAGGCGCTGGATTGCCTCCTTCATGCTTCCCCACCCTTCCCCGTGGAAAGCAAGGTAGCCCACGCGGGCGCCCGGATAAAGGTAGTTCTTCGAGAGGCTGTTGCCGCATACGACGGGCACGTCCTTGCAGATGTCCCGCACGTGGGTCATCTCACCGTCGAATACCATCTGGTCGTAGACGTCGTCGCTGATTATCGGGAGCTTGGATTCGCCGGCGATGTCGATTATGCCCTGCAAGGACTTCCTGGAATACACCGCGCCGGTCGGGTTGTTCGGGTTAATCACAAGGAGCGCCTTCGTGTACTTGTTGATGCTTTTCCTGAGGCTGTCAAGGTCCGGCTCGAAGTCGCTGTGGCAGTCGTAGAAGTCAATCGTGCCGTAGCTGATGCGCTCCTTGGTAAGGTATAGGGGGTATGTGGGCACCGGAAGCAGGATGTTCCGCCCGGGGTCCACCATCGCCTGGAAAAGGAGGTCGATGCCCTCGCTCAGGCCCGCGGTGACGAATATGTCGTCCGTGGAGACGTGCTCGTATTTCGCTATCGTCTCGCGAAGCTCCGGATCGCCTTCGCTTGGCGCATAGCCGGAAAAATTCTGTTTCAGCGCCTCTGCTGCCGCGTCAAGGATGTGCTGCGGGGGGCGGAAGCCGAAGGGGGCCGGGTCCCCGATGTTCAGGTAAATCATCTTCGTGCCGTGCTTCTCAAGGGCCTTGGCCTCCTGAACGATGTCACGAATCGGATAGGAAACGAGTTCGCTTCGAGTTGACGGTTCGATATTCATGGCAAAACCCAGCTCCGGCATTTTGTAGGGATGCCTCTCCCAAGTGTTGTGTTCCACCATTCGCGAGAAATGTTTTTATTGATGTTGATACGTCTATTGACGACGTCAATTGCCGAGAGAGAAAACGACCCGCTTCGGGGTCCCGCCGGCCACAATAGTGCGCTGGATTTTGATTGTGATGTTGTGCTCCCGCACCCCTCCGCGGCAGTTCGTGGACCACATGCCGTCAAGGAATATGCAAAGGGATGCCTGCTCGCCCATTGCGTTGATGTCGCGCTCTATCGCTTCGTGTTTCCCGTCCCCGAAATCCTGGAAATCCCCCCGGAGGTACAGCACGCGCCAGGCGTCATTCGCCAGCTGCATCCGGTAAAGCGAATCATCGGCCCCGCGCTGGGATTCCCCATAGGGAAGGACGGCGAGCAGGATGGATGCGAAAACGAGGAGGGAGAGGGCCGCTTCGAGCGTCTGCATGGATATTCACCCTCCGCAGACGCGGAGCTTGCGGATTTCCAACTCATCCCCGACAACCACGAGCCGGTAGATGCATATCGGAAACCCGCCATCCGCCCCATCCACATCATCCGGCTCATCCAGGCCGATATAGAGGCTGGAGAGGCCGGCGCGAACCCGCATCGATTCCGAGTACACAGCCGTGATTGCGTCCGCATCGACCCAGTTGGGGTACCGGATGCCGCCCTCATGCCTTGCAGCGCCGATTTTCACCGTATAATCCGCAACAGAAACAATCCTGTCGAAAACACGCTGGCGGTGCGCGGCTTGTTCGGCGCTGCGCATGAATGATGATGCGGCATCGGCAATGAGGATGAGCATGAGGAGCAGCGGCACGAGGCAAAGGAGGGCATCGAGGGATGCGAAGCCCCGGTTGCGGTCATATGGGTTCAGTACGGTCATCTGAGAAAACACCCCGCACTTCCACAACCCTGCCTTCGTAGTAGGCATGGAGCACGCCGCGCTCGATGCGCCAGCCCTGCTGCCCCCTTCCAAAATCCGCATCCGCTTCCGCACCGCTATTGAATGCCGCCTCAAGCGCGCACACGACGTCCGCGACGTGGTTTATGGCTCCGTATTCATCCGCCTTGTCGCGGACCGCGAGTACTTCGGCTAACATGGATGACGCGAGCGCCCCGATTAAGGCGGCCACCAGGACAGATGCGAGGAGGAATTCAACCGTCATCACTGCCATAACCAATCACCATCCCTTTGGGAAGCCTTGATTTGAGGGAAACGCCCAGCTTGTCCGACTGGACGCGAATCGCCAAATCCTCCCGCAGCCTGGTTCCGCCCACACGCAATTTGTTTCTGGCAAATGCGTCCGGGGCGAGGAACACGTCCAAATCATCCGGAAAGGCATCCCCGAAAGAGACGTTATAGTCCCCCTCAAACCTGTTTGCCCGGAGGAGAATCAAGCCCGCCAAAGCACCGTTTGCAGCAGCAGAGCGGGCATCCTGCTCCCTGAAGCAATTGGAGCAGAGCAGGGCATCGCAGCGATTGGGCGGAAGGGGGTCGGCAGGTGTCGGCGGAACGCAGAAATGGTCTTCGCAATGGCTGCAATTCCCAAGGTCGTGCGACGCATTATAGTCATCGAAGCCTCTTGCAGCACCCTGCCGGATTGCTTCAATCGCGCATTCCTTCGCGTTCATCTCCAGGCCGTACGCCCGCTCAATCGCTACGGCCGGCCCCAGGTCGGCAGAGCGTGCCTGGGAAAGGAGTGGGATTAGGGAAAGCAGCAGGAGCGAAGAAATAAGGACGATGACAAAGGACAGGTAGCCGCGCATAACGAAAGCGAAGAAGGCGGCGTGCGGTTAATAAATGTCTGCCGGATGCGGGTGTGGGGATTCACAGAAAAAGACAATTGCGGCATGCCCAAGGACGCGGCGGCATGCCGGAACGGGAAAAAAATCACTTCACGCGGACCGCGTAGCTGCCGACGACATTGACATTGATGAGCTTCGCCACTTCGGAGCGCTCCGGGTCCAGGATGATGACCATTCCGGAGAATTTGTCCGACAGCTCGCCCTGGCACTTGGGGCATACCTTCTCTTTCGTCTGGACAATATAGCGGCATTCCTTGCATGCGGTCATGAGCCTTCACCCTTCTTCTCGTCCTTTTTCTCCTCTTTCTTCTCTTCCTTCTTGTCCTCCTTCTTGGCTGCCTTCTTTGTTTTCTGCTCAAGCCACTCTGGTTTGCCAAGGCCGTCCGGGCGCATCGTCAGGCCGATTTTCGTGTCCGCAGACGTCGCCTTCATGCTGACGGTGGAAACCTTGACCAGGACCTCGTCGCCCTTCTTTATCGTCTTGCGAAGGACCTTGGAGCCAAGGGTCTTGGATTTCTTGTCGTAATAGAATTTCTCCCGGTCTATCTGGGAAACATGGAGCAGGCCCTGGAACGGGCCGATGGAAGCGAATGCGCCGAATTCGACGATTTCCTTGATTTCGGCCTTGTAGACCTCGTTCACGACCGGGATGAATGTGAGCGCCTCGAATTCGACCGTATAGTACGCCCCGGCGTCGCCGGGGATGACGAGCCCTTCGGATTTGACGTCGGGGTTGTTGACGGACAGAACGACGCCCAAGTCCTTGTAGATGCGGCCTTCGTAGCGATCGCGCAGTATGGCGCGGACTGCGTCCTCGATATGACTGCCAAAAAGAGATGGCGGCACCCTGATCCGGTCCTGGATGGTCTTTATGTGGTACATAGATATCCTCCGTCATTCGCCGGCCGCGCAAATGATTCCGCGGCGGAGAGTCTAGCCGATCATGCCATTTGGCGATATCGGCATGGATATCATGTCTGCGGCCCTTTAAAAAAGGGTGCTAAGCCGGCATGCCTTTTGGCATCCGGCCATTTTTAGCGGCAGGATGCAGCAGGTATTATTATATTTGCAACTATTTAACAAACATATAATAGTTTTTTTGTGGTATTACATATTGGTGTTCTTATGGCGAAAATAAGATGCGCGGTAGTCGGAGTGGGGAATTGCTTTGCAGGCCTGGTTCAGGGCGTCGAGTATTACCGTCTTCATCCGGACCAGCAGGTCGTAGGGGTGATGCACCCGGTCGTTGGGGGCTACTCTATTCATGATTTGGATTTCGTCGCGGCCTTCGATGTCGATTCGAAGAAGGTCGGAAAGCCTTTGAATGAGGCGGTCTATGCCGAGCCGAACAAGGTGAAGTGGGTGGATTCCCTTTCCCTCATGACGGATGTCTTGGTCCGGCAGAGCCCGCAACTCGACGGCGTCGGCATGTATGTGCAAAAAGTCGTGAAACCGGTCAATGAGAGGCCTGTCGAGGAGCTTAGGAAGGAGGCCCTTCAAGAGCTGAAAGACAAGAAGGTCGAGATACTCGTCTCTTACCTGCCTGTCGGCGCGGACAAGGCGACGAAGTTCTGGGCGCAGATGTGCCTGGATGCGAAAATCGCATTCGTCAACTGCATGCCCTCATTCATCGCAAGCGAGCCGGAATGGGCGGAGAAATTCCGGAAGGCGGGCCTGCCGGTCATCGGCGACGATATCAAAGGGCAGGTGGGCGCGACGATAATCCACCGGACGCTCGCGCGCCTCTGCGATGATAGGGGCACTAAAATCGAGAAGACCTACCAGATAAATGTCGGCGGCAACACGGATTTCCTGTCCATGAAGGAGCAGGACAGGCTGACTTCCAAGAAGATTTCCAAGACCGAATCCGTGCAGAGCCAGCTTCGCCAGAGGCTTCCGGACGAGCAGATTTATGTCGGCCCGTCGGACTTCATCCCGTTCCTCGGCAACACGAAACTGATGTTCATGCGCATCGAAGGGAAGCAGTGGGCGAACATCCCGTATAACATGGAAGTTCGGCTGGAAGTCGATGACAAGGCGAATTCTGCCGGCATAGTGATAGATGCGGTCCGCCTGGCTAAAATCGCGCTCGAGCGCAGGCTTTCAGGGCCCGTCGAGGCGGCGTCAGCTTATCTGATGAAGCACCCGCCGAAACAGATGACAGACCCGGAGGCCAGGACGGAGCTGGAGAGATATATCAAAGGATAGAAAGAAAAGTGGGAATATATAAAAAATAAAAATAATTTATTTCTTCCTCTGGCCCCGGCTTCTCCAGTAGACTACGCCAAGCACAATCAGGAGCAGCAGCACCAGCAGGGCGATTATCATGCCCAGATCAGGGCCGGTCGCCGCCGGCTTGGTCGGCTCCTCAGGCTGCGCCTGCGGGAAGGCCTTCACTTCTATGACCTTCACGACGGTGCCGTTCTTTATCAGGGCCACTTTGTAGATGCCCTGCATGTTGAGGGGCAAATCGAAGTTGCCGCTCTCATCCGTCCTTCCGGTGGAGTTCTTCCCCGAAGGGTCGGTGACCACATAGTCGCAGTTCGCGCAGGGCTGGTTGTTCTCCTTTGCCTCGCAGGTCTTCTTGTCGCCTACGATGCCTGTCGATGGGCAGGTCACGTCGTTCTGGATGCAGTTGTGGCTGACGCATGCGAATCCGCTGCCGCATGCCGGGCAACCCGGTTCTGTGCCGCACTCATAACCGTATGCCACGAATGCGTGGTTCTCTACCTTGCCGCACTCTCCGGCCACAACCTTGCAGCTCCCTCCGGCCGCGCCGGCAGGTATGTCGCAGTATTTAGTCGCAGAGCACTGCGCATCGGATGTGCACTCGTATACGGGTTTTTTGCTGCAGACATGGCTCTGGCACGACTCATCGACGGCGCACTGTGCATCGGAGCAGCACTCATAGCTGCTGCACTGGTGGGTCTCAACGACACCGCATTCGCACGGAACAGGCACGCACATCTGCTCAAGGCAGCGCTTGTCAGATGAGCAGTCGCTATCGGTTGCGCATTCGGGTGGCTGGCATTCACCGCACCCTACCAGGTCAAACGTTTCGTCAGCAGGCAGGTAGCCGCTGGATGTGGAGTGCACCCTCACTGCATCCCCGCAGCCGCTGTCGAATTCCACTTTGCCATCACTATCGCTCGTGCCAACACGGCTTCCATCGACAGATACGGTCGCGCCCTCAACAGGGTCGCCCCGGGCAGTTACTGTCACTACTGTACCATTGCAGGAGCTGTCGAAATCAAGCGAAAGCGCGCTTTTCTGGGGGTCGTCGTCATGAGGAACCTCCCCGGTGAACGGGTGCCAGTCCTCGCCGTTGTTGATCCAGAAGACATAGTCGTTTTCGCAGTCGCCGACGGTATCGCAGCTAAAAGGCAGGTCGCTGCCCTCGTCCGCCCATCCATCGCCGCTGGTATCGGTGATGTTGAAGAGGTTCCATGAACCGGTGCCGTTTGCGAAATAATACCGGTTTCCGGATGTCTCGTCGTTATAGTCATTGCCGCTCTCTCCGGAATCGTCGACCCAGTAGTCGCTAATCAGGGTATTGTGCAGGAACAGGTTGTCCCAGCCGTTCCAGGTGCGGATTGCATAGTACTCCTCTCCAGTGGTCGTGATGCGGTTATCGAGGATGTCGTTATCATCGCTGCTCCCGACGACGATTCCTGTGCCGTCAAATGCGGTCAGCTCGTTGTCTTGTATCGTATTCTCATCCGAGCGGCCGATGTATACGGCACCGCAACCGCCTTCATAGTCGCAGGATTCTGTGCTGTTGGAAAAGAACGTGTTTTCGCTTGCGATATTTCCTGACGAGCCCTGATGTATCATAAGGGCCCTGCCCCCAACCGCGGACACGTCGTTCCCGCGTATCTCGGTGCCAGTAGATGAATAGACTTCGATGCCGACTTCCACATCGGAGATGCGGTTGTTGAGCAGCTTGGTATCCTCTTCGCCCCAAAGATAGAACCCGGTGCTCCACGTGTTTCCGACCACGGTGTTATAGAATACCGTATTGTTGAACGACCAGGGGAGGGACATGCCGGCATTCATGACCGGCGCGCCGTCAAAGTAGCGGGTGTTCCAATCGGCAAGATAGGCCGTGTGCTCCGCGTCAGCCGGATAGCTCTCATTGGAAGCGTAGGGGTAATTGGACATCGCCGCAAAAGGAAGCGGGTCCACGGTATTGCCGTAGATGTTTTTCGCAGGCTTCGAGTACGCCCAGTTGTAGAAAAGGAAATCCCTCTCCATGCCGTCCGGGACCGGTGCGTGGGGGAACTCGAGCGAAACCTCGTCCCCATGGTGCATTATCAGGAACTCATCGTCTTTTGCGCCAAGGAGCGGCAGGACATCGCCGTACTTTGTGAAGTATCCTGATGGGGATGATACCGAGATGGATTCCCACACGCGGCTGTAATCCGGAACCGGAAGCGGCCCGGAACTGGTCGCAGAGTATCCCCTGAAATGGAGGTCTGCCGAGGCCGGATGGTACGTGTTCACAGTGACGGGCTGCTGCTGTGTCGTATCAAGGGCGATATAATCGAAACTGGAGAGGTCGAATATCACCCGCACGCGGTGGTCGCCGGTCGGGAATTTGCCTGTGAGGTTGACCACGTTTGTGGTCGGGAACTCAGGCGGGAATGCCAGCTGGCTCACGGAGTATGCGTCGGCCCATTCACCCGAGGCGTTCACCACCTGAATTTTCTTGTCATGGTAGGGCGAGCTATAACCTGCGAAACTGGATAACCCTGAGATAATCAATTTAATCTCGCTAGCGCCTGAAAGGTCGCCAAGGTCGAGTTCGAGGGTATTGGATTTCCCGCTGACAAGGGGGGTGTATGCGCCGTCTTTTGAGAGGACGGTGGGAAGGCAGTCGTTGCCGTCCGCATCGACGCATGAGACTGGAGCCGATGGGGTCTTGCTGACCGTGTATATCCTGCCGTTCTCCGATGTGACAAGCGTCGGGAAGATGTCTACTTCCGGAGCATGGTCAACGGTCTTCAGGGCCACCTCATCGACATAGGATATCTCATCATATTCCTGAGTGACCTTGACGCTGTATGAGCCATTCTCAAGCTGCAATTGGCTGGAATCCACCCGGGTGTAATCCCCTGCCATAGGGCGCCTGTAGGCCCCGTTTCCGAGCGAGCGGCCAAGCACTGAAGCGCCGCTGATTTCAACCACGAAATCAAAGTCAGAGCCGTTATAGGTGAAAAGGAACGGGCACGACCCGAAATTGTTATAATCGGTATCATATATCTCGTTATAGCCCATCTGGTTGTCATCGGAAAACCAGACATAGAGGCCGTATCCGCTTTCGTTTATGAAATTACGGAGGAGGGTATTGTCGTCCGAGTAATCGAGATAGATCCCATAATAGTTGTTTATGATATTGTTATCGGTTAGCCGATTGTACATGACATGGTTCAGGTAGAATCCGTCCTGATTGTCGCGCGCGGTGTTGTTAGTCATGATCGTGTTGCATGTGCTTCCATCGACGCAGTCTGCATCAGACGCAAACGCCATGCCTGCAGCGCGCACCCCCCCTACCCTGCCCGCCATAATACCGATTGGGGGCTCGCCCCCGTTTCCGTCAAGATGGAAGCCGTCTCCGCTGTTCTCTGCCAGGTTTCCGGTGTAATTGGAATCCCACTGATCGACTAGGTAGAAGCCGTCGTTGCTGTTCCCGGATGCCGTATTGTTTACGAAAAGCGAGTCGTCGCATAAATCCGTGTAGAAGCCGCTCTGCGAGTTGCCGGTGGCGTTGTTGTTCTGGACCAGGAGGGAGTAGCAGTTCTCCCCATAGAACCCGTTGCCCCCGTTGCCGTCTGCGACATTCCTGATTATGCGGTTGGATTCGCAGTCGTATTCGGAATCGTCGAAATAGAACCCGTCATCGCTGTTGTTGGATGCGATGTTGGAAGTGAAGTTGTTGTTCATGCCGCTCACGTATATGCCGATTCCGGTCCCGTTGCTGGCGACGTTTGAGGTAAAGGTGTTGTTCTCACCCCCTTCGAGGCGGAAGTTCCGGTAGCTGCCGGTAGCTGTGTTATTCGTCACGGTGCCGTTTCTCATGTACATCCAGAAGCCGACTCCGCGGATGCCGTTACTGGTCTCGAGGAGGTTGTCCTCAGCGATGTTGTCGCGGAATACGATGCGGTTGCCGTCATCGACGCGGAATCCATTGAAGTTGCCATTAGCGTAGCTGTTGTCTATCGTATCATTGCCGCAGTCGCCTGCAAGGGCGATACCCACGCCGCCGGAAGGGAATCCGAAATACGAACCGGAGTAGGTGTTGTCCTCAAGCTCGTTTTCTGTGAACCTGCTCTGGTTGGTGTTGTAGGCGAGTATGCCGCCGTAGTAATCGCTCACGCTGCAGTCCCTGACAGTGACGCCGGCGACGTAAGCGGTCTCGTTCTTCTGGATTGCGATGCCGTAGCTGTCGGACGAGCCGCCGTTGGATATGGAATATCCGTGGCAGTCGAGCACCACGTTGCTCGCGGAGATGCGGATGCAGGCGCTCGCGCCGCCAAACGGAGCGTCAAGGCTTACGCCCGTCCCGGCAAGATTGGCTGTCAGGTCGTATGTGCCTGGGGAGCTTATCTCCTGGCATCCTGAAATGTCCACCGCGGCCGAAAGGCCTACGAAAAGCAGAAGCGCCGCGAATACAGCTAATATATAGGTCCGCATGAATTTGTCGAAACGGACAAAGTTTAAAATACTCGTCTACCTGCCCGCCATAGCTTGCAACCACTGAGTTGGACGGGCAAGATAGAAAGAAAACGGGGAAGGCCGGGACCAGTCACTTCTTCTGCCCCAATTTATTGCCCCTGCGCCTCCAATAGACGAGCACCCCTGCCACTAGGAGCAGTATAAGCACCAGCCAGAGGAAAAGGCCGAAATCAGGGCCGGCCTGCGGCTTTTCCGGCTCATTGGGCTTTCCTGCCGGGAATGCCTTGACGTCTATGGCTTTTACCGCCTGCCCGTTGCTCAATAATGAGACCAGGTACGTCCCTTCTATTTTCAGCGGCAGCCTGAAGTTGCCGTCTTCGTCGGTCTTCCCGGAGGTCTTGTTGCCATCCGGCGAGGCCACGGAGTAGCTGCACAGCGGGCATGGCAGGCCGTCCCGGGTTGCGGAGCAGGTCTTCTCATCGCCTACGATGCCGGTTGTCGGGCATGTCACCAGGTACGCGATGCACTTGTGCGCTTCGCAAGCCGCGCCAGTTGGGCAGGACGGGCAGCCCGGCTCGCTGCCGCATTCATAACCGTATGCCGTAAATGAGTGGTTTGCCACTTCCCCGCAGGGGAGGGATTCCACAGGCTCGCACGTCCCCCCGGCAGCTCCGGATGGAATCTTGCAATAATCATTCGCCGCGCACTGCAGATTCGTAGTGCATTCATACTGGGGGACCTGCTGCCTGCAGGCATGGGCAAGCGTATCGCAGCTTGCGCCTCCGCCGCATTGCGCGTCGGTGCAGCATTCATATTGGACGCACTGGTGGTTTTGCACCGCGCCGCACGCACATGGGAAGCGCACGCATGAGCTCCCGGCGCAGACCTCGTTCACGGCGCAGTCGCTGCTCGTTACGCATTCGGGCTGCGTCTGGTTCTGGGGCGGCGTCCCGTCGTCTCCGGGCGGCTGGCCGTCATCTTCGTTGTCATCAGGCGTGAAGTTGCCGTAAAGGCCGAACACGCTAAAACCATTCAGGCGCGAGAGCGACAGCGAATTGTCGATAGCCGAGTTGTTCCTGAAGGTCCATTCGCCGTCGTATTCCCAGAGGGAGATGTTGCTGAAATCGTTCGCCTCGCGGAGTGTCCAGTGCCAGGCGATGCTGTCGATTTCCGCCGCAAGGCAGCCCCGCCCCAGGCAATAGTCCGTTATGTTGACGAACTTGTTCCAGAAGGGAATCCCGTATGGGGAATCGCCCGCGGGAGCGGCCGCATGGTCGATTGAGTAGTGCTCCCCGCCTTCGGCCTGGCTGTCATAATAGAGGCTGTCATTCAGCGAAAGCGTCGTATAATCCGACACGCTGCCGGAATCCCCATCGAATACGACCCGGGACATATTAAGGGTCGAGGTCACCCGGTCGCTGGGATTCGATGCGTCCAGGTCGATTGTGTTGCCGTAGAAGCGGTCTTCGGACATCGCAAGGTCGCCGTTGAACATCACGAGGCCGTAGTCGTTGTCGTATGCGAGGTTGTCCGCCATGCTTGCTTGGAAGGGGCTGTAAACAGCGACGGTGGTGCCGGAGAAGCGGAACCCTGCCCCGGTGCAGTCCTTATCGCAGTACCTGTGCCCATATGCGCGGTTTCCGGAAAGCTGGATGTCCTCGACGTGTGAAAAAATCGAAGAGTCGACCCGGAAGCCGTAGATGAAGTTGCCATAAGCCGTATTGTTGGTGAGGGCCGTGTGCGGTGCGTTGATGAAGAAGCCGGACGTGCCGCCCTCCTCTTCGCCGTTGTCATAAGCCGTGTTGCCTATAAGCTCGTTATCATCCGCGCTGCAGCCGGAGCATCCGGTTGGCGGGGACAGGTGGAATCCGTTTCCGGAGTTGTGGCCTGCGCGGTTGCCTTCAAGGCGGTTATTATCGTCATAAACCGCAAAGCCGTTGTCTGAATTGTATTCCGCCATGTTCCCGCTGAGGTTGTTATACGACGATGCGATTATCGCCCCCGAGTCGTCGAGCAGGAAACCGTTAAGCCCGTTGCCGGTGGCGTTGTTGGCGGTGAGCGAGTTGTATGAGCCCAGATAGATGCCGAACCCGTTGCCATAATTGCCGTCTGCCGTATTGCCACCCAGTATCGTATTGTCAACGCCCGAAAGCGAGTATCCGTCCAGGCATGGGATGCCGTCATCGGGGCAGTATATCTCCGCGCCGTAGCCGTTTTGCGCTGCCGTGTTGTTCAAGAGCGTATTGCCATCCCCGCTGCACACCCAGGAGCGGCAGATGGGCTGGTTCAGGTAGAATCCCGAAGCGCCATTCCCCGTCGCGTTGTTGCGGGCGAGGAAGTTATTGTCATCCCTCAGGTAGAACCCGAACATGCCATTCTCGAAAGCGAGGTTGTTCGTGAGGTTGTTGTGGGAGCGCCGTATGTCCTCGTGCGCGCTCACAAGGAAACCGCCGTCATCGTTGCCGCTTGCGTTGTTGGAATCGAGAACGTTATATTCCCCGCGATAAACCACGAACCCGTATCCGGCGTTGCCATCAGCCCGGTTATTGCTCATGTTGGTGTAGTTCGCCATATCGAGAAGGAATCCGTTGGTGGGGCAGGGATACGTGCCCGGAAGGCAGCGGACGCCGTAGCCGTTTCCGGTAGCGAGATTATTGACAAACGTGTTGCGGTCGCCGCTGTTCCCGAGGACCGAAGCGCCGGATTCGACATAGAACCCGTTCGCGCCGTTGTCGGTGGCGTTGTTGCGCAGGAGCAGGTTGTTGTCTTCCTCGTATAGGTGGAAGCCGTCGAATCCGTTCCCGTAAGCGAGGTTGTCTGTGAAATTGCTGAATGATTCCGGCTGCTGGGCTTCCATATGGAAACCGTCCGCATAATTGCCAGTGGCTGTGTTGCCAGATATGCGCATGAAGCTGCAAGAGATGAAGTCGAAACCGTTATAGGTGGCGCTCGAATCCGCCAGGTTGCGCTCGATTACCGAATAGTCCGAAGCGGATATGGAAAAGCCGGCATCGTTGTCCCTTGCCAGATTATCCGTGATGGCCGCATGCGGGGAGTTTTCGATGATGAACCCGGTTTCCGAATTGCCGGTCGCATTGCTGCGCACGATTATCGCATTGGCCGAGTACGCCTCGAGCCCGATTTCGTTCTTGCCGAATGAGCAGTCCTGTACGGTGAGGTTCCCCTGCCCGTAAGCAAGAAGCCCCCAAGCCGTGCCGCCGTCGTTGGTGTATCCGGTCACATGGCAGTCCCTGACCGTCGCGTTCGTCCCGTCGACGCGGATTCCGATGATATCGGCTATGCTGTCGTTCGAGCTGATCCCATGGCCGTTGCACTCGAGCGTGACGCTGCTTGCGCTGATGTGGAGGCAGTTGCCATCGGGCATAGAGCCGGAGACATCGTTCTGGAGGGAGTACGTCTCGCCTGCGACGCTTAAATCCGAGCAGGATGTCACTTGGGTGAGGGCGCTAGACAATCCTGGCAAAAGAACAAACAGCAGGGCTGGAATGAGGAGATATCTGGGAATCATGCATCGACTACTTCACCACGGTTTAATAATTTGGCGATTCTACGGAAGAAAAAATAGGAAAATATGTAAGGGTGCTGACCAATGCTTGCCCAAAGCCCCGGTCGCTTCGATTTGGGGGGACAATGACAAACAAATTAAAGGGTGTTTTGCTAGAGCATCTCATGCTCCTTTTTTCCGATGTCGCTTCCGTCTTCGAAGAGATAGAAAAGCGCAGCGGAAGGCTGGAGATGACCGATGTCCTCGCCACGCTCCTCGTCCGGGCGGATGCAGCGGAAATTGGGGAGCTGATTTACCTCCTCCAGGGGATTGTGGCCCCGCCATACCTGGGAATAGACCTGGGGGTGGGCGAGAGGTTCGCAATCGCCGCGATAGCGTCCGCGAGCGGCTATGCTCCGGGCGAAGTGGAAAAGGACTACAAGAAGAGCGGCGACCTCGGAGATACTGCCGAGGCCCTGCTCCGCAAAAGGAAGCAGACCGCCCTCTCCACGACCGAGATGGGCGTGGAATACGTATATGATGCCATGCTCAGGCTGGCAAAGGCTAGCGGCCCTGGAAGCCAGGATGCGAAAATCAAGCACCTGACAGAGCTGCTGAACAACGCCTCCCCCATTGAAGCCCGCTACATCGTCCGCTTCGTTCTCGGGCGCCTCCGTCTCGGCGTGGGGGACCCAACGATACTCGACTCGCTTTCTGTCGCAAAGGCCGGTGACCGCTCGATGCGCGAATCGCTGGAACGGGCATACAACGTCTGTTCGGACATGGGATATGTTGCCAGAACCCTATACACAAAACCCGAAACCATTCAATCCTTCCACGTCCAGCCCTTCAAGCCCCTGATGCCCGCGCTGGCGGAGAGGGAGGACTCGCCCAAATCCATAATCGCGCGCCTCGGAAGATGCGGGGTGGAGATGAAATACGACGGCTTCCGGCTGCAGTGCCACAAGCTGGGGGAGAAGGTGGAATTGTATTCGAGGAAGCTCGAACGCATGACAGACATGTTCCCGGAT
The DNA here is from genome assembly GCA_020053355.1 of archaeon. Taxonomy (GTDB): domain Archaea; phylum Micrarchaeota; class Micrarchaeia; order Anstonellales; family Bilamarchaeaceae; genus Bilamarchaeum. The sequence goes on along the minus strand of JAGVNI010000007.1, from coordinate 139,752 downwards.
GTCGTGAAAGAGGCCAGGAAACTCAAGACGGAGGGGATAATATTCGAAGGCGAGGCCCTCGCCTACGACAAGAAGAAGGGCAGGTACTTCCCGTTCCAGCAGACGATGCACCGGCGCAGGAAGCACGGCATCGAAGAGGCATCGATTGAGTTCCCGCTCAACCTCTTCGTTTTCGACATCTTATACCTTGACGGGGCAGACATGACCGGTGAGAGCTACCGCTCGCGCAGGGCTGCAATCCAGAGGATATTCAAGGGCAAGGTGCTGCAACCGAGCCAGATGAAGCTTGTTAGGACCGCGAAGGAACTGAAGGTGATTTTCGACGATGCCGTTTCCAAAGGCCTGGAAGGCATCATGGCAAAGGACCTCGAAGCGCATTATACCGCCGGAAAAAGGAAATTCGCCTGGATAAAGCTCAAGAAATCATACGGCAAGGCGGTGGATACGATTGACGGCGTGGTTGTCGGGTATTACCTTGGCCGCGGCCAACGCGCCGAGTTCGAGTTCGGCGGCGTGCTTGTCGCAGTATTCAATCCGGACAGCGGGAAGCTCGAGACTGTCGCCAAGTGCGCAACCGGGTTCACTGAGGATGAGATGGTCAGCCTCCGGGAGACCCTGGAGAAGATGAAGACCGCGAAGCCCCCGCCGAACCTGGAATATAACATCGAAGTCGACTACTGGGTGGAGCCCAAATTCGTGGTCGAGGTCGCCTTCGACGACATCACGCAGTCGCCGAACCACACGTGCGCAATGAGCGAGGGGAAGGGGCTTGCGCTGCGCTTTCCGCGGATGGTGAAGATGCGTGAGGACAAGACCATAAAGGAGATAACCACGTCCGATGAAGTCCGGCGCATGTTCGAGCTCCAGCGGGCGAAGTCGTAAGCCGTGACACGATTATAATAATATCATGGGGGTATGGTGGATATGAAAGTCGAATTGAAGAAAGCCCATTTATCCGAGGCGAAAGAGAACCTGATTTGCGTCTTCCTCATGCAGGGCGAGGAGCCGCCGTATGATGTGAAGCGGTTCCTCCATGACGTTAAAAAACAGCGGTATGAGGGGAAGCTGCTCCAGACGTATTCCGCTGACACGAGGAATGATGCGAAATTCAAGCACCTCCTTATCGTCGGGCTCGGCAAGAAGGAGGAGTTCAGGGCAGATTTCCTCCGAAGGGCCGCGGGAGTGGCGGTGAGATATGCCGCTTCCAGGAAGGAAAACGAGGTTGCGATGCACCTTCCGAGCAATTTCATAGCAAGAAACGAGCTTCTGGGGATGGTGCAGGCGATGGCCGAGGGCGCCCTGCTCGCATCTTACAAGTTCAATGAATACAAGACGAAGAAGGAGGACCTATTCGATGTCGTTAAAGCCCATATCGTAAGCGAGGAGGATGTCGCGGAGGGCGTACGGCTCGGCACGATATACGCGGAATCGCAGAACTACTCGAGGAGGCTTGATGAGCAGCCCGCAAACGTCGCGACGCCCAGGATGGTGGCGGAAGCGGCGAAGAGGCTTGCGCGCGAGTATTCGCTCTCAATCTCCGTCTTCGGAAGGGACAGGCTCCGGAAGATGAAGGCGAACGGCATCCTCGCAGTATCCATGGGCAGCGCGCATGAACCGCTCCTGATTCGCCTGGAATACAACAGGGGGAAGCATTACCCGCTTTATTGCATCGTAGGCAAGGGCGTCTGCTTCGACTCGGGCGGCATCAGCATCAAGCCGTCAGCCAACATGCACGAGATGAAATATGACAAGAGCGGCGCGATAAACACGCTTGGCATATTCATGGCGGTGGCGCAATTGAAGCTCCCGATCCGCCTGGTCGGACTGATGCCCATGGTGGAGAACATGCCATCAGGGACGGCGCAGAAGCCCGGGGACATCATAACCGCATACAACGGGAAGACAATCGAGGTGCTCAATACAGATGCGGAGGGGAGGCTTATTCTGGCGGATGCCCTTGCCCTTGGCGCGGAAGAGAAGCCGGAATGCATGATAGACATGGCCACGCTCACCGGGGCGATGGTCGTCAGCCTTGGAAGGCATGCGATAGGCATGTTCTCGAACGACGATGCCCTATCAGATGCGCTAATCGTTGCGGGCGAGGCGACGCACGAGAGGGTGTGGAGGCTCCCGCTCTGGCCCGAATACGGGGAACTCATGAAATCTGATTTCGCGGACATGAAGAACATCTCCGAAGTGCCGGAGGCGGGCTCGATAACCGCCGCAGCGTTCCTCAAGGAGTTCGTCGGCGAGACGAAATGGGCCCATTTGGACATCGCGGCCGTGGACATGGTGAAATGGCCGCACCCGTACCTGGACAAGGGGGCTACGGGGATTGGAGTCCGCCTCGTGACCGCGGCTCTTGTGAGCCTTGCGAAAAAGAAATAAAAATGGTAGCAGTCCATAAGGAACCAAGCGAAGAAGAGGAGAGGTGAGCAGGTGACCAAATACGCATTCAGCAACATGTCATTGGAATGGCTCAAGGAGATGAGCTTCAACGACGAGGAGATTGACGCGCTCACAGAAGCCCTCAACACGGTTGAGCACCACAAGAGCAAAGGCGTGGCGGGCATGAGATTGCCCAGCGAGGCCAGTCCCAAGGTATCGGCCCTCATAGCCCTCCTGGAATCGATAACGGACGCGGAAGGGCGGCCCATTTGCTTCGAGGAAAGCGGCCTGATTTCCATCCCGGAAGAGGCGGTCCAGTACTTCGAGGAGGACCTGGAACTGGAGGAGCTGGAGAGGGTGACTGTGAAATTAAAGAAAGTGAAGTTCGCCCGCAGGTACTCCGACCCAAGAAGAAGGGGCACGATGAAGGGCAACGAGAAATTCGGCTCGTTGTAGCGTAAATCACGGGTTTCTTTCAGTTTCCTTTTCAATATCTTATCCTGAAATCCGCAAACTCGCCGGTTGCGGCAAGCCACGTGGATTTCACATCAGACACGGCCGCGCCGGCAGGCCCGTGCCCGCACCATCCCAAGAGGCGCTCCAGCGCATCCCGGCCGCCTTCGGCCACTATTTCGACCGAGCCGTCAGGAACGTTCCTCACCCATCCGGCCAGGCCGAGCCGCCTTGCCTCGTCTTGCGCCCCAGCACGGAAGAAAACGCCTTGGACATCGCCGAATATCAGGACGTGGAGCCGCTCATCCATGTGATGATAAAGGGGCGGCGGAATAAAGGTCTTTCGATAAGTCAGGGGAAGTTGGGGTCGTTCGCGATATAGCGGGCGATTTTCGGGCTCTGCGCAGCTGCCGCCCGGATATCGTCCTTGAAAATCCGGATTTCATCCGGGCTGGCCCCGCCCCAGATCGTCGAGCCCGCGGCCTTCCTCTTGAATCCCCGGCCATTCTCATAGGACATCTTGTATCTGCCGTAGTCCTTCTCGATGGCATCAGAGCTGAACAATTCGACGTATTCCACCGGCTTCGCCCGGATTGGCGGCTCTGCCGAAGGGTCCCGGTTGCGCTCCAGCGCGCGCTTGGTCAGTTCGCGGTCCCTGGCTTTGAAGTATTCATCCATCTCCCCCTTGGATGCCGCACCGTTTGCCGGGTTCTTCGCCATGGGATAATGTTGTTATGAACCTTTTAAATAACATTACTTCATCAATTACCACTTTAAAACCGGGCTGCAAACGCAAAATCAGGAGCTGCAACAGAATAGAAGTTCAAAAATGAGAAAATAAGAAAGAGAAAAAGAAAATTAAGGCAGCTTCACTCGCCGCCCATGTCCATGCCGCCGGGCATTCCACCCGGAGGGCCGCCCCTTCCGCCGCCGCGGGAACTGATGATGTCATCAATCCTGAGGATGAGCCTTGCGGTCTCGGTGGCAGATGTCATGGCCTGCTTCTTGACCTTTGCCGGCTCATAGATTCCCAATGCGCGGAGGTCGCCGACCTTGCCTGCAAGGACATCGACGCCAACAGCCTTGCCGTCCTTCTCCTTGTGCTTGTTACGGAGGGAGACAATCGTGTCTATGACGTCCATTCCGGCGTTCTCTGCGAGGGCGCGCGGAATCGATTCGAGCGCTTCGGCGAAGGCCTGGATGGCGAGCTGCTCGCGGCCGCCTATCTGGACGGCGTAGGCCTGGAGCTCCCTGCTGATTTCCATCTCGACGCTTCCGCCTCCGATAACGTATTTGCCGTCTTCTAGTGCGCTTGAGACCGCGCCGCGCGCATCGACTACAGCGCGCTCGACCTCGCTCACCACATGGTCGGTGCCGCCCCGGACAAAGAGGGTTACGGATTTCGGGTCCTTGCACTGCTCGACGAAGACCATCGCCTCGCCTGCAATCTTGCGCTCTTCGACAAGCCCTGCGTGGCCGAGGTCCGACTCCTTGAGGTCTTCGAGGCTGGATGCGACGCCAGCGCCCGTCGCCCGGGAAAGCTTCTCCATGTCGCTCTTTTTCACGCGCCTAATAGCGGTGATGCCCTTCTTGGAAAGGAAGTGCTGGACGAGGTCGTCGATGCCCTTCTGGCAGAAGACGACGTTCGCCTTCGTCAAGGCAATCTTGTCGACCATGTCGCGCATCATCTTCTCCTCCTGCTGGAGGAACGCCTCCATCTTGGAGGGGTCGGTTATCTCGATTTTCGCGTCTGTCTCGGTCTTTTCTATCTCCAAGGCGCTGTCGAGAAGGAGGATTTTCGCGTTCTTCACCGATTTGGGCATGCCTGCATGCACGACCTCCTTGTCCACGAGGACTCCGCGTATCAGCGAGGTGTCAAGCACTTCGCCGCCGGCTTTCTTCTCGATTTTTATGAGGTCCAAGTCGACCTTGAACTTGCCGTTCTTCTCTTCGGAGACCTGCATGACCGCATCCGAGATGATGTTCGCGATTTTCTTCTTCTCATCTTCGCTGCCGATGCCTTTCGAACCCATCGCCACCTGCGCAATCTTCGTGAGGACTTCCTTGTCGGTCGGCTTCACCGGATCGGCGAGCTTGGCAAGCGCATCCTCGGCCTTTTTCGAGGCGAGCTCGTAGCCCTTGATTATCACAGTCGGGTGGATGCCCTGATTCAGAAGTTCTCCGGCCCGGTAGAGGAGGTTGCCTGCAATCACGACCGAGGTCGTGGTGCCGTCGCCGACCTCCTTGTCCTGCGTCTTCGCGATTTCGACCATCAGCTTCGCGGCCGGGTGGTCGACGTTCATCTCCTCGAGGATTGTGGCGCCGTCATTGGTTATCACGATGTCGCCCAAATCCGAGACAAGCATCTTGTCCATGCCTTTGGGGCCGAGAGTCGTCTTGACGATGTTGGCCACTGCATAGCCGATTGCGATGTTGATTCTCATCGCGTCCCTTCCCAGAACCCTCTGGGACCCTTCCGGAAGCACATAGACCTGATCTCCGTTTACCTGTTTCGTCATACTGTTTCACCTCTAAATAGTTCGAATCCTAGTTTTGACATTGATCATTTGATCCGATATAATTCGTATTGTATTCAAGTCATATCCGTAAAAATGTTTAAAAAACTAGCGAGGGGCACTAGTTTTATTGTTTTTCCGGGATTTAGTGGCATGGCAGCACGTCTTTGGGCAATCGCTCTCTCAGTCATCCTTGCCCTCCTGATGCTCGTAATTCCGCTGGGCATCGACGCGAAGGCGCAGGCAGTCCTGGCAATATCAGTTTTCACCGGCGTGATGTGGTTCACCGAGGCAATCCCGCTCCATGCGACCGCGCTCCTAGCGACTGTGCTCCTGATTTTTGCAGGGACGCCGCCCAAGGACGCCTTTTCGCCATATTTCGCCCCGACAATAGTGCTCTTTTTCGGCGGCTTCGTGATAGCGCGGGCGCTGGAGAAGCACGGCCTCGACCAGCAGATAGCGAGGAGGTTCCTCTCCCGCTTCGGGCATGACCCGAAGCTCTTCCTCCTCGGGCTGATGTGCGTGACCGCGTTCCTTTCGCTCTGGATGGCCAACACGGCCGCGACCGCCATAATGCTCCCGATAACGCTATACGTAATAAAGAAAGGGAAGATGGAGAAGCGAAAATCGAATTATGCCAAGGCGCTCGTGCTTGCGATTTCCTTCGCTTCCACAATCGGAGGCATTGGCACCATAGTCGGGACGCCGCCGAACGGAATCACTGTCGCCGACCTGGCGGCCGAGGGCGTGCAGGTGTCGTTCTTCGAGTGGAGCTACCTCGCGATGCCTTTCGTGGTCATCTTCCTGCCGATAACCTGGGCGATACTGCTCCGGGTGTTCCCGCCGGAAGTGAAAAAGGTCGGGCTGGATGATGAGCCCGAACCGTATTCGTTGGAGCAGAAACTGGTGCTCGCAGTATCCCTGCTGACGATTGCCGCCTGGGTGAGCGTTTCGGTGCATAACGTTGCCGATGCTACAATCGCCATCTGCGCGGTCGTCATCCTGTACGCGCTGGGCCTGCTCGAAACAAGCGACATGTCCAAGATAGATTGGGCATCGCTGTTGATGTTCGGAGGCGGCCTCAGCCTCGGCGCGGCTATTGAGTCCTCAGGGCTGGGATTATACCTGGGCGGCCTGCTGGTGGGATTCGTCACCGGCCAGGCGACGCTGCTCCTGTACGTATCCGTGCTCGCATTCACGGTCATCCTGACTCTCAGCGCGTCGAACACCGCCACAGCCGCGCTGATTGTCCCCATCGTCATCCCGCTGGCAAAAGCCCTCGGCTTCGGGTTGAAACAGCTCGGCGTGCTTGCAGGCATAGGCACTTCGCTCGATTTCATCTTCCCCGTAGGAACGCCGCCGTCCGCGATTTCGTATTCGACCGGCTACATCAGCGTGTGGGACATGGTGAAATCCGGCCTCATCGTCACGGTGGCGGGCATCCTGCTGCTGGCGCTCCTGGCATGGCTCTACTGGTAGGTTTTTATTTACTTATAATTAATGTTAGTTTATGTCAAATGTTCACCAAAAGGCAAAGCCGGCGGACGGGAGGCCGGTTTCATTGGATGAGTTTTTCGATTTCTCGAGAAAAAGGGCGCCGGGATTCCTCGGGTACGCAGTAATCGGGGAAATAGACAGGCGACCGCTCCGCCCGGGCGAGATGATGAGGATTACGGCCCTGATACGCGGGGACGGGTACCGCGAACAGGACATGGACTCCGTCGAAGCGAGGTGCGCGGCCGCACTAGTCGCCGCGAGGGTGGGGCTGGATGAGGTCCTGCCGGTCCTCCGGGACGCGCTTTCACGAGAGATTCCCGAACCGCTGGTCAAGTGCTCGCTCGCATACGCGCATGAATGCCTGAGCGGCATGGCCGCAAGGGGAACGGTCCCGGATAAGGACCTCCAGCTGATACACCTCCTCCGGATGCGCGATTCGGTGATACCGATAGAGCGCAGGTTCGCGGACATCGTGCTCGAGAAGGCGGATGTGAAGTACGGCACGATAACGAGCTGGTAGGGGGAAACGCCCGGGATACCTTTTTATCGCCTATCGTGCATATTTTCCGCTGATGAAATTCACAATTGCCAAGAGGGAAGTGGATGTCCGGCTGGAGCATATCATCCTAGTGGCGGTCCTCTTCATCATACTGGCAACCGGCATCATGCTCCTTTCGCTGGCAGTCGCGTTTGCGGCAACAGGCGGCTTGGCCCCGGAAAACATCGTCTGGGCCAGCGTGTATGTGACCACCATCCTCTCAGTTGTGAGCGGGCCGGTAATCTCGTACCTGATTCTTGAAGCCGGAGGCATCGCGAAGATGAAACGCGATGTGGCGTTCTGCCGCTCGGTCTCGGCCGCTTCGTTCATCATTTCCGCCTCGGTATGCATCATCATATTCGCGTTTTTGTTCGCAGCCCAGGCTGTCGAAACGATGGCATTCTCCGGAGGTTATGGGGATGGGAGCCAGGTTCTGGAGATGTTCCCGCTGTTCGGCCTCCCCCTCTTCGCCGGCGAGCTTCTAAGTATGGGAGCCGGCGCGGCAATGGGTTACTTCTGGCTCCTCCTCGTCCTGGAGTTCAAGCCCGTGCGGATAAAGAATGCGATAGGAAACGCATTTGCTTTTGCGATAATATTATTCCTTCTCGACCAAGCCGTGATTTTCGCACTGGATTATCAGCTGGGCAACGTCCAGGCCTGGGAATTCGACGGCTCGATGGTTGTGGCGCTCATACGCGATTTCATATTCGCCTTCGTGATTCTCTATCACGCCCTGGGAAGAAAGCTGGATACGGAAGCAGCGGGCCTGTTCGCGGGCGTTTACCTTGCGGCCACCGTGGCATTCACGATCCACAACACCCTGGCCGTGCCCTGGCCAGTCATTTCCTTAATTGCAGAGGTAGCGCGCGCAATCATCGCGATTGCCCTCCTTTACGCCCTCAGCCGCACCAAGGACATCACGCCTTGAGAATCCGCGCCTAAGCGAGGGAATGCAGGAACGATATGATTCGTCCGGGGATGCTACTTGCGGAAGAGAGGAAAAGCAAGCCCGCGAACATTATCGTCATGTCGAAATCCTGCCCGGCCCAAATAGCGAGGGGGAACAGGACCAATATCGCACAGAAGGCCAGAAAGCCGCTAAGTATGATTTCCAGGAATATTTCGAGGGCCTTGACAAGGTACTGCCAGATTGGGAGATACCTCGAGAGGCAATGGATTCCGAAAAAGATCCCGAGCATGCCCAGCGCCACAGCAAACGACGGAGGAAGGAATGGGAGGGCACGGCTGATGAGCAGGAAGGGCGCCAGGATGACTGTCATGACAAGGTATATGGGAAACATCAGCGCGTCATTCACGAAAACAGCAAGCGAAGTCCGGTTATAGGCAATCGAGGTGAGCGTGAGGGCAAGGCCGAGCGCCGCCGCAGCTAGCCGGAACGCCGCCTGATGCTCCGCGCCTCCATTCGCATTCGCCATGAACAATCCCCGGATATGGAATAGAGTAAATACCTAGCTGCTAAAAAATGTTTTGGGCAATTGGGGATGCGCTATGGACCTAGGGAAAAAACTCAGGGAAGCGTTAGCCAAATTGACAGGCAAGCCGTATGTGGACGCGGACGACGTCAAGGCGCTCATCAAGGACCTCCAGCGCGTGCTGATTTCCTCTGATGTCAATGTCAAATTGGTCCTGGCGCTTTCCAAAAGGATTGAGGAGCGGGCCCTCAAGACCGACAAGCTCGAAGCCCTCAGCCTCAAGGAGCATGTGACGAAAATCGTCTACGAGGAGCTTGTCTCGCTGATGGGCGCGAGCTACACCCCGCGCCTTGATAGGCACCGGATACTGATGTGCGGCCTTTATGGCAGCGGAAAGACCACGACATGCGCGAAAATCGCCCATTATTACAAGACGAGGGGGCTTTCTGTCGCCCTCGTAGGAGCCGACACGGACAGGCCGGCGGCGCAGGAGCAGCTCGAGCAGCTGTCAAAGCAGGTGGGGGCCGCGTTCTATACCATTAAAGGCGAGAAGGACCCGTCCATCATCGCGGCAGATGCGGTGAAGAGGTCCAAAGAAGACATACTAATCATAGATTCGGCCGGCAGGAACGCGTTCGACGGCCACCTTGTCGAGGAGCTGCGCGGCATAGCCGGAATTCTTAAACCTGATGAATGCTACCTGGTCGTCAGCGCGGACATCGGGCAGATTGCCGGAAAGCAGGCGACGGAGTTCAACAGCGCAGTGCCGCTGTCTGGGGTGATTGTCTCGAAGATGGACGGCTCCGGAAAGGGTGGAGGCGCGCTCAGCTCCGTCGCGGCATCCAGTTCAAAAATCTCGTTTGTGGGGATTGGCGAAAAGCCCGCGGATTTCGAGACGTACAACTCGGAAAAGTTCGTGGGCCGGCTCCTTGGCGTCCCGGACATCGGGGCTTTGATGGAGAAAATCAAGGAAATCCAGAAAGACACGGACATGTCGAAACTGGAGGGGGAGGAGCTGACCATTGAGACGTTCTATGAGCAGCTTAAAGCCGCGAAGAAGCTCGGGCCCCTTGGAAACATATTCTCCATGCTTGGGGCAGCGGATGTTCCGAAAGAGATGGTGCAGCAGAGCGAGGAGAAATTGAAGAAGTTCGAGTCCATGATCAACTCCATGAGCAAGGCCGAGAAGAAGGACGCCTCGCTCCTGAAAAGCAATCCGGCACGCCTCGCCCGCATCGCAAAAGGAAGCGGATGCACGGAAAAGGAGGTGCGCGAGTTCCTCTCGCAGTTCGAGAAGATGGAGAAGATGATGACCATGTTCAAGAGGAACCGCGGCTTCCGCAAGAAGATGGAGAAGATGATGAAGGGCGGCATCCCAGGGATGGGAGACATGAAGGTCGTCTAGATGGACGCGGCGGGGATAATCCGGAGCTCGGCAATACCTGCCGCCCTCATGGTCGCCCTGGCGGCATCCGGGGAGCTGGTTTCGGCGCAAATCGGGATTCTCGGAATTGCCGCATTCGTGCTGGAGGGCCTGTTCATCCTCATTGCAGGATATTATCTGGCCGGGAAAACCGGGCATGGCGCGGCAACAAGTGGCATCATCGGCGCGCTGCTCGGGCTCGTTTGCGCAACCGCGGGGAGCGCCGCCCGCTGGATTATCATCACAAGCCTTCCGACCGATTATGCCCCGTCGATAGCCGAGGCGGCCGGAAGTATGGTGGTCGGGGCGGCGCATGGAAGCGTATTCTGGATTGCAACCGGTTTCGTCCTTGGTGCCATAGGCGGATTATCAGCGTCAAGGAACGGTTAGGCGCGCAAGGGCATGGCGCCCTTTCATGAAGCGCCCTTTTTCTTTTTCCGCTTCGGCCCCCCGGCCGGCGCCCCTTTCGGGTCGTATACCATGTAAATTTCGTCCAGGTATGTGTCTTCGTACTTGCCCCATTCCGGAAGCACGCCGACCTTGCGGAAGCTCTCCTTCTCGTACAGGTGCACCGCGGCCTCGTTGTTCGAATAGACGGAGAGGTAGATGCTGTGCGGCTTGAAGACCCGCTGGGATTCCTCAATCAGCATGCGCAGCAGGGTCGTGCCGAGATGCACCCCCCGGAAGTCCCTGGCCACATAAAGGCTCAGGCAAACGTTGTCCCGCTCGCGCTTCTCCATCCTCTGCGCGACCGCCCGCGCGATGATGCGCCCATTGAAATCGCCGACCCACATCAACATGTCGCCGCGGTTGATTTTGTCCAGGCTCTCCCGGCCCATTTCGCTTTCCTCTATCGGGTTGACGTAGCGGTCGAAGGCTATCAGGGCGCTTTCTTTCACCAGGTCGTTGAGGAACTGCCGGAGCTTCGGGAAATCGTCCCTCGTGATTGTGCGCAGGACGATTTTTCGCCCGTCGCTCAAATCCAGCTCGCGCTTGAAGAGGAACGAATGCTGGAACAGGCGTTCGTAATACCCTGCCCCAGCCACGCTGACCAGGGACGATAGGACGATTGGGATTATCACGACTTCGATGTTGAAGCTCGCGGGCCCGGGGTAAAGCAGCACGAATGTGGCGAGGGTCGCGCTCAGGATGTCGCGGGGAATCATGACCGCCAGCAGGAGGTCTTCGTTGTGCTGGGATATCTTCAGCATGTTCGCGATGAGCAGTATGATGCACCGGCAGAAAAGGATTGCGACTATCATCGTCACCGCGAGGAGAATGTAGCTGGGGTCGGCCAGCAACTCAGGCCTCGCCATCATGCCGAGGTAGACGAAGAAGAACGTGGTGATGAAAAGGCTTATCTCGTCACGGAATCCCTTGGCCGCTTCGTCCATCTCGAAACGCCCGGTGATGCCCAGCAACTTGAACACGTCGCCCGAGTTCCCGATGACCAGCCCGATTAGCGCGATGGATATCACCCCGATTCCCCCAAGCAGCTCGAAATCCAGGAAGAACAGCATGAGCAGGGCGGAGAAAGTGAGGAGGTAGCCGAATTTCCTTATCCTGAACCTGAAGAGCAGCCAGAGGATTGCAAGGCCGGCGGCGAGCCCCAGTATGAACGAGATTGAAAACGACGAGATGACCAGCTGCAGGAGAGGCATCGTCCCGGCCTCGACGCCGGGGTATCGCAGGATTGTGATTGCTATGACGCTTATCAGGATTGCCGACAGCGTGCCCTCCAGGTACAGGATGCCCCTCGAATGGTTGCTCGTGCGGACGAGGGGGAGCATCGAATAGATTGCGAAGGAAGAGGGACCCCCGAATATCGTCGCGAGAAGGAGGGATGCGGTGATGTTCCAGCCGAATCCGAAATGCAGCAGGGCAGCGAGGACGCCTATGCAGAGCACGAGGCTGGTAATCGCGAACATTGTGGAGAAGGACAGGCTTTTGAGGATGCGCCCCACCTTGAGCTGCAAGCCGGCTTCGAAAACGAATGATACTATTGCGACCGCGCCTATTATGGGCGCTATGCCGCGGAAGCTCTGCAGGTTGATGTCGAATGCGGAGAAGCTGGAGAACGGCCCCATCGGGCCGAGCGCGAACCCGATGGCGAGGAGGATGAGGATTTCCGGCACCCGTGTCCGCTCGAAAACCCATCTGGCCGCGAAGCCGATCAGCGCTATAAGCCCTATCAAAAAAAGAATCTCGAACATCAAATCGGAATACGTCGCGGGGTTATTAATATGTTTTGGGGCCCGCATCGTCATTCGTCATGATGCACGATCAAAACTTGACGGCCTCGACGCTTTCAGGGACCGCTTCTTTCCCTAGCCGATAAACCCGGAATTCGTCCGGCTTTTTTGAGAAATACCCCAGTTGATGCGTAGGGGTTATCGCATCAGACCCGAGCTTCACCAAATCGACCCCATATTCCACATCCTTCCGGCCCTCATGGTACCATAGGGAATTGGGTGGTCCGCTTGCAAGGACCCGGTATTTCTCGCCGTTTATCTCGATGATGTCCGAGTCCTTCAAATCCGTTATCGATTTCATGAGAGCCACCAGATTGCACAAAAGCCGGAGTCAAATCGGACAGGCGATTGATAAAATCGTCTGTACGGAGTCAGACCGGCTGAAGTTTAGTGAAGTTTTATCCGGTGTCAGACCGGAGGAAAAGTTCAAGTGAGGGGCATAGTCCGCGAAAGGGGCTCTCCGGTTTGACTTGCGCGTCCCCTTTCAGACCCCCACCTGAGGTTTCACAAAGGCCGGAGTCAAACCGGACAGGATGTTTAGTGAAGTTTTGACAGGGGTTGATAAGGAGAAAAAGTTCAAGTGAGGGGCATAGTCCGCCTTCTGTATTTCGGCAGCATTTGACTGCAATTTGTCCGCTTACGCGGCCAAAAGGCCCCAAAATCCTTTCGGATTAAGGAGAGCGGCGCAAAGCGCCTTGCTCCGTCATCGAGATAAGACACGATCAATGGAACTTCGTTCCAAAGCTCCCGAACTGCTTGCGCAGTTCAGGATGCGTTGCATCCCTTGCCCTTGCGGACTTTGGGTATCGTTTCTGTTCCGTGTCCGCCCCCTTAAAGGGCAGTATCTCTCGCGGAGGGCGGAACTTCCTCATTTTTTCAGAAGAAAAAACGTAGGCTGCCTGCCCCTCACTCTGGAGTAATTATGCATTAGAAGGATTAAAAGCCTAGGGAAAGGAGGCTGGTTGTGAAAGCAAGGGATATTGTATTGGTGGCACTGATTGCAATATTCGCCATCACCACCGCCGTATTCCTGGCCCTCTTCCTCCAGAGTTCCGCCGAGAATAGGAACCTCAAGACTGAGTTGGCCGGAGTGGAAGCAAATCTCAGTTCGGCCCAAAACGAACTAAGCATGACTGAAGCCGAGCTCCGGGCAAAAAACAGGGATGCCGAGCGGCAGCAGGACGAGATTGAGAACCTGACCCTCGCACTCGGGAACAGGACGATTGAGGTCGAAGGCCTGAGCGAGCAGCTTAATGAAAGCGAGGCCGAACTCGAAGAAACGAAAAACACCCTGAGCGAAGCGACCGAGGACATCGCCCGCATCAGGGAAGAAGCGGTTGCAATCGACGGGCAGATTAACGAGTCCATACAATGGTTCCGGAACAATTCCGCATTGCCTTCGACGCTGAAGGCGGACAGGTTCATGAACAAGGTGGAAAAGAGCTGCGAAAATGACGGTGTCCTGAAACTCGCATGCGTCACATACCTTATGGAGAACGAATTGGGCTTCTCATACAAGGACGACCCCACAGGCGACCGGCTGTATTCAATCGACGAAATCATCGCGAGGAAAGGGGGCGACTGCGAGGATTATTCCCTCTTCTTCAAGGCGCTCCTGAATAGGATGAAGCAGGAGGACCTCGAAATCGAGGCGTGGACGGGCGGGGCGGGCGACTATACCGTTTATGAGGACACGTCTTCCGGAAGGTATTGGTATTTTACGGATACGCGGGGGATTGGGGTCGGGAACACCCGCGACAGCAACCCGTATGCCGTCTGCTACTTCTATGACACGGGCGGGGAGATGAGAATCGGCCACTGCGTAATCATGCTCACGAACAGGACGATAGAGACGCCCGATGACATCACGAACTCCAATCTGGCCGGCTCGGCATTGTTCGAGCCGCAGGACGGGCATTACATGGGAAAGGTTGGGAACGAGTTCTCCGTCTGCGAGGGGGGCGATGCAAGCTGCGACTTCCAGGATGACGCCCTCGCTTTCATCATCACCGACAGCGACCTTTACCAGTTCAATGACGGGAAATGGAATTATTACGAGGGCCGCAGGGTTGAGATTTCCGGTTTGCTTTCGCGGCTTGGCCGGATTGGTTTGGAATGATTGGCCTAGCGGAAAGGCCGGGAATTCCTCCTAAGGGGTTTCAGGCCGGAAAGATTCGCGAGCGACGCCTCGATTGATTCAAGGTCCGCCGGGTCGAGCGCCGCGCACAAATCCGCCTCTATCAGAACCGCCGGATATGCGAAATTCTCGCTGATGGCCGAGAGGCTGCAGATGACAGATGCCGCTTCGTCGATGCCGGAATCGAGCAGTTCTATGCGGAGAGGAAGGTCGTTTTTTGAGGGCCGGAGATAGAATACCCGTATGCGGGCGCCCAATGCCGCAACGTCCGCGTTCGGGGCCTTGCCTTCGAAATATCCCATCTCCCGCGTCCGTTCATTCTCATCGAGGAGGTATCCGCAAAGGAGGGTGTCCGAGCAGGAGGCGCCAAGTTCACGGGACAGTTTGCGCGAGCGCGAATCCTTCACCACGCCGCAGAGCATGCAATTGTTTTCCGCGCAATCCTTGTACAGTTTTCCGTAAAGCGAAACCACCTCATCGTAGAGGGGACGCAATTCGCTGCTTTCCTGGGGGCGGTCCCCTGGAAGGGGGAGGAGCGAGCCGTCGAGCAGGAGGAGATTCGGTTTGCGGGAATGAAGCGCAACGAGTGCGCAGGAAAGTTCGTGCCTGAGGCGGATGAGCGAGCGGAAAATCAGCGCTTCGTGCTCTTCGAGCGAGTTCCTTATTTCGATTTCCGGCTGCGGGCTTTTCGATGGGGTATAGGAGAACGATTTGAGGGCTGACCCTTCATAGACGAAGTGGGCAGCTACAGCCCGTGCCACTACGATATCCGCACCGTGCATCCGCTCGGCAAGGAGGCCGCCATCCACTGCGCAGGCGGAAAGCGTGACCGGGGCGCGGCGAACAGCCAGCACAAGCGAGGGGTCGGCATCACGGGCCGATTTGGCCTTGCGGCCCAGGCTTTCGTAGCCCTCCCGAATCTCGCGCGCCAATGCCGCAATCCGCTCCCTCATTAGGGAATCTCGTCTGAAAACATATTTTAAGTGTGCGGCGGATAACTGATTGGTGCGCTTATGATTTTGTCAGACAACGACATAAAAAAAATGCTGAAAGAAGGGACGCTGAAGATAACGCCGCTTAAGGATGACCAGATAGGGCCTGCGAGCGTGGACCTGACCCTCGGCAACGAGTGGTTTTTCTTCAAGGACGAGTATTCGCGGAAAATCGTGGACCTCCGGGAGACCGGGTTCGAGGAAGCCTACGAGATGAAGAAGGCCGCGGAGATAACATTGAAGCCGGGGGAATTGTGCCTCGGCAAGACGCTTGAGAAGCTCACCCTCCCGAAAAACGTCATGGGGAAACTGGAGGGCAGGAGCAGGTACGCGAGGATGGGCGTCATCATCCACCTGACAAGCGCCCTCGTGCAGCCGGGCAGCGACAACCGCCAAGTGCTCGAAATAGTCAACCTCGCCCCATTCCCGATTAAACTGCATGCCGGCATGAGGGTGTCCCAGGTCGTCTTCGAGCTCCTCAAAAGCGATACAGGAAGGCCATACGCGAAGTACGGCGACATTGCGAGGCAGCAGTAGATGCTCAAATTCGACATCGTGACGGTTGCGACCGTCGCAACCCTGGTCATGATGGTGCTAATCGGGAACGCCATGTTCAAGTCCTTCTTCGAGAACCCGAAAATAGCCTACAGCGAGGCGCCGCTCCAGAAGAACAAGGAGTTCTCGCTCCAGCCCGGGGAGGTTTACCGGTACGCGTACATAATGAACAACACGACCGCCAATATGACATTCCTCATCCTCGATGGGATGGGCTGCACGAGAATCAGGGTCGCGGAGGAGCGGAACGGCACGGATGTCTGCCTGGACCGGTGGGGCGTGGACGAGAACGGCTCTAATGTGAGCTTCAGCAACCCCAACATCCTTCTTTTCAAGCCGTGGATGCTGGCGCTGAAAGAAGGATGGACATGGAACAATACGATGTACCTCGCCTTCAACGGCTCGTCCGAATATATCACGGACAACTACTACCGGGTGATTCGGATGGAGAACTACAGCGGGCGCCAGAGCTATATCGTGGAGATAAAGTCCGAAACCGGGGCCGTGGAATACGACTGGGTCGATGACGAAAAAAGGGTGCTTCTGCGGGTGCTTGGCGAAGGCTACGAGGTCGTCCTGGCCGAAGATTAGATTGCGGTGCCGTTGTGCACTACCGAGAGGGGGATTATCCCTTTTTCCAGCTCGATTTCCGCTATCTGTATAAAAGAGATGTGGGCATCCTCCGTTTTTATGAGAGGCGGCGCGCCCATCGAAAGCTGGAGGGCCCGTGCACCGATTAACCTTGCGATTTCGTATTTAGTGAGTTCCATTGAGTTCCACCAAAGAATTTGCGGACATAATAACGGTCACAAAACGATATAAACGTTCCCTTTCTTCCCCAGCGTGAGGCCGGTCTCACCGGAGAACTCGAATGTCTTCGCCAGGCCGCCGACAATCTTGATGCGCATCCCGGGCTGCAGGAGGGCGCCCCGGTTGTCGAAAAGGTAGATGATGCCCTCGTTGCCGGTCTCGTCGTTCACGAGGACGCGGGTGGCGGTCGCCTTCGCCTTCTTGGTTTTCTGGTATTCCATGTTCTCTACGGTTTTTGCTGTAAGAAGCTCGGTATTTATGTTGCGCATGCCGTCCTTGATTTTGGTGATGTTGGTGATGTTCATCTCCTTGAAGCGTTTCTTGGCCATGCGGAATGCGAGGCCGATTTCGCGCCTGGCATCCTCTATCATGCGGTTCATTTCCTGCTTCATGATGTCCTCGTCTCCTTCGGAGAGCATCATCGTCTCGTATGCTTTTTTGAAGAACGTGTCGGGAAGGTGCTCGATTTCCTCGTGCTCCTTGAATTCCTCGATTTCCTGCACTTCCAATGACGCTGCCTGTGAAGACAGCTTGTCCGGGGGCTCCTCGCTCCTTCCCACTTCCTCGAGCTCGTTCGCCAGCAGGGGTTCCGGGGTTGAAGCACGCGCAACATTGTGTGCTTGCCCGGGTTGCACTGGCTGCGGGATGATTGGCTCGGGCTCTTTTTCCGGCGGGGCCGCAGGCACGAAAGGCAGGTTCGGGCCGTCCCCTATGCGGTCCAAATCAGACATCACTTCCAGGTAGTTGGTGAGGAATTCCTGCATGACCTTGCGGCCGCTCTCCTCATACCTCTTCGTCTTGATGCCGTGCTGCTCATGCGCCTTGAGGTAAATTTTATCTATGGTCGGCATCATCTTCGTCTTTGCCAGTTCAGCCCTTTCCTTCCCGAGGCGCTTCTCGAATATCTGGGTTATCGGGCGGAGCATCTTCTCCTTGGCGTCCGCCGAAGCCTCTTCCGTCTCATCTTTCTTCTCAGGACTGGAGAAGATTGTAGCAAACGACATCAGTTCCGGCTCGGTCTGCTTCTTCTTGTCCAGGTACTTCTGCGCGATTTCGCGGACCGATGCGTCCTTGTCGAAGCTGAGCTGCACGAGAGCGAACACCGCCCCGGGGTCGTTTATCTCGCCGAGTGACTTTGCCGCCTGCTTGCGGATATCCGGCCTCTCGTCGAACGTGAGGGAGACTAGCTTGTTGATATTAGCCGTGACCGAGTCCATGGCAATCCGTCAATCCTTTTTCAGCCAACCTATTTAATGATTTTCCCGCACGACGGCGGGATTGCCCCCGGGGGCGAAAAACGTTGCTCAGCCCCGGATAATCTTCTCTATCCCGTCCAGGCAGGCGTCCAGGTCCTTCATCTCGAAGTTGCCCATGTGCGCGATTCTGAGGCCGTTGTCCTTGAACTTGCCGCGCGCGCCGACAATCTTTATCTGGTAGTCTGATGCCAGTTTCGCCTTTATGCCCTTGGCCCCCTCGGCATCCTTGCAGACGAAACCGGTCACGGTATTCGACTCGAACCCGGCCTCGGCCGTAAGCGGGAACCCCATCGTCTTCAGGCGCGCCTGCACATGCAGGGATGCCTCCTTGTGGCGCTTGACCGCTGCCGGAAGGCCGCCTTTGCCGTCCATCACGTCGAAAGCCTTCTGCAGGGCCCAGAACAGGGTGACCGCAGGCGTGTTCGGCGTCTGCTGGTCCTGCTCGTAGCGCTTCTTGTGCCTGCGGAGGTCGCAATAATAGCTCGGGATGAACGTGCGCTTCGTGAAGATGCCGACGGCCTCTTTTGAAAGCCCGACGAGCGCCATTCCTGGCGGGGCTGCGATGCCCTTCTGGCTTCCGGTCACGAAGGCATCCACGGAATATTCCTCCATGTTGAACTCGGTGCCCGGCCATGCCGAGATGCCGTCTATTATCGTGAGCATGCCTTTGGATTTCGCGTAATGGCAAATCTCTTTTATGTCGTTCCGGACACCCATCGATGTCTCGTTGTACACCATCGCAAGCACTTTGGCCCTGCTCGCATCGATATGCGGCTTCGCGCGCTCGAGGTTCCAGCCTTTCCCGTCCTCAAGGCGCTCGACAGTCGCATCGGCATACACCTTGACGGTGGTCGCCTGGTGGTCGCCGAATTCGCCGTTCGGCAGGCAGAGGACGCGGTCGTTTTTCTCGCAGAGATTGAGGATGAGCGTCTCGAGGCCGAGCGCGCCCGAACCGGTGATGACGTACGCCTCCTCGGCACCGAAATATGCTTTCAGGCGCGTGACGATGTCGCCGTAGAGCTTCGTGAAATCCCCGCTCCGGTGCGTTATCATCTCCTTGCACTGCGCTTCTGATATTTCCTTCAAAACCGGAACCGGGCCCGGGGCTAAGAGAATTCCCATAACGTTCACCATTAGACTGATTGCTTATACTTGGGCTACTGGCTGATTATCAAACCTGAAAAATAAAATACTTACCATTGCCGGACCTGCCCCGCCACCATCCGGCAGAACACCCTGCTCTTATCCAATATCGCCCTTTTCAGGGCGGACTTGTCCCGGGCGCGGTAGAGGTATTCGTACCCGCCCCCGGCCCGGTTGCGCTGGCTGCGCTCCACGATGCCTTTTTGAATCAGGGAAAAAAGGGCGCGCTGCACCACCGAGCGGTCCCGGCGCGACTCTGCGGCTATTCCCGATACCGGCATCCAGCCCTTCATATCCAGCATCCGCAGGAGCACCGCCACCTCGCGTTTCGAGAGGCCGAACGAGCAGCGGAGGAGGTCCGCGGCCGAAAGGTCGATGCACGTCATGTCAATTCCCATAAAAAACCATCTGTGCAATTTTTTTCCATTAAGGCATTACTTGGTTCTTTTTATAAAACGTTTGTGCAAAATGTTTGCACAGGTGATATTGATGGTTGCCAGCGAACCCGGAATCGATGAGATAAGGAAGAAGAAAACCGAGGCGATGAAAAAGAAGGATCCCGAGGTCATAGTATATTCGACGCCGAACTGCCCATACTGCACGATGGCGAAATCGTACCTTGGCGGCAAGGGAGTGAAGTTCACCGACTACGACGTCTCCAAGGACAGGCAAAGGGCGGAGGAGATGATTGCGAAGTCCGGCCAGGGGGCTGTTCCGGTCCTCCAGATAAACGGGAGGATAATAGTGGGATTCGACAGGCAGGTAATAGACAATGCCTTAATCCGGGCGCCGCCCCCTAGGAGGGATGCCGCCCTGGGCAACATCATCTACGACCCGTTCAACATCTGATTTTTTTATTAATCAGTATATCACGATGACGGGCTCGTAGTATTTCCGGACGTTCCCGCCATAGACGCGGCTTGTGAGCATGCGCGTGAGTTCTGTGGAAGCCTCGTCGCGCGAGCGGTGCAGCCATCCGAGCTTCATGTTCAGCCGGATTATGCGCCCGGGAATCTTGTGCCTTGTCGATTTCGGCGGGAACGGGGTGTGGGCCTGGGCGGCTTTCACGACTTCCTCTTTTTTATATGCGCGCCGGTAGAAGACCGATTTCTTGAGCGAGAGGGACTTGTCCACCTCCTCGTCCGGGATGTAATCGACCGTGCCTTTCTCAAGGAGCGAGAATACGTAGTTCTGCTCTTCCACCATCTCCATGAGCTTGTACGAGCCGGGGTTTATCAGGTGGTACTCCTTGTCTTTCCCCATCAGCATGAACGGCGCCTTGAGGCTGTCGACGGCCGCCTTTCCCGCCTCATAATCGACTTTCTCGTGCTTGAGGGAGTCCAGGTGGAATATTTCGTCGGATGTCAATGACACGGTCGGATACCACGTCCCCAGGCCGATTTCATCGCTGGAATAATCGAGCGCCTGCACGGTCGCATGCGGGCATTCTATGATTTCAAGGACTTTGAGGCGGTGGTTGCCATCCAGCACTACGCCGGTGTTCTTGTCCACAATCAGAGGGTCTACCAGATGGCCGATGTTCAGCATGGCCTCCTTGAGCCTTTTCAGGTTTTGGGAGATGACCTGCTCGTGCGAAAGAAGATTCTTGACTTCCCAGACTTCCAGGTTCTTTAGCATCTCCTCTGCCAGTTCGGACATGAATCCACTGTGGGGACATGTGTTTAAAAGCTATCGGCCGGGCAAACGGCGGATGACGAATTGGTTTCCTGGGGCTGGCAGATTAAGCAGTTTTTTATATAGATTGACACAATATCTTAATTGATTGTATGGCACTAATCGACAGGATTCTGCTTCGCGGACCGGAGGAGACGGCAAGGGCCGAATCGAAGCGCGAGTTCAGGCGCGTCTTCCGGACGAGGGGCCTTCTTGAAGAGAAGGGGCTCACGGACTATTACGACCATAGGTATGGCAGGTATGGCAAGGACCGCGATAACTGGGAGGAAGGCAACGCCAACATCTTCAAGGCCAATCCTGAACTGCGGAGGATTGACATCGTCGCTGATTTCATGTTCGCCAACGGCGTGTTCGTGCTTTCCGGCATGGGTGATGTGGTGTCCCCAAGGAACGTGGTGGAAGGGTGCATCGCCGCGGTCAAGCTCAGGAACACAAGCAGGTCGCTTTCAGGAATGCTCACACTCGATATAGGCGGGGAGGCCAGGTTCACGAAGCTCCGGATTGGAAACTTCTTGACAAATGGCGTGTTTACAATCAGGCCCAGCTCGCTCGATAGAGGAATCGTCATCGAGCCGGATGAGGAGGAGAAGGTCCGCCGCGAGCTCCCGATTTCAGTGAGCGACCGCTCGCAAAAGCCAATCGGGATATTCCAGACCGTGGCAGAAGCCGTCGATGCGCTGAGGCAGGTCATCGGCAATTACTGAGTGCACGATAGCCAAGAGAATTAGGAATAAGCCTCGATTAGAAGAGCGGATCTAATAAGCCGTCTAGGTAATAAACCGTGTTCACGCCGAGCGCTATGCGCGAGGCAAGTGAACAAAAATGCGACAGAGGGAAGCGGCGCTTCCCGTGTCCCATTTTTTCTGCGGAAAAAATGCGACCGTCGGGAATTGAAGGGAACCACACAATTCCGGCCGGAGTAAACCTCAGGGCTTTTGACCAATCCCTTTACTTTTGCCCGGTGAGAAGCTGAAGACAAAAGTAATGGGAATGCGACCGCCGGGAATTGCTCATCAATTCCCGGGGGACCCAAATTTTTATTAAAAAAATTTGCGACCGCCGGGAATTGAACCCGGCCCGCGAGATTGGCAACCTCGAATCATACCGATAGACTACGGTCGCAGTCAAAGTAGTGAGCAATCTGATGGGCATAAAGTAATTAAATCATATCGCAAGCCATGTGCGCGCGGCATGTCGGCCTTGCAGGGGGGGTATGGAAAATTACATTTGACCATAAAAATAAACATTTATAAAGTGTTTCCGAGATACATATCAGTTGATGAACTGGCAGAAAAGACTGGGTGGGACCGTCAGCGGAAGGATGGGGCTGCCGATAATCGACGGGCCGCACCCTTATTTCAGGAAGGCCCGCAAAGCCGAGGAAGAACCGATACTGCTTACAGAGAGGAAGCCATCACGGGCGCCGCCGCCCCCGCCCTCGGCGAGGAGGCGCGAGGCAACAGTCGAGCTTGACCTTGGCGACGAAGGCGTGGAGATATTCGAAGACACGAGGCCGGGGCTGCCGGCAAGCGGCGTACCGAGGCCGCCCATGATGGCGCCACCGCCGAAAAGGGAGAGGCCGGCATCATTGCCGCCGAAATCCGCACCGGCTGCGCCGCAGGAAGCGCAAAGCGAGCCTCCAAGGCCGTCTCCGGAAAGCGTGGCATTCTCATTGCCTGAACTGATTGCGGCAGCCACCGGCAAGAAGACGCCGGCACCAGCTGCCGAACCTGAGGAGAGGGACCGCGAATCCAGCGTGAGCAGGTCGCTTGCCGAGCTCCTTGAAATCGAGCAGCAACGCGTCGCAGAGGATGCGGCGGCAAAGCAGAAGGAAGCCGCAGAGGCGGCTAGATTGTCAGCACTTGCCCCCAAGGTGGCACCGGTACAGCCAAGGCCGCAGGAGAGCAGCGTGGAATTGTCCCTTCAGAGAGTCCAGGAAGTGGAAGAGGAACGCATCGCCGATGAGGCGGCTGCCAAAGAGGATGAGGCAAGGGAAGGGGAAAGCCTTGAGCGGAATCTTCGGAAACTTGTCGAAGAAGGCCTCCAGGGGTCCGGACAGGGAGACGCGGCGGAAGCCGGAGAATCCCTGCTTTCCACATACGGCCAGCCAGAAGGCGAAGAGTCGCCCGCGCAGGCAGGGCCTGGAACCGCAGCTCCGCAATCAGTACCTTTCGTTTTCCTAGACCCGGAAATCATCGAGCCGGAAGAGACGAGCATATCGATTGAATTGGTGTTCGGCCTCCCGTGGGAAGACAAGCATGCTGAATACAGGCTGAGCGGCAGGGAGCAGGAAGCCTGCGAGAAGGACTTCCCGGAAAAGGAGACCAAATGGGTGCTTCCGGTGCCCAGGCGGGACAGCTTGGAGAAAGGGGATATAGGGATTCTCGCGCAGTTCGCGAAAGAGACGAGGCGGGAGTTCAATGGCCGCGAGTATTATGTCGTCGATGCGCCGTTTGCCGGTGCGAAAAGGGTCGCGAGGACCGGCTGCCTGCTGCACATCTGGCCAGAGAGTTCGACCGATTACGAGTTCCTTGGGGAAGTGAGCGGAGGGATTGACCTCAGCCAGCCCCAGACCGGCGAATGGTCAATCAGCACGAAGACGAGGTTCCTGACCGAAGAGGAGCTTTTCAAGTATTCCGCGCTCCTTCCGGAAGGCAAGCCGGTGTTCATACACCCGGTTCCCGAGGACAAGGGGCAAACTGAACTTGAAAGCTCGATTATGCAGAGCCTCAACGGAGGCCGCATCCCGAGGATGACGCTCGGGAAGAAGGAATATTTCGTGATGGAAATCGGGACTGTCGCCGAGTGGCAGGAAATCACGTTCATGTACCCGAACGTGCGCATCGCTTCGCGCAAGGGAGAATGGCTGGGCATATGGCCCGGAAGCGAAACGGGGCACGAGATGATGGATTCAGATTACGGCTTCGAGGCCGCCTTCCACGGCCCGAAAGGCCCGCCGCTCCTTGAGACCGGTGCGGTGATTACCCCCCGTGAGAGCGAACGGGCCGCGATAAAGAGGCTGTATGGGAAATCCGGGGAGAAGAGATGGCTTTACCCGCTCGCTGAAAAGATGTCCTTGATGGACAGCGATACGCTGAATTTCCTGACAGTCGTATCATGCCGGGAGATTGAATTGACCGGAATCTCTCCGCTGATATCGCTTGATGGGAATTTCTATGTGAGCCTCAAATACCAGCACCCTGAAGCGCAGGCATCATCGCTCGAGAATGAAGCGGTGAGGGTGCATCCGAGGCAGGGCAAAATCAGGGACGCTCTCTCAGACATCAGGCAGAAGGCGGCAGAGCGGAAAGAGGCAAGGACGAAGCCCATGATAGTGCTTCCGCCGGACCCTGAGCAGCGCAAGCCGCTTCTCGACATGTTCCCGGAGGGAAAGACGAGGTACCTCTATTTTGTGGACGCGAAGAACACGGGCTATGTGGCATTGAAGCCGCATGTGGCGCTCATGCGGGGCAAGGAGAAGGAAGTCTACCTGGTCCTCAATGAGCCGTATGAAGGCTCGATTGCGGTGAGCAGGCAGGGCGTCGCGATTTATCCGCTTGAGTGATTTGGGCGGAAATATTATGGGGGGCGGAAATGAGCCCCACTCTTGTTTTTATACCAGGAACGGGTTAGAATAGCTGGAGATGAGACAGCCAGGGCGAGTGGGAACGATTATGGGCATGGGAAAGGGCGCCTACCTCAAGAAAATCACGACGAACGTCCAGCAGTGGCGAACGGTCGAGGTCGGGGAAAGGCTTGACGGCAGCTCGCCGCCATCGGTTTTCATCGGCAATTACGGATACCCCAGGGTGGATGTCGGGCCGATGATTGCGCCTTACGAAGGCGACACGGCCATCCTTGACACACCGGAGACCTGGATTCCCGGCAAAAAAAGCCAGGAGGATATCATCCGCTTCAGGCTGGATTTGGTCCGGGGAAAACACCGGGTCGGCATAAAGGAGCTGGACAACCGGCTTGTCGGCAAGCTCCAGGAGATTTCCCTTGCCAGGGACAGCGTTGACAGCGAGGCGCAGTTCCGCCACAAGCCGCGCGGGTTCACGTTCAACGAGGACCACCAGCCTTTCGGGCCGAGCGGCTCCATCGAGCGCTTCGACATCGGGAATGTCCGGTGGGAGCGAAACCTCGAGAAATCATTTTACGATACGGACCTGTTGGCGGCAGACGCTGTTGCGGATGCCTTCCATGAAGGCGTCCTCTTCTCCCAGATACAGAAGGCATTTTCCACAGGGACGATGGGCCTTCGCAAGAACCGCAAGCTCGTCCCTACGAGATGGTCCATCACCGCGGTGGACAGCGCGCTCGCCGACCACCTTTACGATGAGGTAAGGCATCTGGACGTCATCGACTCGTTCCACGTATATGAGTTTGCCAGCCTCAACAATTACTATTCGGTCATACTCACCCCCACGCCGTGGCAGTACGAATGGATTGAGGCGTTCATACATATCATGGGGAAGGAGGAGATGATTTTCGCGGACCATGAGTCCCTGCGGCCGAAAAGCGGATATTCATCCGTCGGCGGATGCTATTACAGCTGCAAGTTCGCAGTACTGGAAGCCATGAAGAGGATGGGGAAACAGGCCGGGGCCATCGTCCTGCGCGAGGCTTATGAGGGATACGTGCCGCTCGGCGTTTTCAACGTCAGGGAGAATGTCCGCAACGCCCTTTTGCAGCCGCATAGGGAATTCCTCTCTTTCAGGGATTCGCTGAACTATGTGTCCACAAGGCTGCGCCTGCCGCTCTCGCGGTTCATGGAGCAGGGCGTCCTCATGCGGGAAATGCTCTCAAGCAGGCAGACGACGCTTTGATTAATTTTACGACCGGAAATGTCAGGGGGCGAAGCATGAAAAGGCTGGAAGAGAAACTTTCAAAATTCGGAATCATGCCCGGCCTTGCGCGCACGCAGAAGATATGCGAAGCGCTGGGACGTCCGCAGGACTGCATGGAGGTCATCCTCGTCACCGGGACCAACGGCAAGGGAAGCGTGACGGCTGCGCTTTCCAGCATGCTCACCGCGGCCGGGCACAGGACAGGCGCGTATTTCTCCCCGCACATCGAGCGGTACAATGAGCGGTTCAAGGTGGACGGGGCGGAGATAACCGATGCCGAGTTCGCGCCCTATGAGGACTTGATGCTCAAACTCCATGACGAAGGCTACAAGATGACGCTTTTCGAGGCATTGACGGCCATCGCTTACCGCTATTTCGCGGATAAAGGATGCAGGTACGCGGTCATGGAAATCGGGATGGGCGGGCAGTATGACGCGACGAATATCGCATTGGAGCGCGCTGCGGTGGTGACGAATGTCGCGCTCGAGCATACGGAATACCTCGGGAAAAGCATCCGGGACATAGCTGCCGACAAGTCCTTCATCATCAAGAATCCGAAAGGGGCGGCCGTGACCGGATGCGTTGGCGAGGCGCTGGAAGTTGTCCGGAAAAGGGCCGCTGAAGTCGGCGCGCCCCTGATTGGCCTGGGTTCGGGCGGAATCGGGATTGCCATCAAGGAGGCCAGGATGGATTCAACGGTTTTCGATTACTACGGTAAAGGGCGGTACCAGTCGCTTTCCATTTCCCTTGCAGGAAGGCACCAGGCTCAGAACGCCGCACTTGCCATCGCTGTTGCCGAGGAGCTTGGCGCGGATGAAGCGGCGATACGCGGCGGCCTCGCGAAAACGAGGCACCCGGGGAGGCTGCAAATCATCGGACGCGAGCCCCTCATTGTGGCGGACGGGGCGCACAACCCGGATGGAATCCGTACGCTTGCCGGCAGCCTTGATTTGTTCCCGAGGGAAAGGCTGGTATGCGTTTTTTCCGCACTCAAAGACAAGGACTGGCGCTCCATGCTTGCGATGCTCGCGCCTCTTTGCGACTCGATGGTGATAAACCAGATGGATAATCCGCGGGCGGAATCCGCAGGAGAGATTGCAGCCGAAGCCATGAAGCATACCGAAGCCGAGGCCGTGCCGGATATCGCGAAAAGCGTCCAGATGGCGAAAAGGAAGGCCGGGAAGAAGGGCATGGTCCTCATATGCGGGAGCATGTACATGCTCGGCGATGCGATGGCGGCCGCGCGAAGGCCGATTTAGCCTAAAGGGAAATAATAAAAACAGAACCGCCCACTTTCTGGTTTAGGACGAGCTCAGTCCCAGTGCTGGAGGGGTAAAAATGGACAAGAATGCTGTTCGCGGAATCGTTTTTCTCATCCTTTTCGCTGCGCTTGCGTATATTGCGCTGCAGGTGCCGGTCTTCGCCCTGGTCGGCGTGACCGGCAAGAGCTTCACGCTCTTCGAGTTCTTCGGCCCGGTGGCAGGCGCCTTCATCGGCGTTGCCGGCGTGGCGGCGGTTGGACTTGCAAAGCTGGCTAATGCCGCGGTTGCGGGCTCGCCGGTCGCGATAATCGACTTGGCGAAGATGACGCCGATGATGTTCGCGGCGTATTACTTCTGGAAAAACGGGGCGCGCGGCGTAAGCGACAAGCTCGGCATAATCGTGCCGGCAGCAGCCATGCTCGCGTTCTGGGCAAACCCCATCGGCCAGCAGGCGTGGTATTACGCCCTCTATTGGCTGGTACCGATTGCGGTGAAGTTCCTTCCGGACAAACTCGTCCTCCGGAGCCTGGGTTCGACTTTCACTGCGCATGCGGTTGGAAGCGTCCTCTTCCTCTACACCATACCGACAGCTCCCGCCCTCTGGCTCGCGCTTATACCGGTCGTCGCGGTGGAGAGGGGGGCGTTCGCCCTCGGAATATCGGCCAGCCACATCGTCTTCACGAACGTGATGAACGCGGTAGATGGGGCAGTCGACATCTCCAAATACGTGAACGTGGAAAAGGCGTACGTTCTCCGCTTCTGAACCCGGCATATTCCATTTTTCCTTTTTCCCGGCCTCCTTTTCCGTCTTTTTCACCCGTTCCCTCCCGCCAGGCATTGGGATATCATTTTTAAGCTTGGTGCCCAATTCCTCTCATGAACCTCCGCTACGTCGCCATTTTCATCCTGGCCATCCAAGTGATTCCGCTCGTTTTTGCGGAGACGAACTGCACCGGATACCACGACATGTTCACCGTGAACGTCCTTGACGGCAACCTGAAGCCGGTAAGCAACGCCACGGTCATCGTCAAATACGACCGGGGCCAGAGCTTCGGCGACAAATACTTCATAACGCCCCCCAAACAGACCGACGCGTCCGGCCAGATCCTTTACGACATCTACAACGGGGGAACGAATGTGAGGGAGATTGACTGCAAAATCGAAATCAACGCCACCGCCGGCGGCGCGGACAAGTCGGTCACGATTGAAGCCGGCAAGCATGGCCCGACCGTGGACGTAATCATGAGTGACGTCTTCTCGCTCAAATTCTTCGTCCGGGACCAGTTCCGGGCCGCGCTTCCGAATGCGACTGTGAATGTCGGCAATTACAGCGGCGTGACGGATGGCTCCGGCATGTACTTCAAGGAGATAAAGGAGGGAGTATACCCGTATTTCGCAAGCTACGTGGATGCAAGCCAGGCCGGCAGCATCAATATCAGCAACGACACCGAATTCGAGGTGCTCTTCCCCCATTATAGGATAACCGTGGATGTCAGCGACGATACGGGCACGCCGCTCCCGGCGACATTGACGATATTCAACAAGACGTTCGAGATGCAGGATGGCCACTTCGAGAACGAAAAGACGTTCGGCGACTCCGTCCCGTACACCGTGAACTACCGCGGGATTATCACCGAGGGGACGATATCGCCCGCCACGCTTCCGATTGTGGAACTCATTTACGACATCAACGCCCCGCTTTTCGGCAACATAACCCCGCAGACGATGAATGACAGGTACCAGCTCCAAATAGAGGTATGGGACCCGAACGAGTTCGCGGACGGGCTCGACATCTCGAGCATGAAGATGTATTACAAGCTCGAGCCTTCTGATGCCACGACTCCGTGGAGCAACGCGGTGGTATATACGACCGGCAGGAACAAGTTCACCGCCGACTTCCCGAAGCTTCCCCCGGATAGCATTGTCAAGTTCAGGGCGGAAGTCAAGGACAAGGCCGGCAACCGGGCTGAGAAGGAGGGGAAATTTTCGACATATGCCGTTGCGCCCCCCGTAAATAACACCGGAAACGAGACGAATCCACAGCCTCCGCCGTCCCAGGAACAGGGAATACCACTTATCTACATACTTGGAGGGGTAATTGTATTGGTTTTGGGCCTTTATTTGGTGTTTCGTATGAAATCAAAACCACCTGCAGGGGCCTAGCAAACAGTATCTTTAAAAATTGTGTGTTTTATAAGTATAAACATTGATAGTCATAAACTAACATAATAACAGAAGGATAAGTTGAAGGACAAGAGAAAGAAATGATACGAAAAGGTGGTTAACCATGCCTCGTGGGAAGAAGATAATAATCGAGACCGAAATCAGTGATGACTTTGTGGACAGATTCCGCTCCATCGACTTGGATGAGATAAAGCGCGAGCGCGACCGGACTGAGCGCGGGCTTTCATCCTCCGTAGCCAGCGTCTTCAAGGTGGCGCAGAACCTGTACCGCCAGAAGGCGAGCGAGGACGAATTAGAGGGGAAGCATGAATTGTTCTCGGTGCGCTCGGCATACGACTACCTCAAGAACAACAACGTGTTCATATCCTTCAGGGCTTTCGGCGGCAGGATAGAGAGAGGCACTATCCCGTTCGTGAAGGTCGGCAGGAAGAGGTACATACCGAAGTCCGTCCTGGACGACATCACCAGCACCAAGAGCGAGTTCTACACGGTGAAGGAGGCCTTCGAGGAGTACCGGAAATCCAACGCTAAAATCAACTTCAGGGCCTTTATCGGCAGGATTGAGAAGGGCTCGATTCCGAGCGTGAAGTTCGGGACGAGGAGGCTCGTGCCAAGGGACGCGATTGAATCGCTCACGCACATCAGCACCAATTATTTCTCGGTCAGCCAGGCCATCAAGGAGCTGCACAAGACAGGCATCCGCATCAAGAGGAACGCCTTCGAGAGGCGCCTGGACCGTGGAAGGATTCCGCACGTCAAAATCGGCGGCAGGCGGTTCATCCACGAGGATGTCATGCACGAGTTGACAGAGAAGGAATCCGCCTTGCGCAGGTGACCTTCTCCGATATTTTTCTCATTTTTATTTGTTAAAAATATTATTTTCCCGTTTTTTTGGTTTATTTTCATTAGCGGTAGCGCCATCTTTTATTAGTGTTCATGCGGAATATGCTGCATGGCTATTTCTAGGAAGCGCGCTTTCTTCATAGATGCCGGCTACATGGTAAGGGGCGGCAAGACGTACGTGACGCTCATCCTCAAGGGAAAGAAGACTGTCAAAAGGTTCTACCAGTACGACCCGTATTTCTACGTGGAAGCGCCAATCGAGCGCAAGGACGACCTCCTGCAGGCCCGCGGCGTCAAGAAGAGCGGCGAAATCGTCATGCCCATCCGCGTGGAAGTGGCGGAGAGGAAAGTAGGGCAGGAAACGAAAAAGATGCTGAAACTGTTCTGCCGCGAGCCTTCCCATGTGCCGGCAGTCAAGGCCGCCATCCCCTTCCCCTGCTACGAGTATAACATTCCGTTCTCCCGCAGGTTTATTTTTGACATGGGCCTCACGCCGCTTTCCGTAATCCGGTACGAGCGTGAAAAAAGGGTGATTAAGCGCATTATCGGCGTGCAGCAGGAAGACCCGAAGCTCTCTGTCATGAGTTTCGATATCGAGACTTACAACCCCCAGGGCGCGCCGAGGGAGGAGAAAGACCCGGTGGTGATGATAAGCTACTCGGGGAAGAAGAAGGGCGTCATCACGTACAAGAAAGCCGCGGAGGGCCAGGGTTTCGTCGAAACGATGAAGAGCGAGGAAAGGATGCTCGAGCGGTTCTGCGAGATTGTGGCGGAGGAGGACCCGGACGTCCTTGTAGGCTACAACTCAGCTAATTTCGACCTTCCATATCTGGCCGCCCGGTCGAACGCGCTCGGGATACGCCTCTACCTCGGCCGGTTCGGGGGGCAGATGAAGGAGGTCAAGAAGGGCCTGATAAACGGCGTAAGGATAGGCGGGCGGGTGCATTTCGACCTTTATCCGGCCGTCAAGTTCTTCGGATTCATCGGAATAATAAAAACGCAGAAATTCACGCTCGATGCGGTCGCCGAAGACGTCCTCAAGCAGAAGAAGGTCAAGATTAAGAAGGAGGAAATCTGGCAGATGTGGGACAGCGATGACATCGGCAAGCTGTGCGAATACTCCCTCGTGGACGCCGAGCTGACATCGGCCCTCGCGTCCCGGTTCCTCCCCCTGGAAGCCGAGCTTTCCGGGGTCGCGAAGATGCCCCTCTTCGACACGACGCTTTCGACCAGCGGCCAGCTGGTGGAGAATTTGCTGATGTTCCATGCGACGGAGCGGGGGGAGATAATACCGTCAAGGCCGGGAGGCGACGCGATAATGGAGCGCGTGAATGCGCCGATACAGGGAGCGTACGTGAAACTCCCCGAGCCGGGGATTTACGAGAATGTCGCGGTGCTGGACTTCCGCGGCCTGTACCCCTCGATAATCGTGTCGTACAACATCGACCCGGGCACACTGGCGGAAGATGGCGGGCGCGCAGGCGGAGGAGGCCCGGGGCAGGATACCGGAGCATCCGGAAAGCCGGAGGCTGCCGGGCATTTCGTTTCGCCAACCGGCGCCGCGTTCACCAAAAGCGGGATGGGCCTAATCCCGTTCGTGCTCAACTACCTGATAGACAAGAGAATGGAGCTGAAAAAACAGCTGAAGGTGCTTGACAAATCCGGCGATGCGTATGTCCGGATGGAGGCCCGTTCGCACGCTCTCAAGATTCTCGCGAACAGCTTCTACGGCTACATGGGCTATGCGCGATCACGCTGGTATTCGCGGCCGTGCGCTGAAAGCGTGACGGCGTGGGGCAGGAAGCACATCATGGAGACGATTGCCACCGCAGAGGGGAAGGGATTCTCGGTGCTTTATTCGGATACGGACAGCGTATTCCTCCTGTACAAGAACAAGCAGGACGTCCTTGATTTCATGAATGAGGTGAACAAGGCCCTGCCTGAGAAGATGGAATTGGAACTCGAGGGGTTCTACCCCCGGGGCGTGTTTGTCAGCAAGAAAGGCGCCGGCGAGCGGGGCGCGAAGAAGAAGTACGCGCTCCTTGGCGAGGACGGCAGGATAAAAATCCGCGGGTTCGAGCTTGTTAGGCGCGACTGGTCGTCTGTCGCGAAGGACACCCAGCGGAAAGTCCTCGAGGCGATTCTCAAAGAGGGAAGCAAGGAGAAGGCGGTCCGGATAATCCGCGAGATTGTCGCCGACCTGCAGTCAGGGAAGGTGCCCCTGGAGAAGCTCGCAATCAGCACGCAACTGAACAAGGACCCGACGAAATACGAAATCGTCAGCCCGGAGCTGTTCGCCGCAAAGAAGATGATTGCCGCCGGATTGGTTGCGGAGAAGGGGACGGTAATCTCATACGTCGTGGGCAAGGCGGGAAAGAGCATATCTGAAAAAGCGATGCCCCTGGAACTCGCGAAGGACTATGACCCGGACTATTACATCAACAACCAGGTGCTCCCGGCTGTGATGAAAATCATGAAGGAACTGGGATACGACGAATACAGCATGAAGTTCGGGGGAAAGCAGAAAAGCCTCGAACATTTCTTTTAAGTGGCGGGGGGGCCCGGAGCCAGGACGATGGCGCAAGAGACAAGGGTGGCATGGATTGACGCCGGACGGGCGCTCGCGGCAGCCCTTGTCGTGGCGTTCCACGTCCTTTACGAATTGGCGCCTAGTGCAGACCTGCGCCCAATCGGGTTTTTCGGCGCATCGCTTTTTTTCATCCTGAGCGGCTACAGCCTCGCCTCGAGATACCAGGACACCGTTTCGTTCTCCTTCGACTGGCTGAAACGGAGGTGGATTAGGATTGCGGCGGTGTATTACCCGGCGCTTGTTGCGGTTTATGCATTGTTCCCGACGCAGGTGACGCATGCGGGCCCATTTGCCGTAGTGACGCATTTCCTCTTCATAGACTTCCTCTTTCCCGATACCGAATACGCCATCATAAGCCCGGCCTGGTTCATCATACCGCTTATGGCGTTCTATGTCGCTTTCCCATACCTCAACCGGCTGGTTCGGTGGAGCAGGTGGGTTGTGACGGCGGCATTCATCATCACCGCGATTTTCCGCATCTCTGCCGGGCCTGCGGTGTACACGTCGTTCTCGCCGCTGTTCTTCCTCGCCGAATTCTGTTTCGGAATCGGCATTGCCAGGGGGCAGAAGATGCCGGCATATGCTTCCGCGATCATTTCGCTGCTCCCGAACCCCCTGATGATTGCGCCATTTGCGATTTTCGCGGTGCTTTCCGTCCTGGATTTCCGCCTGCTGGGGCCTGCGCTTGCCGCCATAGGCGCCCATAGCCTGGAGATATTCCTTTTGCACGAGGCGCTCATGAAAGCGGCTTTGGGAAGGTGGTCGTTCTACGGTGAAGGCGTGGCTGTCTCGGTCGCTGCGACGGTTGGCGCGTTCTTCCTGGTATTGGCGGCATCATCCGAGCTTTCGCGGCGCTTCCTGAAACATTAAAAAAATCTCTTGCGGATAGATAAGCATGGCCGGTTCACAGGGGATGAAGAAGAAGGAGGATATCACACAGCTCATCAGCCACATTCTCGACGAAGCAGCGAGGTCACGGAAGGGCTTCACACCGGAAGTCGTATCCGAGTTCTATGAAGAGGGCCGGCGGGCCGCCACCCAAAGAAGGGAGGATAGGCAGCAGGCCCCGCCCAGGCAAAGAGAGGAGAACATGCGCGAGGTGACCCCCAGCAGGCAGCTGAACATGGTGGTCAGGAGGGCCGAGGAGACGGAAGCGCAGAGGGCGGCAATCAGCCCGGTCATGACCCAGCGCGCGATAGAATCCGCTGTAGACCTGGGGGAAAGGCTGGAACTGGCATCAGCGGGCAGGAGAATGAACTTCAGGGATTGGGTTTCGGGATGATTGTATGGTTTCACTGGATTTTCTGAACGACGAGAGCAAGGAAAAGATAGTCGTCATCTGGAAAAGCATGTCGGAATCCGACAAGGCGCATTTCATCAACCAGGTGGCGCTCGCACTCAGCATATGGGGCAGCGACGAGAAGGGCAAGCGCGTCGTCGTCGAAGTGCTTAAATTGATGTCGCAAAACGGCACCAACACCCTGGCTGATTTCGGCCTTTATGTCGAAAAGGTCCTAGGCGAGAAGGAATCGACCGGCCTCGACTCTAAGATAAAGAGGGCCGCGCTGATTATCGAAGGTTACAGGATAAAGAACTCCCTTCCATCCGAACCGCACAGGGAGCTCTTCTAGAGCCCTATTGTCGAGGGCGAATCGCCGGGAAGGCATCGCAAGAACCCCAGCCTGAAGGATAACCATGCTACTCTGTAAAATCTGCAACCTGGCCAACGGTTCCCGCTTCGGGGAGGGCGAGTGCGCGATTTGCGAGGGCGGAGCCCTCAAATGCGACGGGATGATTGAGACGGGCATTGCAATGCTTGCCGCCGATGGCGCGAAAAGCTTCTCCATCTCCACGGTGATTGACAAGGAATGGCTGGCCAGGGAAGAGAAGGCCTGGGACTCGCACCTTAGGCAGGGCGAGAGCATAAAGAACCTGCTGAATAGGAGGATTTCCTCAGCGCTCCGGAAAGCGGGCGGGGCCGAATACCAGCCGGAGGGGGAATGCAGGCTTGTTTTCGATTTTTCCAAGGGAGCCGTTGATTTGCAGAAATGCGACGTGTTCATATTCGGCAGGTACAAGAAACGCGCGGCCGGCCTTTCGCAGAGCAGGTGGAAATGCTCCAAATGCGACGGAAAAGGCTGCCCAGGATGCGAAGGGAAGGGGAAATTCTACGAATCCGTCGAGGAGAGGATAGGCGAGCCGGTGGAAAAAACGTCCGGGGCGAAAAATTACGTGATGCATGCTTCGGGGAGGGAGGATGTCGACGCCACCAACAGCGCCGGAAGGCCGTTCGTCCTGGAAGTGAGCGCACCGGAGAGGAGGGCGTTCGACCTCGGCACTCTTGCCAGCGACATCGCAGCGAGCGGCGAGGTGGAAGTGGTGGACCTGCGATTCGTGCCCCGCTCATTCGTGGAAGTCGTTACTGAGTCGCATTTCGACAAGACATATGAGGCGCAGGTCGAATTCGGGGGGGATGTCGGGGAGGGCGAAGCCGCGAAAATCCGCTCCCTTGAAGGCGTGATGCTCCTCCAGC
Source organism: archaeon (assembly GCA_020053355.1). Taxonomy (GTDB): domain Archaea; phylum Micrarchaeota; class Micrarchaeia; order Anstonellales; family Bilamarchaeaceae; genus Bilamarchaeum. The sequence continues at coordinate 104,402 of JAGVNI010000007.1, read as the reverse complement.
AGACGCCCACGCGCGTGGCCCATCGGAGGGCTGATTTGGTGCGCCACCGGAAAATCAAGCACCTGGAATTCATCCGCAGGGAAGGGCAGGATGCAAGGCATGCCACGCTAATCATCAAGGCAGAGGCGGGAACGTACATCAAGGAACTCATTTCAGGAGACAGCGGAAGGACGAACCCGAGCATCTCCGGCATCCTTGGCATGAGCGCGAAATGCACGAGGCTCGAAGTGACCGGAATAGACGACGAGTATCTGGATTCCTGCATGGATGCGGTGAAGATTGCGGGGAAATAGCTTTGGCAGCCTAATTTTGCATATGTTATAAAATGTTTGTTTATATGTAGGATTAGGTATTAGGTGATTTTCTGCCAGATGATTATTACACTCGATTAGGCATACCCCGGGCTGCCACGACTGAACAGGTGAAGAAAGCCTACCGGCACAAGGCTCTTGAGACGCATCCCGACAGGGACAAATCGCCCGGCGCCCAAGCGAGGTTCGTCGCCATATCCGAAGCGTTCCGCGTGCTTTCCGACCCTGACGAAAGAGCGGCATACGACCAGCAGCTTGCCGATGAGGAAAAGCGTGCACGGCCAACGGCTGCATATCGTGCATCCGACCCGAGCCGACCGGTGAGCGCGAAAAAGCAGAGGAGGATTGACACCCTCCGGACTCTCGAATCCCTCTTTACATCCAACCAGCCAGAGAATTTGAAAAGGGACTTCGGAATGCGGCTGGTCCAGAGCGAAAATGACAGGGAGGTTCTGATGCAGATTGCGCGCTCAACCGAATTCTATGTCGGCCGGGCGCCGAAGAGCCCCTTGAATGACGTAAGGGTGGCTGCCGGGATGAAACTCGTCGAAATGGAATCCGAGGCCGTCAACCTTTTCAGCATCGGGACTGACGATTACCAGCATCCTTCGGTGAGAGTATCAGCAAGGGCCAAGTTAGTCAGGAACGCGACTATGGAGGATAAGGACCTGCTGGACGGGATATCAAGGTCATCACAGCATTTTATCGGCGGCCATGCGGACATGTTCACGCAGACAAGGATTGACGCCGGGATGAAACGGGTCGCTCTCGAGACAAATCCTTACGAACTGATGGGGATTGCAGAGGACGAGTACCAGCACCTGTCGGTCAGGCTGGCCGCGGGAAAGAGGATGGCGGATACCGCAACCGCCGCCGAGAAAGAGGCGCTGATTGAATTCTCAAGGTCGAATTCGGCAGCTTACGGGGGCAGGGACGCGCTGAAAAACGCCCGCATTCCTGCAGGCATGGCTTTCGTACAGCTGGAAAAGGATGCGGACGGTTTGAGGATTATCATGAATGACGAGTATTCATATATGCCGGTGAGAAGCGCGGCGGGCTTCAAGCTTGCGGCCATCGAGCAGAGCGAACCCGGGCTTATCCAGCTTTTCACCGAAGCGAAGGGGCTTCCGTGCGTTCAGGAGGTCGTAAGGAGGAAGCTCGAGGCTGGCACCGGAATCGACCAGAAGGGGGCCGAGTTCATAAGGAAAAACGCTGGCACCGCCACTTCAAGCCAGGCGGGCAGGGGCATAAAGCTGCTGAGATAGGGAGTTCAGAACTTCGCCCCGTATTTCGCCATATACGCCTGGTAATCCCCGAATATCTTGTCGTTCACGTAGACCTTGCCGTCGACCGGCTTGTTCCTCAGGTGGTTGAACGACATGTGGATGTCGATAATCGGATGCACCGGCACGCCGGTCTCCTCGCTGAATTCCGCAATCGCGCTCCTGCGCTTGCCGATTTCCTGCCTATCCACGGCTATCACTATGCCTACGACCTCGGCTTTCAAAGTCTTTTCCAGCTTCTCGATAGCCTCGACCTTCGTGCCGCCTGTCGTGAGGACGTCGTCAACGATGATGACGCGCTCGCCGTGGTCGACGTTCTGGCTGCCGACGAAGACGCTATTGGCATCCGCCCCGTGGAGCTTCATCTCCTTGCGGTCGAATAGCCATTTCTTGTCCATCCGGTGGAGGTATTTGAGCTCAATCGCGGTGCTGATTGCTATCGGTATCGCCTTGTAAGCCGGGCCGAAAATCACGTCGAATCTGTCCCCGTAGGCCTCGTGGATTTTCGATGCGTAGTAGCGGCCCAAATCAGATATGGTCTCGCCGCTTGTCAGGGCGCCCATATCGATGAAATAGGGTGAAATCCGCCCGCTTTTCAGGGTGAACTCGCCGAATTTCATAGCCCCGTGCTTGGCCAGGAATTCAATGAAGGATATGTTCAATCTATCACCTAACCCCTTAATCAGGAAAGCTATAAATGTTTGACTCTCCATGAAAACCGCATGGCGAAAAAGCTCGGTGCCGCGTCGCTTTCCATAGCAGTGAACGTGGGGCTGCTAATCTCCAAGATTTTCGTGGCATCCATAACCGGGAGCATCGGCCTTTACGCTGAATCGGCGCATTCGTTCTTCGACCTCCTCGCATCTGTGCTGGCGTATCTGGGGATAAAAAAGGCCGAGGAGCCCGAAGACCACACGCACCATTTCGGCCATGAGAAATTCGAGAACCTCTCCTCGCTGCTCCAGGCGCTCCTCATCACCGGCACAGCTTTTGTGGTCATATTCGAGGCTTACCAGAAGTTCTCCTCCCCCGGAGGCGTGGAATTCTCCGAGGCAGGCATCATCCTCATGATTATATCCATACCTGTGACGCTTTTCACCTCCAGGTATCTTGGCGACATCGCTAAGAAGGAGGGAAGCTCAGCCCTGGAAGCCGACTCTGCCCATTTCACGACCGATGTCATCAGCTCAGCTTCCGTCCTCCTCGGCCTCATCCTCGTCCGGCTCGGCTACCCCATTGGCGACCCCCTTGGCGCAGCAGTCGTAGGCGCGGTGATGCTTTACATCTCGCTGGAGCTTCTCCAGCACTCATTCTTCGTTTTCATGGATTTCAGCCCGGACAAGGCGACTATGCGGGCAATCGAGGGGGTCTTGGCGGACGAGCAGGGCTCGAAACGAATTACCCGCTACCACAAGGTCCGGGCGCGCATTGCCGGAAGCAGGATTCTGGTCGATTTGCACATCCACCTGCCGCATTCCACCAGCGTCGTCCGGGGCCACCAGATATCGCATGACATCGAGACGAGAATCCTCCGGGATGTGCCCAGAGTCAAGGAAGTCAGCATCCATATAGAGCCGGATTGAATCTGGCGGGGAAATGGCGCTCTGGCCCTCACATCCAAATCCATTCGTAGCGCATATACTCGTTCTGGCGGCCAAGATATGCCCACATGATCAACGACCACGCGAGTATCGCGGCGACGGCGACATGCTCCGCCAATGGGTGGAATCCCGAAAACGGCAAAGGCATGATTAAAGCGCCCATCAGAAGAGAGAACCCCCCGATGCGCCCATCTTCGAACCTCAGGCCGGCCCCCACCAGTATTAATGAGGCAAGCGCCAGGGAGAAGAACATGATGGCAAGGATGAAATGGACGGCGAAGGCTGCCTCGGTGAAAACCGAGAGGAGCGTGAAGGGCATGAGGGCCGCGCCCATAAGGAAAGCCCCGGATTTCGCCGCCCCTGCAGGCATGCGCTTCCAGAGGTGGAGGGAAAATGCGATGCCGGTGATTCCGGAAAGCAGTACCCCGACGTTGAAGAGGATTGCCGAATGGGGATTGACTCCGAGGTCGCTGATGTAATGCGTTGAAGGGTCGTATCCGAGGAAATTGGAAATAGCGGCTAGCGTAAAGACGAGGAAGACGAGCGGGGAAACCAGCCCGGCATGCCGGCCGTATCTTTCAAAGAGGGATTCCATAATCTTGCCCGTTGCGCCGGAGAAACAACTATGGTTTGGACCTTAGTTTTGCCCCTTCCCGGACCGCTTTCACCATATCCTTGATTTTCTGGATGGAGTTCTCCTTCTCGAACGCGGTCCCGACCTGGATTATGTCGGCCCCGGCCTTGATGACGTTTTTCGCCTGCTCAGGCGTCCGTATCCCTCCTGCTGCGATGTAGGGGATGGATATGGCCGAGCGCACCGCGCTCACCATCTCGAGGGGGATATGGCCGTCCGTTGGGTTGCTTCCTACATCCGTGATGAAGAAGCGGAAGCCCATGCACTCGGCAGCCATGCCGAATGCTGCGGCAATCTTGGGTTTGTCACGCGGGATTCTCTTCGCATCGCCCACCCAGCCCACCGTGCCGCCTGGCTCTACGACGACATAAGCGACCGGAAGCGGCTCGATGCCGTAGTGCCGCACAGTCGGGGCCGCGAGGACCTGCGCCTCGCTTATCCAATAGGTGTTGCGCGAATTGAGCATGGACATGAAATAAACCGCATCGGCGTATTTCGTGAGCGTGCCGATGTTGCCGGGGAACAGGACCACGGGCTTCGACACCGCCTGCTTGATTTCCTTGGCGACAGAATCCAGCACCTCGCCCTGGACGCCGGTGCTGCCCCCTATCAGGATGATGTCCGCCCCGCCCTCATCCGCGTTCCGGGCGGTCTTGATGGCATCAGCCGCCGACTTATAATCCAGCGGGTCGATTAAAGCGAAGAGGAGGCCTTTCCGGGCTGATAGTTCCTCATGGATGTAGCGTTCAACCTTGCCTTCCATATAAATCCCTCCGATAAAAAACCGTCACGCAATGCCAGCGATGTTTTTCAGCATGTGCGCAAGAAGCTGCGGGCGCAGCATTTTCGTAGGCCTGTCCATATGGCCATGATCAGACAGATAGGAATCGATATTCAGTTTCTTAATCCTTCTCCCGAAGGAAGAGAGGGCGGCGTCGGAACGGGATGAAATGAAGCGGTGTATGGCGCGATGCATGACCAGGTCAGGACCGAACCTCGTCCGCCATTCGAATTCATAGCGGGCAGGGGATTGTGCGTGCCTTCCGGCGAGGGCGGCGCAATTGCCGCCGAAGATGACTCCCCCGCCCGTCGTGGATTTCACCTGTCCAGCGGCGTCGCCGGCGAGGAGTACGTTGAATCCCGACTTTCGCATGGATGTGCGGGAACGCGGTTTGAGGGGGATTACAAAACCCTTCGGATTTGGCGGAACGGTTATCCTTTTCATCCTCAGCAGATGATTCCAGGCTGCGGCTGGCCGGTTTGGCAACTCGACGCCCACCCCGAATTCCGCGGTCGTCTCGTCGTGCGGGATTACCCACCCGAAAAACCCGGGGAAGCGCTCGCCCGAGAGGAACATCTCTATCATGTGCGGGTCTTCCGCCTTGTACTTGATTTGCGCCTGGAGCGTGGCTGCGTGGCGGGTCATTGGCGGGAAACCGAAATGCCGCGCCACCGACGAGAGCGGCCCGTCCGCGCCGATGATATTTTTGCTGTGGAACGTTGCGCGCACGCGCTCGCCATAACGGATTTTTGCCCCTTCGGCTTCGGCTTTTGCTGCCAGCTCTTTGTCCATCCCCGCCCGGTCGCAGACGAATGCCACGGGGGCCTTGCGCCGCACGATAAAATCCGTGCCTGCGAAATTGATGCGCGCGCCCCGGATCGGGTTGACGACATGCTTGCGGTAATCGATGAAGGGGGACAGCGTCGCCAGGCCGTCTTTGGAGAAAAGGCCGGAGCAGTTGCGCGGCAGGCCGGCCTCAGGATGCTCCTCGGAAAGCACGGCTTCGTGCCCGCTGCGAAGAGCGCTTATTGCGGCTATCGAGCCTGCAGGACCTCCGCCGACAACATGGACTAACGCCATGGCTTCTTGAATGCGTGGAAGTGTTTTTTTAATCAGCGGATTGCCCGCCCATCTTCCGGGTCAAAGCTTCCAAGCGGCAAACGCGGCCAAGGATATGGCGCAAAGCAGGATAAGCGATGATGCGCAGCCGCTTTGGCCGGCCGCGGTCCCGCTCCCGTCGTCTTCCGGCGGGGAGAAGCGGTCGACTGTCAATGTATCGTCGTCCTGCGCATCGTTGAATGAGGCATAGACTGGCACGGTGTAGTAAAAGCCCTCCGCGAACAATGAGTGGTTCAGCCCCTGGTACAGCCGCAGCGTCTCGTTCGGCCGCAGCAGCAGCACGGATGTCTTCTCCCCCCCGAAATTGTCCGGAAGCGCAAGCGAGAACGAGCCGAGGACATAATCAGGCCTGCTGTTCGCTATCGCGACTTCGGCCACATAAGTCTGCTCATCCATATGGAGGCCGATGGAGACGCCTTTTGGGTCCTCGGATTCGAAGCCCACTTCAAGGCTGTCCCGGGCCTGGATGTCCACGTCCTCATCCTGCGAGAGGAGGAGGTCGTAGGATGCGGACTGGTCGTCGCTTTTGCGGATTGCCAGATGGGTGCTGTCGAGGACGCCGGCCTGACCGAATGTCGCATCCGCAGGGAGCCAGCCATGGCCCGGAAGGTAAATCTCCGCCCACGCATGGGGCTGCCATGTGTTCGAATAGACATAGCCGCTCACATAGCGCGTCTGGAAGCCGAGGCTGCGGGCGAGCGATATGAGGAGGTGGGTGTATTCCACGCATACGCCGCGCCTTTCCCGGAACACGTCGATGGCGGATTTCGACTTGCCCCAGTAGCCGATGTCGTAAGTCACATTGCCATGCACCCAGTTGACCATGTCGCGGATGGTTGAGAGCGCGGATTCATCGTGCGAAAGCTCCCGGGCCTGGTGCATGATATCCTCATCTGCCTGGGTGAGGTCTGTGGATTCAAGGGGTTGGCCTGGCACTGAAGGATCCCCCGAAAGCTGCGGGTCGTAATCGATGTCGACGGTCGCATCGGCCTTCAGGGTAATCGTGCCGTTGCCGATGTAGCGGAGCATTATTGTCCCGTTGTCGTCAACGAAGCGCTCCATTTCGGGCTCCGTGGTCACCGATACGACCCTCTGGTTGCTGTCATTGACAGCCAGCGCCCCGGTGAATTCGAATGGCGCATCGCTCGTTATCTCCCATGTCCGGTGAAGCGTTATCCTGGAGAACCCGAAACTGGAGGCATATGAAGCGGAAAGGAGCGCCAGCAGGACCAGCGCGAGGCGCATCCCGGTTTTCATGATGATTCGCCCCGGATGGAACGCATGCGCTCCACTTTCCTGCTGATTAGCCCCATCGTCCCGATGTCCGGCCGGTGCCATACGGGCCCGCTTATGCATGAGCAGCCTTTCTCGGCAATCCGCTCGGCATCCTGCAGGTTCCCCGCCCGCCCGAGCACGCCGAAAGCCCGGGAGCCGGTAGTCAGGATTTTCCCCTTCTCCTCGTAAACGGACGCATAGTACACCTTCGCGCCAGATGATTCGATGCCTGAAGCGTCAATCGATACGGCGGCATCCTTAAGCGGCTTGTCCGGATACCCTTGCGGCACCATGTACTTGACGACGGTGCAATCATCCGAGAAAGACGGGTTCGACAGCTGCCCCTCGGCAATCGAGAGGAAGACATTGGTGAGCGAGTCTTCGAGGAGCGAGATGACGTTCATGGCCTCCGGGTCGCCGAAGCGGGCGTTGAACTCGATTATTTTCACGCCGTGCGCGGTGACCATGAACTGCCCGTACAGGACGCCCCGGAAGGGGTTGCCGTCTTTTTTCATGGCATGTATGACGCCCTGGAGGATTTTCTTGGCCTCGTCCATATCCTGCTCTTTGGTGAACGGCAGGCGGGCCCCTGAGGAATACGAGCCCATCCCCCCGGTGTTCGGGCCCAAATCATTCTCAAATGCCCGCTTGTGGTCCTGCACAGGCGGCATCGTCGCAATCCGGGAGCCGTCCGAAAAGCACTGGAACGTGAATTCCTCCCCCACGAGCTTCTCTTCGATAAGGACGCTGCCGTCCTTGTCTATGAGCGATTTCGCGTACTCCATCCCCTCATCTATCTCGCTGAAGTGGTCGCCGCTGATTTTTACGCCCTTGCCTCCGGTCAGACCAAGGGGCTTGATTGCGACCATGCCCAGGTCCTTGACGACCCTCCGTGCGTCCCCGACGGTTGTGACAACCTCGTGTTTCGGCGAGCCGCGGATTTTATGCCGCTCAAGCAGGCTCCGCATGAACGACTTGTCCCACTCGATGCGCGCGGCTTCCTTTGAGGGGGATGCGACAAGCATCCCGCATTTGGCCAGGATGTCGCTGACACCCGCGGCCAGCGTGGCGTCCGGGCTGGCGAATCCCAAATCGAACTCCCGGCCCGCAATCGCCTTGCCGACCGCTTCGGCGTTCTCGATGTCGCTTATCCAGTATTCTTTCGATAGCTGGGCGATTGCCGGGTTCTTCTTGGACATTACGGCGTACAATTCGCAGTCCTGAGCCAGTTTCTCGGCTATCGCATGCTCCCTGGCCCCGTTGCCTACGATAAGAACTTTCATGTCAAAACCCTCTCATGTCTTGCCAAGTGGGGTTTTGTATGTCATGGTCGACGAATCGACCATGAGCATGCTCGCGAACCGCAGTTCGCGATATCCCCATCTTGGGAATGCCTTCGGATTTCATGTCAAAACCCTCTGGTTGGAGTGATGGCAGTTGAATGGATTGCGCCGGTTATATCCGGTAAACCCCTTTCTTGTTGCCCCCGAACAGCTCGGACACCGTATCCTTGAACGAGCGCTTGAGCGGCTGCTTCACGATGAACGAGCGCACCGTCGGATAGTGGCGGATCAGCTCGAAGGTGAAGATGTACTGGGTGATGGGGGCTTCCTGCCCCGCGCCTTCCGCTTCCTGCGCAGGGTTCGCGGTTTCCTGTTTCCGGTTTCCAGCTTCGTTCGAACGTGATTGGCTTGCTGCGGATGCGCCCGCTTTCTTTTTCCTCTTCCGGCTCATTCGAAGCGCCTCCGGATGTAGCCTTCGCGTATCAGCATGTTGAGGCCGTCTTCGGCCCTTGTGACCGCGACCGTGTGCGCCTTGGAGAATTCGCGGACGTCGATTGTCCCGCCGTGGAGCTTAATCCAGCTGTACAGGGTCTCTTTCAGGAGGTCGTCCCCCATGCCGCTTAGCGTGGTCAGTTTCTTCTGGACCTCATCCCGCTTCCTTTCGCACTCCAGGAGGAGCCGCGTGTTCGCCTCGCCCGAGCGGACAAGGTCGTCGTATTTGGCGTTCATGTCCGTATAGCGCGCCTGGAGCTCGGAGAGCTGCGTCGAAAACTCGAGTGCGTCGCGGTCGATTATCTTGGACGTCTCGGAAAGAAGCGCGTTGATGTGCATGAAGATGCCGGTCGGCCGGACATCGTAGTAGTCCTCGGCCACCTGGAGTATGTTCAGGAATGTCGGCATAAGGTCGAGAAGGCGGGCGATGCGGCTCCTTTTGGCTGAGAAGCTGTAGAGGAAGTCGATGGTGTCGTCCTTGAATTCCACGCGGTATTCAAGGTACGGCTTGCCCTGGAGGTCGGTGCCCTTGATTTTCTCGACAGAGAGCACGTTCTTGGCATAGGTTATCCTTGTGAAGCCGAGCCCGCTCAGCAGCGTGGCCAGGCTTTTAAGCGGCTTCTTCTGTTTTCCGGATACCGTGATTTTCTCTTCGGCCATTTATGTGCCACCTCCGCTTAGATTCCCTTGAGGGATGGCGGGTTCGCCCCGTCCTCGAGGACCACGTTCACGACGCCTTTTGTGGCTTTGCGCATGCGGACAAGCGAGAAGACCTTGATGAGGTTCTTCTCATCTATGCCCAACTGGCGCAGGAACGAGATTATGGACGGCTTCGAGTAGCCGAATTTCTCCAAAACGGCAACCAGCTGTTCCCCGTCGAGGAGGCCGTCCCCGCGCTCGAACTCGCTTTTAATCAGGCCGAGCTGGCTTTCGTTGAGGCCTATCTCGTAAAGCATCCGCACGAACTGCTCCCGCTCTATTTCGACAATCATCTCTCCACCCCGAATCTTGTATATGAGCAATGGCTCTTCCCCGTCAATCTTGTCCATGAGGAACGTCATGACGCGGGACTGCCTTTCCGCGAATATCATGTTGACTGCGGCGTCGCCCACGCCGAACTTGGATATCTCCCCGTCGATGAAATCGGAATATCCGATTGAGTTCCGGACATAGTCGCGATACTCCTTTAGGATAAGGCGCAGGACGAACACCGTCCCGATGTTGCTGAAAATCGTCTTATGCATGTCCGAGGGGTTCTGCGTGGCGATGACCAAGGAAAAATTGTACTTGCGCCCTTCGCGGACGATTGTTATGACGTCCGAGCGCTCATCCTGGGCGATTTTCCACGCCTCATCCAGCACGACGAAAAGGCGCACATGCTTGTTGTCCTTCTGCATGCCCTCGGCGCGCATCAGCTCCTTGATATACTGCAGGATTGTGAGGCCGGCAAGGGAGCGCATCTCCTCGCTCGGAAGGTCGTGCAGGTCGATGCCGACCAGGCCGCTGGACGTTATGTCCTTGATGTTCAGCGTCGAGGAGCCTGCGAAGAAATCCGAACCTTCGGCCGTGAAGCGCTTGACTAGGCGCGCCGCCTTCTTCTTGCCATTGCGTTCGAGTATATGGACGACATGCGCAAGCGTCGGCTTCTCGCACCTTCCGCCTTCGCACAGTTCGCCGAGCGCCTCCTTGACGTCCTCTTTATTGAGCTTGAACTTATGCATCTTCTTCTGCTCGTCCCGCATCGCCTTGGCCTGCTCCTTGAGCGATGGTTTTGCGCTATTCGCCTTGTAATAGACGAATTCGAGCGCCTCTTCTATGTCGTCGCGCTCGTTCGGGTAGCTTTTAAGGTCGAGTAGGATGTCGAGGGCGGAGATAATCTGCTTTATCCTGCTCCTTTTCGGGAGGCCGACGAGGTCGAGGATGTTCAGGCGCTCCTTGGCCAGGTTAATGACGCGGCCGCCTGCCTGCCTCACCCATTCGTTGTATTCGCCCACCCAGTCCAATATGACCGCGTTCGTGTTCCAAATCATGGATGCGCGGGTGAGGAACGTCTTCACGGTGTAGGATTTGCCCGAGCCGGTTATGCCGATTATCGCAAGGTGCGGGTTGATGAGTTTTGCGGGGTTCCAGAAGACGGGCGTCCTAAGAAAGCGCGTCTTTCCGATATATACGCCCTGTGTCGGGAGCGAAAGCAGAAGCTCTTTCCTCGGCTCCGGGGGATGCACAAGAATCATCTTGCGTGCGACCTCCTTGGAGAGCATATAGGATGATTTCATCGTTGCCTTACCTCAGACGTAAGAACTATCGCCGGGGCGGTATATAAATATAATGGCTGGAGGAACGGCGGTCTGGCGATTGGGGTTTCCGGTTCCCGGTTTCGGGTTTTGGGTTCGGGATAAAACTTGGTTCCGGAGAAATCAGAACAACGCGTCCTTGATTTCCTCCTGCGTGGTCGGGAAGAAGAAGTCCCACTCGAAGCAGCGGAGCATCTCCAAATCAGTGAGGTCGCGGATATCGCAGCCAAGCGAGCTTGAAAGAATCGTCTTCAGTTCCTTGGCCTGCCTGCTCACCCTGCTTAGGGCCTCGTCCCTTGTGAGGCCGAATGCGGTCGTGGTGGCGAAGGCGATGATTTCGACCGGCCTCTCGCCCTGCGTGATGCGGTCCAGGAGGCGGTTCCAGTATGCAAGCTCCCTGTCCATGCGCATGCTCTCGTCCGCGGCGATTTTCGACTCTTTCGCCTTCTTGGCTTCGACGCTGCCGCGCTTGGTCTTGATTTCATCTATGTGCTTGGACAAATCGAGGGTGCTAATCATCAGCGATATCTTGACGATGTATTTGAGGGAGCTGATTGCCTTTTCGAAGGAATCGAACATCGTCTTCTTCTCTTCCGTGTTCTTGTCCATCGAGCTCTCGTAGAAGCGGATTTCGAGGAACTTGCTCGCGTAATAGCCGTTCTCGTCCTTCTTTATGATGTAGTCGCGGGTCGGGGGGACTTCGTATCCGCCGTGGACCTCGATTATGTTGGTCGCTTTCGTGAAAAACGGTATTATAAGATACCCGTATTTCCAGAGGAGCATCGTCATGGAGAAGAAGACAGCCGCGACGATTGGCATTATCGGATTTCCTGTAAGGAGGGAGATTACGATTGCGACAAGCCCGCCCAGAAGCGAGATGCCCGTCACGGCGCGGTTCATGAACATGTAAATCCCTTCGATTGCATGGTTTAAAAATCTGAATCCAATTACTTGCGGCCCCAGATCCTCATCAGGAAGAAGAGAAAGGCGGCGAGGGTGAAGAGGAGCCAGAGGCCGATGAAGAGGAGGCCCAGGTCGGGAAACGCCCTCGATAGCGGCTGGAAGATGACAATCCACGCGACTACGACTGCGACGGTCGCAAAGAGGATGTTGGGATTGTGGGAAAGCATCGCCATGCCATCATATGCTCGCGATTGTCTTGAAGCCGATTTCGCTACCCAGGATGTTCGCAAGCTCCCGGACGAAGACGAACGTCACTGCGAGCGAGAAGATGGGCGCGATGACGGAATACAGGGCGGATTTTGCGAGCGAGCTGCTGTCAGACTGGAGAATCATCGTCAATTCGCCGCTCATGTCGATGGTGTGGTTGGCTGTGACATTCGAGGTCCAGTTCTGCGAAATGAGGTAGTCGTCGCACATTGTGGTGGTGTTCGAGACGTTGGTGGAGTGGGTGACGTTGGTACCGTTTTCCAAAACTATCCAGGTCGAGAGGTTGTAGTCGGCCGGGTTGCACCTACCGCTTAGGAGGTCGAGTTTGCCTGCTATCGCGTAGTTGCCATTAAGGTCTATCACCGGGGCGGCCGCATAGAAGCTGTTGTTCGTGAAGTTCTCAACCAGAATCGTGGAGTTCATGATGTCCGGCGCCGGGTCCGGGAAGATGAGGATGAAAGTCGGGTAGAAGACGTAGAGGCCGATTGCGAGGGCTATCATGAACCCCCCTACTTTCCTTGTGGCGAAGAACGTGCGCAGGACGAGCCCGACAGGGAACAGCAGGGCGAGGGCGTTCTGCCCGATGAATGCCGCTATCTGGGTGTTCAATTCGACCAGCATCATCAACGTATTGATGTTGAGGAGCTGCTGGGAAAGTGCGCCGGAAACGGAAGCGAGGTTCGAAAACGGGGAGACCGAGAACGCGCCGAAATCCAAGGCGAGGTCCTGGTAATAGCCGACGATATTCAGGAGCTGAATCATCCCCTGCATGAGCGAGAAGAGGGCGTCGTTGAGGTTGCCGAGGGTGCAGGAAAGCTGCATGATGACGTTGCCTTTGGAGCACGTCTCGCTGACAACCGAGGAGCTTATCACGCCGACAAGCTCGATTACCGCGGCGAAGGAGCCTATGATTGCCGCGTTGATTATGGACTGTATCAGCTCCTCAAGCCCGAACATCTCGATTCGCTTGAAGCCGAATGCCCGGCCGAGGCCGACCAGTATGCCGGCAAGGACGATGGACGCGGTGACAACGATGACGGCAACTTCAATGCCGACGAAAGATTCAGCCATCGATGATGGATGCTTGTCTTATCATTAAATAGATTTCGCCCTTTCCCTTAGGGATGGCGCCAGTCATTTGCGGAGCGCGCGCGAAAGCTTCCTGGTCATGGCGATGATTGAGGTCGTGCCCCGGACAAAGAATGGGGCCGTATGGGTAACGAGTTTCGGGTTTTGGGTATGAAGGGATTTTAGGAGCGTCTTCGGGTTGTCCAAGTCGCCGGGGCCGAAATCCGGAAGGTCGGTGTATGTCCGGCCGAATTCGAAGAAGAAGTGGCTGTCGCTCCCTGCCGCGCCGGGAAGCTTGTGCGCTTTCGCGAACGCCGCCGCATTCTCGTTGTATTCCTTGCGCATGCAGCGTGCGTTGAAGATTTCTATGATGTCGGCTTTCGACGATTCGCCCTCGCTCGCACGGCCTTTCGAGCGCCCGTAGTCGAACATGTGCGGGAGGTAGGCAAGGCCGCCCTGGGCGTGGATTATGTCGATTGCCTCAAGGATGGGCGTCTTCTTGGGAATCAGCTCGCTGATGAATAGGCCTATCAGGTCGCCCTTGTCTGTGGAAATCTCCTCGGCCGGTATGAACGGTGCCTTGAGGGCGCGCATCTTCGCATGCGAACCGATATTGTTGTGGTCCGCTATTGCCGGGATGATGCCGGTTTCGAGGGATTTCCTTGCAAGGGCGTTCGGCTCGATTAGGGAGTCGATGGATGCATTCGTGTGGACGTGGAAATCGATTCTCATATGAGCGCACCTTCCTTTTCGAGAGCTGAGACTATTTTCTTGGCAAGCGCATTTGCCGCCTTGTCCGACGGCTTGCGCTTTCCCTTCACCATCATCCTTCCGCTCCCGTAGACGCTGACGGAATAGCCGCCGATTTTCGCAAGGAGGACGACCGGGCTGCTGCCCACAACATCGCCCAGCTTGGTAAACGCGGCCCCGGCTTTGGCCATGTCAATAGTCTTGCCGTTAAGCTTAATCTCCACACCGTTTGCGGTAGCGCACGGGGCAATCACGAAGAAATCGTTCATCCGAGCCGCCCCTTCCAGAACACGTCCTTTTTGAAGAGGTCGAAGAAAATCGCCTGCGGGGCCTTGGCGAAGGGCTTTTTCAGAAGGACATTAACGGCCTGCGATGCTGCGAGCGTCCCTGCGAGCGAAGCGGCTGGGCAGATGATGCTCTGGCACATCTGGTAGCGCTCGAGGGCTTCCTCCTCTTTCGGGAGGTGGAATGCTTTCTCGAACCGATACGATGTGAAGACGCTGACTATGCCCCGCGAATCCTGGGCTGAGCAGAAGACATACGGAATTTCCATTGAGCGGGCCATCCGGGAAAGGATGAGCTTCGATTTCACGTTGTCCGTCCCGTCCAGGACGATGTCGGCGCCTTTGATAGCCGGGCCCGACTCTTCGCCGAACTCCTCATGCGTGCGGATGTCGATGCCGTTATTGATGGTTTTTGCGCGCGCGATTGCCGCGTGGACTTTCGGCATGTCCAGGAATTCCTCGGTCGCGAGCGACTGGCGGTTGAAGTTGGAGAGCTCGAAGCGGTCGTGGTCGAAAACAACGAGCTTCTCGGCCCCCATCCGGAGCAGGTTCTCGAGTATGAAGCCGCCCGTCCCTCCGAGGCCGATTATCGCGAATACCGACTTTTGCACCCGGGCCTGCTGGGCCTTCGTGATAGGATTCCTGGCGAACTTCTCCCCATAGAGGTCCGGGGCGTTCATAGCCTACCGAACCCTTGGTTCCGGTCATCGCCCTTGTCCTTGTCCAGATACATCTTCTCCTTGATTTTCTTGAGCTGGGCCGATTCCATTTCCCCGCCCTGGAGGGAGGTCAGGTTGCGGAGGATTTGGAGCCTGCGCTGGATGTGCGGGTCAATCATCCTCTCCTTGAACTGGCCGATGTGCGTCACATGATAGAAGAATATCGAAACCCCGGAGAGCAGGAGGACGACCGTGAACATGCGTCCCGCATCCGTCTTAGGCACTATGTCCCCGTAACCGGCACTTGTTATCGACACCGTGACGAAGTAAATGGATTCAATCATCGTCAAGCCTTCGATGTATATGAAAAACGGCACTGCAACGACGTATAGAATCAGTATCAGGGCTACGCCGTTAAGAAGGCTTTTCGCGACTGGGTCGAGCGTCGGCATATACATATGATATCTGGATACGCGTAATTTAAACTTAGCGATGCCGGCCATATTGCGTGCAGTCCCCTTCTGCCGCTTTTCCCGGCTATCAAGCACAGTCCGGAGCTTATCTGAGGAAGATGACCTTCTTCCTGCCGCCTGTCTTCGTCTTCTTCTTTTCCTTGGGGCCGCCGTCACCACCTACTATGATGAAATCGTCTTTCGAGGCCACAATCTGGCTTTTGAGGATGTCGAGCGGCCTGTGCTCGCGCAGGAACAGCCACAACGATGATGCGCGGATGGCGCTCCAGAGGAAGAAGACGGACAGGACGCCGAAGAGCAATGACGCCCAGTTGAATTCCTTGGGCAGTTTCAGGATGTCGATGAACAGGTAGGAGTTGGCGAACAGCATGAAAAGGGTGCCGGCGATCAGGATGTTCCGGACAATCGACGCCCGGCTGGCCTGGGGTGTGGACCTCGAGAAAATTGTGGCGAGGGCGTCGAACATGCGCTTGGCTGAAAGCAACAGGCGGGTGAGTGAAACAAGGAAAAGGGCGGCCATCAGCATCAGAAGAGCCGAGTAGGCCATGATGCTGTAGCCGAACAGGGCCATCTCGAATTGCAGGTACGGTTTCGCCGCATAATAGAAGATGAGCGCGCCCACGATGTAGAAGATGTCGGAGTAGCTCTTTTTCAGCTCGGCGATAAAAATACGGTGGAAGTACCCGCCCGGCTCGAAAGCGCACAAGACGTTCCTGAAATACCCGGAAGCGTCCCTCAGGCTGTCCAGGAACCAGACGGGCAGTTTGTCTTTGAGCCATGCGTACATGCGCTCGCTGCGGTTCAAGGAGATGGAACATGCCAGGGAAGTGATCAGCACGCCGATTGATGCTATACCGACCAGGTCGGCGGATGCGACGCCCACGCCTTCCTTGGCGATAAGGAGGGAGAACTCGCCCAGGGGCAGCATCGCCAGGCCGGCAAAGACGGACGAACGCCCGCTGGAGCTGATTAAGAAGAATGTGAATGCGGTCGCAAGGAACACCGTCACCATGAATGCGGCTATCAGGATTGCTGTTAGGTCGGCGGACACTATCATGACGGCCGGGTTGATGAGCATCCCGACCGAGAGGAAGAAGAATGACGAGAAGACATGGCTGAAAGGCCTAATCGCATGCTCGACATCGCGGCCAATCGGCAGGCCGGCTATCAGGCTTCCTGCTAGGAACGCGCCGATTGAGGGGGTGAGCCCGACGACCGAGGCGAGCACGCTCATGCCGACGCCAAGGGCGAACGCGAAGAGGATGAGCGTATCCTCGGCCTGGTAGCGCAAGAACAGGGTTGAGAACTTTTTCAGGAAGCGAAGGAGCACCAGATAGGCGAACACCATGACCGCGAGGGAGACTAGGACTGCGCCGATTAGGTCTTCGGAACTGAAGGTGCCGGATTTCATGCTGGAGAAGAACGTGAGCATGAAGACGGCGATCAGGTCCTCTATTATAAGCATGGTGATGAGCACGGGGGTCTCATGGCGGTCTATCAGGCGCTTCTGCTCGAGAATCTTCATCATGATTGCCGTACTGCTCAGCGAGAGCATGGCGGCTATGAAAAGGGAGGTCACATAGTCGTAGCCGAGGAGTATTGCCACTTCGTGCATCACCGTGAACGTGAGGAAGACGAGGATGGCGCTGCTTATTATTGCGCGAAGGCCTGATGAAAGCAGCTTGGTGATTGAGAATTCGACGCCTATCATGAATAGGAGGAGGACCGCGCCGAGCTCTGCAAGCATGTCTATCGTGGGCAGGTCGACGAGGTTGAGCATGTTCGGGCCCATCACCATCCCCGCAAGCAGCAGGCCTGCTACGGGTGGCATCCTGAGGCGGACTGCGACTATGCCGGCGATTGCGGCAAACAGCAGTATCCACTCGAAATCCAATATTGCCTGGCCTTCCATACGGCATCTGTGCTTGGGAGCAAAGATTGAAGGGGAGAGGTAACTATTAAAGTTTTGTATCCGATTCTGCACCATGGAGACATTCGTCGAATGTTTGGGCGCCTCAAGGGAAGTCGGGCGGAGCGCGTTCATGCTTCATACTGACCGCAACATCATGCTCGACTACGGAATCAAGATATTCGACGAGAGCGGGCAGGCCAAGTTCCCCCTCGAGACTCCGGTCAAGCCGGACATGATGGTGCTCTCGCATGCGCACCTGGACCATTCGGGCTGCATCCCCGCCCTTTACGTCCAGAACCGGATACGATGGTACTCGACCCCGCCCACGAAGGACATCTGCGAAGTCCTCTGGATGGACTCGATGAAAATCATGGGGGACGATTTGCCCTATCGCCTGGGGCACCTCAAGAAGGCGCAGAAATTCTGGAACCCGCTCTTATACAGGCATCCGATAAACAGCGGGGAGACGAAAATCGAGCTGTATGACGCAGGCCACATCAGCGGCGCGGCCATGGTGGAGATAACGCACAGGGGCAAGAGCTTCTTTTACACCGGCGACTTCAAAATCGAGGAGACGTTCATGCACAGGGGCGCGAAGTTCGCCGAAGGCGTGGACACCCTCATGATTGAAAGCACGTATGCCAAGAGGGACCACCCGCCGAGGAGGCAGGCGGAAGAGAAGTTCATGGAGAGCATCTATGAGACGCTGGAAAACGGCGGGAACGTATTGCTCCCGGCTTTCGCCCTCGGCCGGACGCAGGAATTGATTGCGCTTCTCCGGAGCTACGACCGGGAGATACCGATTTTCGTCGACGGCATGGGCCGCGAGATGTCGCGCATCTACATGGCGTACCCCAAATACCTAAAAGACCCGGACTCGTTCAAGAAGGCGGTCCGGAGCGTGACGCTGGTGCAGTCCATCCCGGACAAGAAGGCTGCCCTTCGCGAGCCTTCGGTGATAATATCCACCGCGGGCATGCTGAACGGCGGGCCGGTCCTGAACTATATCTTCAATGCGAACTCAGAATCGAAAATCATCTTCACGGGCTACTGCGTGGAAGGGACGAACGGCTGGATGCTCCAGAACAACGGCAATATCGTGAAAGACGGGCAGGAACTGGCGGTCGACTTGCCGGTCGAATACCTGGATTTGTCAGCGCATGCCGGGCGCACCGACCTCCTAAGGTTCATCAAGAAGGCGAACCCTGAGAAAATCCTCCTCGTCCACGGCGACAAGCCCGAGGATTTCGCGCAAGAGCTGGAAGAGGAGCACGGGTTCAAGTCGGTTGCCCCGCTTCCTGGCGAAAGAGTGATGCTCTGAGGTGAGACGGTGGGATTCCTTGAGAAGCTGAAGAAAACGATATGGAGCACCGAGGAGAAGGAATTCGTTGGGCTGCTTAAGGAAGGATTCGTTTCCTCGCTCACATATTTCATCATCCTTCTCGTTTTCGGAAGCGTGGCGAATTTTGCGCTTGCATTCGTCGCAACCAGGGACGTTTTCATCTCCCTAATCGCAATGGCCCTAGGCACATTCACATATGCGCTTGGCATCGGGTTTTTCCTCCCGGTGATATCGCATTTCCTGATTGGCCTTTTCGGTGGGAAACGCCCAATGGCAGACACATTCCAGGTGTATTTCTACGCTTCGACGCCGTCCCTTCTTCTTGCGTGGGTGCCTTGCGTCGGCGAGCTTACGCCACTGGTGTCCTTCGGCAATGCTTTCCGGGGCCTGCGTGAGATAAACAAGCTGGGATTCTGGCAGGCGGCCGTGGCTGTGCTGCTCCCTTCGCTGATTTACTGGGGAGCCTGGATAGTCTTCATTGTCGGCATCAGCAACCTTGCGGGATGAAACCGGGCGATAACAGAAACGCTACGCGAATGAGCCTGTGACATCCGCTATTATGAGCGTGTCGGCCTTCCTCCAGAGAAGGAGGTCCAGCCTTATGCCAAGCGATTCCTCCGGGGGCAGGATGCTCGCTAAGGAATAGGCGCCCGATAGGTTGGTTGTGGATACGATATACGGAGTATCCGGTTTGAGGGGCGGGGTTGTCAGGGAGCGGCAATGCGTCGGGAAGACGTTGAGGGCCGAGCCGTCTTCCTGGGTTGTGGGCACCTGCCCCTGGATGAACATGTTGAAGACGGCGGAAAACGTTTCCGGCCCCATGTTCTCGGGCCAGATGTCTATGTAAGCGGATTTTATCCTGCCGAAGGATGGAAGATGCCCTTCCAATCTGCCGGCTAGGTCCATCATGAAGCGCATGGCGGTCAGCGTATGAACGGATTGGAAATTGAACTTGTCCTGCAATCCCCTTTTTGTAATCAGCCCGAGCTGCTCCTCCACCGGGATGCCGTAGCCGACCGAGAAATCCCGGAGAATCCGCCAGAGTTCAAGCTTGGCATCCTTTGCTTCGGGATTTTGGGCGATGCCTGAGGCAACCATCACTTTTTCGGCCATCCGCGTTATGGCATCGGTCTGCGTCCCGCAGGCGTATGCGTAGAGAGGGGCTTCGCCCATGAATGAGATTACTTCCCCGCTTTGGAGGACGGGTTCTACGATGATGCGCCGGATTGTTTCCGGATCGATATGGAACTTATCGCAAAACGAGCTTAGCCGCTCCGAAGCCTTCCCCGGGTCGAAGCCCTGGAAAGCCGGAAGGGCGGTTCCTGTGCGCACCTGTTTGTTACCAGAAGCCATGTGACTGGATGTGTATAGAAATGAATATAAATGGAACTTTATTATTTTCGCTCAATGACAAGCATCTCTTCCGGGTACGCGAGATGCGAACGCGTCGTCGCGAACGCGCGGAAGAACGCATGAATCGCGTCCTCGGCCTTTACGACCGGGCGCTTCACCTCGGCGAAGAGCTTCTTCTTCTTGATAATGAATTTCCCCTTTTTGTGCCGCTTCTTGAATTCAATGACATGCTTCTTCATTGCCAATGGCGGGCCCGCAACGAGCATCTTATCCGGAAGGCGGTCATGTTCCAATATGATGGCGAGGCGGACAAGATGGCGCGAATCGTCTGCCAGGATTGCCTTGGGGCCGAACTCCTTCAGATGGGATTTCAGCTGCCCGAGCATCTTGTGCAACTGGCCCCAGAGGATATCGTCCACGATGTCCGGCCGGGGCATGGAAAGCAGGAAGAGCTTTTTCCCCTTCGATGCCCTTGCGGCCTGCTCATCGAATGTGACCGGTTTCTTGAAGAAGTGCCCCTCGGCGGGTTTCTTTATGAATGCCTTGCTTAGCGAGATGAACAGCTTAAGGTTGGCTTCAGAGACCGCCGCGGCGACATTGCGGTTCTTGTCGGTTGGGTCTATAACGACTAGGGGACTGCAGAAGCGTTTCGCCGCTTCCTTGGCTTCGGCAATCTTGTAGTATTTCTTGATATCGATGAATAATCCGGCTGGGGCCCCCGCCTTCCATTTGGCCGCAGCTTTCAGAAGGGCCGGGAAGCCGCCGTACCTGATTACCAGGAGTTCACAGAGGTACCCGGAGAATCCTTCTATCTTGATTTCCGCCCCGTAAATCCCGTTTCCCCGGAGGAACTGCTTGAGGAGCAATACGTCGTCCACCTGCTTTTTTTTCAGGCGGGAATTCACGAATCCCGTGTGGAGGACCGAGCGGTCCACAGAGCTGATTCGCTCCGCTGCTTTCGTTATCTTGTACGCAGGGACCAGGTCTATCCGCCTCCCTTCGAAATGGAAGCGCGAGTACGGATGCTCCGCGTAGCTCAACTGGTAGCCCAGGCCAGGGAATGATGATGCCATTATGTCCTTGATGAAGGATTCCAGCGAATCCCTCGGCACCGAGCGGTTAAAGAGGACGAAGATGTCGATGTCCCTCTTGTCGCGAAGGAACGTGCGCTTCGCCATCGAGCCGGTCAGGACCACATCGCATCCCTTGGGGGCGTTGTCCCGGATGTGCGCGACCATGAGCTCAGCGAAAGCCAGTTCCGCCGAAAGCTCTTCGGGGCTCGGTTTTATCGCCGGCAAGACCCGCGCTAACACCTTCTGCATATATTAGCGTCCGCGGCAAGATTTTAAAAGAACACCTTGGAAACACACTTCATGCGCCGGTGCATAGTCTTATTGTTTGCAATATTCCTGATGGGTTTTGGCTGCCTTGGTGAAAGCCCGTACCAAGGGGGAAAGGCCGAGCAGGTGACCAGCGCCCAGCCTACCGACCTGGACGGGGACGGTAGCGCGGATTATTTGATTTATGACTTCTCGCCGGTTTCCAACAAGGAAGCCGGCATGACAATCCAGAGGCAGGTCACTGTCACTGTGGACACCTCTGCGGTCTATACTTCGGTCAACCCGAATTTGACAGATGTCGACCTCCTGGTAGCCGACCAGAGCCTTGACGAGTTCTCCAAATCCAGGATACAGGCAGACACGGCATGCAGCGCCAATATCGGCCTCAGCAACGTGGTCTGCTCGGATGTCTCGACATGCACGAAGCTATGTTCGAGCGCATCGCAGAAATGCAGGAAAATCGCCGCATCGGACGAGGAGGTCCTTGCAGGGTCCATGATATCATACGTGAAGGCGAACAACGAGATACGCTCGCTTCTCCTTGATGCCCGCAGGATGGTGCTCACGCTCCGCGAGGGCACTGATACGGAGAGGGACGAGTTCCTCGGCAAGACCAGGCTGATAATCAACCGCATCGCGGAGATAAACGCGAATCCCATCTACTCGAGTGACGAGTTCGGGCTGTGCACCCACTCGGATTTCGGCATCCCGTACATGCTTGAAGCCACCCGGAAGGTCGGCACGTACACGGTGCAGAACGCCAGCTACCGCTACCACGTCCTGGTTACGGTCAAGCCCGTATCTACAAGCGGCGGGCAGGACATCGGAGTCGAGGTGGCGGGAATGGGCATCACGGACAAGGTCCCGTCGAACATGGTGCTCGACACCGAAAGCATCTCATCGATACAGTCCATCTCCGCAACCGAGTCAGGCGGATATTCCATTGTCAACTGGACGTCGGCAAAGTCGAACGAGGAGGGATACCAGTTATATTACGAGTTCCAGTCCCAGGAGGCGCCGGACAACGTCATCGCAGGGATGCGGACGCCGGACATCCGGGTCAAGCACATAAACCTCCTTCCTCTCGCGCCGACGAATTTCATCCTCCTGGCATTCAACGGCATCCTGAAGAACTATTTCCTGGCCTTCGGCGCTGCAGTAGGCGTTACGCTGGCTGTCCTCCTGTTCATATACAACATCATCGTGCTCGCATTCACGATGATTAGCGAAAGGGTCGCCGGAGCAAGCCTCACGACAGGCTTCCGGAAGGCGTTCGGCAGGACGGACGTGCGCTGGAAGGCTGATATGGTCGTCGCCGTGGTGATGCTGGCGGCCGGGTATTACATGGCGACAGTCGTCGCGACGCCGCCTGCGAGCATTCCCCCCCTCCTTGAGTCGTTGGATTTCCTCATGAAGAACGACATGGGCGTGATAGCGATAGGAATGACGCTGATAGGCGTCCTGATGGCGTATTTCGCCCTTGAGAATTTCGCGAAGATTACCGTGCTTGAGCGGGCATACGGCATCGTGATACGGCAGGAGAAGGACATGTTCCTCGCCAAGGCCGCCTCCCTCAAAGACAGGATGAAGGAGCTTGAATCGCTGGTGGAAGAATACGCCAAGGAGGATTTCGACATCAGCAAGGAATATGACGTCTTCACGACCGTGAAATCGGAGAAGATAGACATACTCACAAAGGACATGACCGCAAGGAGCAAGGCTTTGATCGATGATTATCTGGCAAGGGTCGAGAATGCGGTATCCAGCCTGAAGGGAAGGAAGAAGCTGGCCGACGACAACTGGCCCAGGTGGAAAGACAGCATCACAAAGATGCTCGACGAGCAGAACGAGGTCTATGTGACCTCCCTGGTTACCGTGCCCGCATCACTGCGCGGCTGGGCGCTCGGCAGGTATGCCAAGGAGGCCGGGGTGGAAGGCCTCAGTTTCGAGCGCGATGTCATAAAGAAGAGGAAGGTGTCGCCGGACCAGCTCGTCCAGGAAATGCTCGGGAAGGGCCTCCTTAAGGGCGCCATCATCATGAAGCAGGAAAAGGTCATCCTCGCGGAATTCTCCGAAGGGGGGAGCACGGTGATGACCGCCCTCGGCATGAAATTGTTCTCGTACATGCACGCGCTGGCGAAGAACCTCGGCCAGCACCAGCCGCAGAGCTTCGCGGCTGTCGGCGACAAGACGGTGATAGTCATCATGCGCAACCGCCTGCTGGATTCCATCCTGTTCGTAAGCAAGGACAAGTTCAAGGACGCGGTCGAGCAGTGGAAGGCCAAGATGAAGATTTTCGAGGCCGGGTGAAAAAACCGCCCGGGCCCGTGTTTTATCGCAATACCGGCCGCAGTATGCCGCCATGGGAGCAATAGGTATGGAAATGCCAAAAAAACAGCAAAAAACCATGGACGGGTATATCGCCGCATTTCCGCCAGAAATCCAGGGTATATTAAGAAAACTCAGGCTGGCCATCAGGGAGTCCGCACCCAATGCCGAAGAAACGATTAGGTACGGGATACCGACATTCAGGCAGAACGGCAACCTTGTGCATTTTGCAGCGTTTAAGAAGCATATCGGGTTTTACCCCACCCCGTCGGCGATTGCCGTCTTCAAAAATGAGCTTTCCCCTTATAAGCAGGCGAAAGGGTCCGTCCAGTTCCCGATTGATGAACCGATACCGTTTGGCCTGGTGAAAAGGATTGTCCGGTACAGGGTCAGGGAGAACGAGTCACGGAAAAAATAGCGTTTATAGCGCCCTGCCGTTCATTTTGATGTCAGAGGAACCACAACTAATGCAACCCATCGTTATTTCAATCGCCTCGGCATGTGTATATGTGTATATCTCATATATTAATGATTATAAATGTATATGTAGTTATGTGTTTATGGGACGAATGCAAATCGTTTTACCCGATGAACTTGAGAATCGCCTCAGAAAGAAAGCTGCACTCGTATTTGGACTGAAAAAGGGCAGCATTTCCAAAGCTATTGGAACAGCCATAGAAAGCTGGTTGGCTGATAATAAAAAATGAACAGATATGTTTATATAATGTATATAGGAATATATTTCTGACATTCATGGTAACTACGATATTGGTCTCCGAAGAAGAGAAGAAGATCCTCGAAACTGCCCAATCCGAATTACTTCATTCCGGGCTGTCTGCACTGGACGAAAAGGTATTAGAAACTCTGAAAAAATCGAATGTGGAGGTCCAACGATTCACTCGTGGAACTGTCGTAGCGATAGGTGCTGCATGTATATTAGTTTCGATACAAAAAAAGAAAGAAGGAGGGAACAAAATATGACGAAGTTGATTGATGGTGGATGGGTTCTCGAAACCCCAACGAATCATGTTCTGTTGCCTACGCGGGCACTGACGCCAACCGAGTATGGCTACAAGAAAGGTCTTAGTCACTGTTTCGGAAAGACCTCTTATGAATATCCTCATGAACTATTCGAGATAATCGACGATGATCTCAATCGGCTCGGACTCAATGTCAAGGGAAGCGACGACTCGTTTTCCCAAGAATTAAACTTGCGCCTTGCTGGCCAATCTTCTCGCGTTGCTTCTCATACTCTACAACGCGCACAACCTGGTGCAGGAACGAAATGGAGAGACCTTGACGACACGTTTGTTGGAAACTATGTCCGTGGCCAGTTGATGAGCGAACTGGACATCGTGACAATACCCGAGCGATCACCAGAGAGTTCGGTGGAATCGCTAGAGGTAGACATCGGGAACTGTATCGACGCCATTCGGTCAAAGGATAAACTCCCAAGAGTATTGATTGATATGGCAAGTGATAACGATGAGGCATTCGAGAATAAAATCGAAGCTGCCCTTGCCGCAGGCATCGTGAGCCTCGACATCAGACACCGTTCCCTTACTGGAAACTACGAGAAGTTCGTCTTTCTACGTGAATTCTCAAAAAAATCCCTATGGGTGCATATGAGCGGTGTAGAACGACTGTATAGAAGGAAAGGGATCCCAGCATCTTATCCGAGCCTGCTATCTTTCTTCGGCATCAAGAGTACATCGATAAGAAAATACCAAAATCCTGGGGGAGACATGGACTATACTAAGCTCCGGCTATTCGATGAGGCTAGTCTCGGTCTTCTTTCAAGGAAAGAACAGACCAATCGCTACCCCTCTGACGAGTTTGTTTCAGAGAGTGGATTCAGTCCTTTCATCGACATACGGAAGATGGGCCAGATCTACGAGCTTTGTTCCGAGCATGAACTCCACCAACCAGTATACAGCTATGAAACCGTGGCAAGTCGTTTTGCCCTCCAGCAAAGCGCAGTAAGTCTTAGACGAGGGACCTTCGTCGGTAAATATTGTCCGCAGCATGAGCTCCTCAATCAAGCGGTAGAGGGTTTTCTCGTCTAGTAGTATTCGAGTAAGTATTTGAGCTCAGCGTTGAAGCGAGCGCAATCTGCTGCTCAATCTCTTTTTTGAATTTTCTTGCTTTAGACTTTTTTAGTGCTGGACAATAGATTACTCCACCTACTTCGTGGCATCCTGTTTTCAAGTGGTTATCAGTCTTCTTGAGACAATTTCGTTCGCGATATTCTATTTCGTATATCTGCATGCGTTTGAGTAATATGCTATTTTTCTGATCCCATTCTTCAGTAGTAGATCTCGTCATTTTTTCATCTCCTTTTCAGGCAACAATAGAACCAGCACCTTTCGGTCTATCCATGCTGGCGATAAGTAGACGTAGCCGCAACGACGTTTCGTCATTCCTTTTACTTCACGACTATCTACATCGTCGTATTCTACCTGTATTCGCCCTTTTCCCATGTACGTACTTAGTACGTACTAGTTTTTAGGCTTAACGTCGGTACTGATTTATAAAATTAAGTTGGAATATACCGACACCGAGGAAAGAATATGGAACTTGATTTCGAAACTGAAGCGCTATTGAAGAAAGAAAGGGGGGTAGATCTAACATTAGAACGATTTTCAGATCCGATTGATCATCGTCTTCGCAATCATCAAAACAAATTTCGTTTTACTTATCTCGAACTTATTTCTACCGCGGGGCGTTATCTTTATCCAGTAAGCAGACCCAGCATGGAGGAGTACTTTTATAACGGCAGATTTCTGTTAGGAAGCTTTCTTTTGGATAAACCGGGGTTCTTCTGTAGGCGAATGGGTTCTGAACATAGGCGTAGGGTAGCCGAAGCAGTGGGAGTTGGAATTGGGATATTATTTATGCAGAAAACATTTGACTTAAACTGGGAAGAGATAAGCGAGGTTGAGGGGTCTTCAAGGAGGCCAGATTATAGAGTTACGTCTGAAGGAAGGGAAATGGTGTTTGAATGCAAAGGAACGTTTAATCATAAGACCCAAAGAACTCAGATAACTTCCGGGGTAGAACAAAAGAATGCGAGATTACTTCCAGCGGTAACTACAGCTCGATTTGTTATTTCAACCTTAATCAGCAATGCTGATTTAGGATCAAGTCTGGTTGTTGCTGACCCCCCAGGAAGTGATCAAAGTGAATCATCTAGGTATGAGTTGCAGGTATTGAAACATTATACCAGATTATGCAAATATGCTGGTTTTGAAAGAATTGGGAATCAGTTATATTCAGAGTATAAAGCTAAGCTAATCGATCTTTACCCAAAAAAGAAAGAGTTATTGCCAGGGATATTAGAAAAAAGAGAGTTACGGGTAGAGGGACCTAGCAATGAAGGAATGGACCGAATCACTATTGGAGAAAACACATATCAGTTCGTAAAAAGATTAGTGGGCAGTGGAAAGCATTCTAAACTAAGTAATATGCTGGATATTGACAACATAATGCCTAACTCAGAGTTCATTTTTGGGATAGACAAGGATGTGTTATCTAAACTAGTTCATGAAAACTATGGGGCATTGAAAAATAAGAAAACTAATGTGAAAATGAAGACGATAGAAAATGAAAAAGGTCTTTTTTTGTTGTCATCTGACGGCGGGTTGTTCGGAATAACGAAAAAACCGAGTACAACCGCTCAGTTATGAAAATGTAGATCATATCGAGCTTGTTCGAATTGCATTCAACGAATATGAGAAATCATTTCTTCAATTTCTTCGAGTGAATAATCTGGTTTTCTTATTAAAATCAGCTTTTTGGCCTCGGATTTAGAATACCTTGCATCCTTCAGGAACAAAAGCGAGGCGTATAATTCTATTTTTCGAGAATCATTTTTAATTTCATTAAAAAAGGATAGTTCAGATGGAAGTGGTTTAGACTCAAAGGACATATCCGAACTCCTAAGTTCATACGCAATATCCATAATTGTGCTTGAATAAGGGCCTCGGATATACCAATTGAATAAGGGTTTTGCTTCTGGGATGATGTTGAAGTGCGCCAATGTGTAGACAAATTTTTGAAATTGTAGCCTTTTTTGAAAAGATTCTACACTAACTGGCTCACCAAACATTGAAAAATAATAGTCGCCAATGAGCTGCACCAACTCGGTTCGCATACTAGTTTTATGGGGCGAAAGGAGTTAATATACGTTACGGTGGTGTATTTCCCTGCGTTAATTTCCCTTTTTTACCTTCCTCAATTTGATTTTTCTGTAAAGTTCTTGGTAATCCTTACTCTTCGATTCAATTGATTGGTCGGTCTCTTTTTCAAGAGCCCCGATAAGTCCTAATAACCCAGGGCGATCACTATCAATCATTTTTTCTAAGAAAGTGAATAACCAATTAGTCAACTCTTCATCAAACGGGGTCTCTTGAAGAATCTCTCGAAGCATGATTTGGTGATTTTGTAGGAGAGCAATACTGCTTCCATCATCGACAGCATAGCCTATAATCGAAGTAATTGAAATAAAGCACTGATTCTTTTTTTGTTCTAATTGTTTCTGAAAGACCCTTCCCGCCCCTTGTAAGCCCCAAACCATTTCCCGTAGGTCATCAGAACGAAGAATATTTACTTTTACTGAGGAAATATCGAAGTCAAATAGACGCTCGGAGAGAGTTATATCAAGTCCGGCGACATCTTCACTACCATGAATTGCCCTGCAAATGCCATAAACTCTTTTTTTCGCTTCTTCTGCTTGTATCTTGTTTCCGTATATAATTAGTTCAACTCCGTCTTTGATATTCGAAACTTGACCCGGTAATTTGAGGTGCTTGCAGATCCCCTCTCGAAGATTAACGCCTTGTATGTCAAATTCCGAAGCGGCAGTTATAAAAATTCGCCAATATTTGGGGGAATCGACTTGCGCTAGCTGTTCCGTCATATAATTATATTTTGAAAAGGTATATTTATAGCCTTTGAGAGGTGGGAACGGTCATAAAATGAAATCTTTATCGTCAAAAAAGGCCTAATTAATGTGCAGCCAAAAGAGTTTATGTGCAGGCATTATTTTGTGTGCAATGCCGTAAAAAACCATACCAATTTAAAGCCTCCCAGACAATATATTTTTGGCAAGAATACTGAATTCTCTACGACGTAAATTCACATCAAGGAACTAGTGGTAATTGTATGGCTGAGGATAGCGGTTACACAGCGAAGGAAATACAGGTCCTGACAGGCCTGGACGGGGTCCGGAAAAGGCCTGGCATGTACATAGGCGACACGTCCAAAAGGGGTCTTCATCATCTGGTCTACGAAATCGTGGACAACAGCATAGACGAAGCCCTTGCAGGCCACTGCAAGAACATACAGGTGGAGCTCCGGAAAGACGGCTCCGCGCTCATCAAGGACGACGGAAGGGGCATCCCGGTGGATATGCACCCTTCAGGCAAATCCGGCCTGGAGCTGGTTGCCAGCGCCCTCCATGCAGGAGGAAAGTTCGACAAGAAGGCATACAAGGTCTCAGGGGGCCTGCACGGGGTAGGCATGGGCGTCGTCAACGGCCTCTCCGAGTGGATGGACATCGAGGTTCACCGGGACGGCAAGTGCCACACCATCGGATATGCCAGGGGAAAGCCGAGGGAGCCATTCAAGGTGGGCGCGCACTCGGCCGTGCGGGGGACCATTGTCTCGTTCAAGCCCGATTCGCAGATATTCCCCTCGATTGAATTCGATTACGATTACCTCCGCGAGCGCATCATGGAGCTCGCCTTCCTCAACAAGGGCCTGAGAATCTCCCTCTCGGACGAGCGGGTCGGGAAGAAGGAGGAGTTCTGCTACGAAGGCGGAATCGTCGAGTTCGTCAAGCACATCAACGAAGCGCGAAACAAGCTCCACGAGCCGTATTACCTGAACAAGAAGACCGACCATGTGGAAGTCGAAATCGCCCTCCAGTACACCGACGGCTACAGCGACAGCATCTACAGCTTCGTGAACGACATCAAGACGATTGAGGGCGGGACGCATGTGGTCGGATTCCGGACCGCGCTTACACGGGCCGTGAACGATTATACGAAATCGGCCAAGCTTGTCAAGGAGGAGCACAAGATTACCGGGGATGACGCCATAGAAGGCCTGACAGCGATTATCAGCGTGAAGGTGCCCGAGCCGCAGTTCGAAGGCCAGACCAAGACGAAACTCGGCAACAGTGAAATCCGCGGCGCGGTGGACAGCCTGTTCTATGACGCCTTCAAGACATACTGCGAGGAGCACCCGCCTATCGCGAAAATCATTTCTTTGAAAATCATCAACTCCATGGAAGCGAGGGAAGCCGCGCAGAAGGCGAAGGACCTGATTCGCAGGAAGAACGTCTTCGAAAGCAGCGTGCTCCCGGGCAAGCTGGCGGACTGCTCGGAAGAAGACCCGGCGAAATGCGAGATATATTTCGTGGAGGGCGATTCGGCAGGCGGCAGCTCCAAGCAGGCAAGGGACCGCCGCTACCAGGCCATACTGCCCCTTCGGGGCAAAATCCTGAACGTGGAAAAAGCCCCAATCCACAAAATCATCGACAGCGAGGCAATCCGGAACATCGTCCTGTCCCTTGGGGCCGGGTTCAAGGAGGACTTCAACATGGGCAAGCTGCGATACCACAAGGTCATCATCATGACCGATGCCGATGTGGACGGCTCGCATATCCGGACGCTTATCCTCACCCTGTTCTACCGTTATTTCAGGGCGCTGATAGACAAGGGATACCTCTACATCGCCCAGCCCCCGCTTTTCCGGGTGCAGAAAGGCAAGAGCGTGCAGTACATGTACACGGACGCGCAGCTGGCCGACGCGCTTAAGGCCGTCGGCGGGGATGCCAACGTCCAGCGCTACAAAGGCCTTGGTGAGATGAACGCCGACCAGCTCTGGGAGACCACTATGAACCCGGAGACGCGGACGCTGAAGCGGGTCACGGTGGAGGATGCGCTCGTGGCAGACGAGCTGTTCACGCTCCTGATGGGCGATCTGGTCGAGCCGAGGCGCGCATTCATCGAGGAGCATGGCGCCACGGTCAAGAACCTCGACATATAAAGGTGATACTCATGGCCGAAACCATAACCCTGCGGACGATTGAATCCGACATGAAGGAGAGCTACCTGGACTACGCGATGTCGGTCATAATTGGCCGCGCGATACCGGACATCCGGGACGGCCTGAAGCCGGTGCACCGGAGGATATTATACACGATGCATGAGCTGGGGAACGTCTATGGCAAGCCGTTCAAGAAAAGCGCGCGTGTCGTAGGCGACTGCCTCGGCAAGTACCACCCCCACGGTGATGTTGCCATCTACGATTCGCTTATCCGCATGGCCCAGCCGTTTTCCCTTCGCTACATGCTAGTCGATGGGCAAGGCAACATCGGCTCGGTCGACGGCGACAATCCGGCCGCCATGAGGTACACCGAAGTCAGGATGGCGAAAATGAGCGCGGAACTGCTATCAGACATCGCCAAGGAGACGGTCTCGTTCACGGATAATTTCGACGGCACGCTCAAGGAGCCGACAGTTCTCCCGGCAAGGGTGCCCAACCTGCTGATTAACGGCTCTTCTGGCATCGCCGTAGGCATGGCGACGAACATCCCGCCGCACAACCTGACAGAAATAGTGGATGCCACCGTGGCGGTGATAGACGGGGCTGGAGAGGATGAGCTGCTCAGGATAGTAAGCGGCCCGGACTTCCCGACAGGCGGGATAATCGTCGGGAGGGCGGGCATCGTTTCGGCGTATAAGACAGGCCGCGGCATCATCAAAGTCCGCTCCAGGGTGGAAAAAGACCTCAAAAGGAACGTGCTTGTGATAAGCGAGATACCCTACCAGGTGACGAAGACCGCGGTCATCGAATCCATAGTCGAGGCGGTGAAGAACAAGAAAATCGAGGGCATAAGCGGCGTCCACGACCGTTCGGACAAGGACGGCATGGAAATCGTGATTGACATCAAGAAAGGGCATGACATGGATGTCGTCCTCAACCAGCTCTACGCCCATACCCAGGCGCAGGGCACCTTCGGCATCATCAACCTGGCGATTGTCCGCAAGGAGCCGAAATGCCTCGGCCTCGCGCAGACCATATCCGAGTTCGTCGAATTCCGGAAGGAAATCGTCCGCAAAAGGTGCGAGTTCGAACTGAAAGAGGCCAAGGCCCGCGCCCATGTGCTCGAGGGGCTTATGATTGCCCTGAAGAACATAGACGCGATAGTCAATTTCCTGAGGAGGTCCAAGGACATCGAGCAGGCCAGGGCCGGGCTCATGAAGGACTACTCCCTTAGCGAGATACAGGCGAACGCGGTCCTGGACATGAAGATATCCAGGCTCGTTTCGCTGGAACGCGAGAAAATCGAGAACGAGCATGCCGAACTCATGAAGACGATTGCGCACCTAATCGACGTGCTTTCCGATATCAACAAGATACTTGCCATCATCAAGAACGAATTGAAAGAGGTCAGGGACAAGTACGGGGACGAGAGGCGCACGGAAATCATCGAGGATGACGGCGATGTGGACATCGAGGACCTCATCCCGAATGATGATGTCGTCGTCGTGATAAGCGGCCGCGGCTACGTGAAGAGGGTGGGCCTGGACGAATACCGCTCCCAGCACCGCGGCGGGAAGGGAGTTATTGGCACCGAGACCAAAGAGGAGGACATCGTGCAGGACGTCATTGTGACCAGGAACCACAACTACCTCCTGCTCTTTACCGATAAAGGCAGGGCGTTCTGGCTGAAAGTCTGGCGTACGCCTGAAAG
Source organism: archaeon (assembly GCA_020053355.1). GTDB lineage: Archaea > Micrarchaeota > Micrarchaeia > Anstonellales > Bilamarchaeaceae > Bilamarchaeum. The sequence goes on along the minus strand of JAGVNI010000007.1, from coordinate 71,886 downwards.
CAGCCGCTACTCCACTGGCAAGACGCTGGTGAGCCTGCTGGATTTGAAAGACGAGAAAGTGACATCATGGATATCTGTCGAGAAGTTCGATTCCGGCGAGTACCTCTGCATGGTGACCCGGAACGGCATCATCAAGAGAACCGCTTTGGAGAACTTCTCGAATGTGAGGAAGGTAGGCATCATTGCGATAACCCTCAAGGAGGGCGACCGGCTGGTCGAGGTCATTAAGACCGACGGAAAGCAGGAGCTTGTGATTGCCACCAAGAAGGGCCAGGCCATCCGCTTCAAGGAGGAGGAAGCCAGGGAACTTGGAAGGACAGGCCAGGGCGTAATCGGCATCCGCTTCAAGGAAGGCGAGGATACGGTCGTCGGCATAGCCAAGTGCTTCAAGCCGGGCATCCTCACAATCACCGAGAACGGCTTCGGCAAGAGGACGCACATAGACGAGTACCGCGTCCAGGGTCGTGGGGGTTCCGGTGTAATCAACATCAAGACCGAGGGCCGCAACGGAGACGTGGTAGGCATCCGCGGCGTGGACGATGAAGACGAGGTCATCGTGATGAGCTCGAAAGGGCAGGCAATCCGCATCCACATAAAGGGCATCTCGGTGATTGGCCGGAACACGCAAGGAGTCACGATCATCCGCCTCTCAGAAGGCGAGAAGGTGGCGAGCTTTGCAGTAGTGCCGCAAGCCGAGCAGGCGCAGGAAACAGATTCCCAAGCACCGTCGCAGGATAAACCATGACAGCCTCCGGATTGCTTGGCCTTCTTGCCGGAATCATCGGCTTCCTGGCCTTCGTCCCTTACATCCTCGATACCCTTAGCCGCAAGACGAAACCGAACAAGGCCACATGGATAATCTGGGCGGTTTTGGGGGTTATCATCGCGGCAAGCTACTGGTCGGCAGGCGCGCGGGATACCGCATGGACGCCGATAGGCTACGCAATAGGCATACTGGCGGTGGCTGCGCTCTCCCTCAAATACGGCGAGGAGGGATGGACCGCGCTCGATAAGGCATGCCTTCTTGGAGCCGGGATTGGGCTTGCGGCATGGGCGATTACGAGCGAGCCGGTTTTCGCGTACTTCCTCACCACCAGCATAGATGCCATCGGCGGCATCCCGACTATAAAGAAGGCGTATCACCGGCCGGAAACCGAGAGCAAGGCCGCCTGGGGGATGTTTCTCATCGCGAACTCCTTGAACCTCCTTGCGATTAACGAATGGAGCCTGATGATTGCCCTTTACCCTGTCTATGTGTTCATTCTCAGCCTGACCATGAATGCGCTTATTCTCCGGCCTCGCAAGAAGTTGCCTGATGCGTCTCGCAGGGGCAGGAATAAATAGCCGGATTGAGCGAGTATCGCATGTTCCGGGACCGCTATGACGCCGGAAAGAGACTTGCTGATGCGTTAGTTGCTTACAAGGGCATGAAAAATGCCATAATCCTCGCGATTCCCCGCGGAGCGCTGCAGATAGGCGAAGTCCTTCATTCCGAACTCGGCCTCCCCCTCGACATCATCATCACCAAGAAGATACCCCATCCATTCAACCCAGAATACGCCATAGGAGCGGTCGGGCCGGATGGCGAGCATTTCGTGAACGCAGGCGCGGCGGCGGAAGTGAGGCAGGAGTATATCGAGTTCCAGCGGGGCAAGATAGCGGCTGCGGTCGAGGAGAGGTACGTCCTCTACCGGGGCGAACGCAAAAAGCCGGAATTGAAGGGAAAGACAGTCATACTAATCGATGACGGCATCGCCACAGGAAGCACCATGCTCGCGGCCATACATGTCATACGGAAGCAGAAACCGAAGAAAATAGTCGTGGCAGTCCCGGTCGGCCCGCCTGATTCCGTGGCGATGATTGCGGCAGAGGCGGACGAGACGGTGTGCCTATTCACCCCGCAGGCATTCTACGCGATTGGCGCGTTTTATGAGAATTTCGTACAGGTCGAGGATGAGGAGGCGATAGCCATCCTCAGGAAGTGCCAATAGCCGAAGGCAGTTTCCGGACTATCGCATACGCGGCCAGGATTGCAGAGAGGAAAATGAATGCCGCCCCGGCGTACCAGAGGATGCGGAGGTCTGGGACATAGACGAAAGCCACGAATAACCCGAGGATTACCCAGCCGACGCGGTATGAAAGCGCGTTCACTGACATCACTGTCGCCCTGATTTCGGATTTGGTATTGGCATTGATAATCGCGCCTTCTATCGGCTGGTAAAGGCCGAAGACCGCCTCCCAAAGCAAGATGAGGGCGGCTAAGAGCAGGGGAACTGTCGTCCATGCGGCAAGGGCGAGGAGGATGGCGAGGGTTCCCATGATTATGGCGACTTCCTTCCAGCCCGGCAGGATGGATGCGGAGAGCTTCGAGCCTATTATGACGCAGAGGCTAACCATTGCGAAGAAGAAGCCCATCTTATCCGGGCCCCAGCCGGCCATCGAATTCAGCGTAATCTGCCAATAGAGGAAAAGGCCGAACGTCCCAAGGCCCAGCAGCAGGGTGATGAGATAGACTATCCCGATGGACGGGCTCCGGACGGATTCCGCGAGGGAAAGGGACATTTTCTTCATGATGCTTCGTTCAGCCTTGCCCAGGCTGGTTTTCGGGGCGTCATCCTCCAGACTGAACCATGAATAGAGCAAACCCCCCAGGGCGAATGGGAAGCAAAGGGCCATCGGGAGGTCGATTGAGACACCCCCGGCAACGCCCCCCACCAAAGAGCCGACCAGGAAGAGGGCGAACTTGTAGGTCCGCCCTGTTGAAAGCAGGCGGTGGGTGTAATCCATCCGTTCCCTTTCTTTCAGCATGTCGACTGAGTACGCCTCTGCGGCGCCGGACATCATCGAATCGGCTGCCGCCACAACCAATGCGAAAATGGTGAAAAGCGCCCCACCTGGCAGGATGATGAATGCCGGGATGAAGATTATCTGGAGCAGGAAACCGAGAGCTATCGCATTCCTCCTCCCGTATGCGTCTGCGAATGCGCCGGATGGCACTTCAAGCACCAACGCGCAGAACGAGTATATCGCGAAATACAGGGCTATCGCTGACGAGTCCATCCCCTTCGCCATCAGGATGAACGGGAAAAGCCCGGCAGTGAAGGCGAAGGTTCCGGCATAGAGCAATGACAGTGTCTGGTATGTCCGCATGGCTTTCTTTGGCATGGAAACCGGATGGGTAATCGCGTTTGGAAAGGTTAAATAGCGGTGTAACGGCGGCTTGCCCCTTCCGGATGCGTTAATAAGAGTTGACGGGTAAATCAGGAGGTATGAGACTGATTGCACTGCTTATAGCATTGACCCTGGCGGTTGGGATTGCATTTCCGTACCTTCCGTCTGGGCCAGGAGACGATGATGATGAAACCGCGCACATGATTGTCACGCTCAACTCGACATGCGATGGCAATCTGGTGAGCGTGGTTGACAAGGACGGTTTACCCATCCCGAACGTCCACCTGTCTGTGAAAAAAACCGCGGACGCCACCCCGGTGGCTTATGGTGACACCGATGCCCAGGGAAGGTTCACTTTCGAAGGATGCGGGGCTAAAGTGGATATCAAGGCGACAAATCCGGATTATGAGATGAATGTCACAGTCGTGACGCTAATCGCATGCGAGGAGTGCGCCGGCTGCATCTCAGATGACGATTGCCCAGACAACCAGTACTGCAATGCGGGCGAGTGCCTTCCGGTGCCCTGCGACTGCGGCGTTGTCACGGCGCACCAGTGCAACCCGTATGAATGCTGCTCGGATTCCGATTGCGGCGAAAACCAACAGTGCGAAAACCACACTTGCGTCGGCATCCCCCAGGAACCTGAGACGGGCTCATGCAGCAAGGACGGGGACTGCCCGGATTTGGAGTTCTGTTACTTCGCAGCGGTAGGCGCATCAAAAGGCCACTGCATACCCGTCGAGGGCTGCGGCAGCGTATCGAACCATACTCTGGCACTATACCAGTGCGGAAATGCGACCGGCTGCCCGTCCTGCAGCCTGGGGTTCACATGCATCAATAACGAGTGCGTGCCGGACGATATCGACTGCCCGCCCTCTGCGACAGCCGGAATCGAGATAACCTGCAATGCCACATCCGGCGGCGGGCCGTGCAGGCAATGCGATTACGTGGTGACCGACCCGACAGGAGCGGACAAGGGCGGTAGGACTGATGAAAACGGGAGAATCCGGCTGCCCCTGGGAATCAAGGGGAGCTACAACGTATCGCTGGTGAAAAATGGGACTGTCGTAAAGACCGTGGCGATCACCGCGCTTCCTGCTGCTGGCGGTGAGGAAGGCAAGGGCACTGCGCTGTTTAGTTCGCCCATCGTCATCGCAGGATTGCTGCTCCTCATCCTGCTGCTCGCAGGAGTGGCGGTGTACTTCCTTAGGCGCAAGGGTGGCAAAAAGGCGAAAGGCAGCATCTGAAAACGACGGGGGAGGAGAATGAACCTGAGCGGCTTAACGCTTCTTTCCGCCTGTTTTTTTCTTCTCTGCCAATTGAGGCAGGCCGGAATCCGCACTGTCTCGCATCTCCCCGGCCCGCTTCAGGAGGAATGACAGGCAGTCTTTCAGCTTCCCGGGTTTCGCATTCCATTCCTTGACAATCCGCTTATGCGCCTCGTTCTCGTGCTTAAGCTCTTCGGCCGTGATGCTGGCGCCTTTCAGGCGGAAAACGAGCTGGGATGAGAGGGGGCAGAAGCGCGTGTTCAACAAGCCATCGAGCATGAATGGGAAACGCCGGCAGGCCATCGGGGAGCATTCGTGGATTTGGCAGCGGTTTTTTTCCAAAAAAACGCAGGGATGGGAAATGAAACCCAGAAGATAAATCCACGATTCGTCCTCCATATCGAGCGTGCTGTCCGGGTCGAATGCGAGTATGCGAGCCTGGTGCAGCATGGCGAAATCAGATGCCGGCCGGCCTGTGCGCTCCACGACGCGCAAGACATCGAACGCTGTCGCGGTAATCAGGTAGCTCTTGCAGCAGTTGGCATCGCAGAGGGAGCAGGGATTGACCACGAACCCAATATGGTTCGAAAAGGATAAAATAAGCGGCTTATGGGTTATGCGATTCTCTTTAAATCGTCCGTTAGCGGCTTGACTTTCCGGATTCCCAGCTTCTCTTCGCGCAGGTTTGAAAGCGCGTCGGAAAGCTCCTCGACAAGCGGCTCTTTCCTCTTCCCGCCAAGCAGGGCGCGCACGGCATCCCGAAGTTCGTTTTCGTCCATGGCCGGCCTTCCGTCCCTCTTGCGCTTATCGTTGATGATTCGGAGGACATCCGTGACCATCTTCTTCGAACCGCCCCAGGACACCCCGTGGTCGATTTCGGAGTCTTTTGCCAGACGTATGAGAGTGAGCTTCTGGCCGGTTTCCAGGCCGTGGCCTTCAAGGCGCAGCAGCATGGCGCTGGTAATGCGGTCGAAATTCTTTGGCCGATGAGTTGTCATCTTTCCATCCCCCCGCGGATTGCCTTTTCGAACTGCTCGAACATGGCCCGGTCAGTATATGACTCGAAATATGATTCAAGGCCGGCGCGGTCGTATTGGTCCGGCTTCTTTGAACCACAAATAGCCATAATCAGCTTTTTCACGAATGTGTTTTTATCGCTATCTATTGGCACAAGCGTCCCAAGGCGCTCGTCCACTATGATTTCCGGGATGCCGCCCACAGGCGTTGATACGACGTATGCGCCCCCGAACACCGCCTCCAGTATGGCCAGGCCGAATGCCTCGCTCCGGGACGGGTGGAGGTAGATGTCGGATATCGTCTGCACCGGGACGTTCGTCGTGCCTCCGTACATCTGCGAAAAGAGCGTGTCATTCAGCGCGTTCTGGAGGCCGTGCGCAAGCGCATAATCGAAGAGCATGTATTCCACGTTCTCCCTGAACCTGGGGTCGCCGCGCGTGTATTTGGAGATGTCTATTACTACTTTCAGGCGATCCTCGCGGATGAGCCTCTGCATCCTCAGCAGGCCTTTGAAAGGCTTGGATGCCTGGGCCACATTGAGCAGGTGCGATGTGCCGATGATGAACCCGGTATTGGAATCTTTCGGTTCTTTGCTCGCTTCAAAGTATTCTAGGACCTTGATGAGGTAATCGCTGCCTTTCAGCCTGTCCATCCTGCCAACGAACGAGACAATCTTCTCCAGCCCATCCGCCAAACCCAAATCCAGCCGGGCTTCCCTGACCTCGCGCTCGTCCTTGATGACGTAGATGTGGGGGTCGATGCCGTTGCGGACGACAAAGGCCTTATCCGGGTTCAGCCCCAGATCCTCGCCACCGTCCCTTACGCGGATTTTAACGAAATTATCGCGGACAGCCTGGCTGACGCCGATTATGCCATCCGACGCGCGGCTCATTGCCGCATGGTAGACCGAGAACATCTCATCATCCGGCCTGTGATAGTGGCTGTCGGCATTGGTGTGGAGGTAGAAGTGCACTGAAGCATGGCCTATCAGGCCGCTGGCCTCGAGGGACTTGCGGAGGGCGTAAGCGTATTGAGTGTCCGGGCTCACCGGGAAATGGAAGACGAGGGCGCTGTGGTAACCGTCGTCTGCGAGGCTCCGGATAAGCCCCGTAACATTCTCCAAAGCCTCGATTTTGTATCCTATTCTGACATCGGTATTGAAGCGGGCTTTTGCAAGCTCCTGGGATTTCTTGCCCATAAGGGACTCGGAAAGCGGCTCGTTGATTTCACGGAGAAGCACGAAGTTGCGGCGCTCATCTGCGTATCTCGTTGCGGCTGTCAGGTTTCCCATCACGAACGTCTGCCCGAAGAAAATGGGATTGACAGGGAACGGGAAGCGGCTCCCGAAGTGGAGGTATGCCATCTTCTGCGGCATCTGGACTTGGGAGGGGCTGGAGCCTTGCATAGTGGATAATATTACGCATCGAAGATTTATATATCTTCCACATTTATACACAATTAGCGAAATTTGGCCCTTTGATGTGGAAATTTTTTATTAATTAAAGAAAAATCGAAAAAAAACACCACGCAACGCCGCCGGGAATATGGGGACATACAAAAGATGTGGGCTTTCGGGCCTAGATGAAGTCCTTGCCCTGCTCCTTCTTGCCCTCCTTGATGACTTCCGCGACTTCCTTGGCGTCAACCTGGAGGCGGTATTTCTGCATGATTATTTTCATGTCGAAGTCGTGCTCCATGGCTATTGCCCCGAGGGCTTCCCCGGTTATCTTCTGGAGGCGGTAGACTTTCAGGACCGAATCGACGCGGGCGCCCTTGGCCATGCCTTTTAGGACTTCGGGAATGGCGGCTTTCACGAAAGAGCCGCCCTTGTATTCATTGAAAAGCTCGGAAAGCGCCTTTTCTATGTCGCTGAATTCTGTCCCTTCGCGCCGGAGCGAGACGAGCGTGTCTTCCAGCGTCGTTGCGACCAGCATGGGGTCGGCCCCGCCCTCCACCAGCTTCTCGAAGACGTGGAGATACCGGGATTTGAGCATCCGCCCGGCCATCTCCTTATTCAGCATCTTTTCCAGCCGGGATTTCTTGTCTTCGAGCGATTCCATCAGCTCGACCGCCGCCAGCAGCTCCTTTCCAAGGGGAATTGGCGGCACGTCGGTCTCCGGGTAGAGCCTCGCCCGGCCCGGAAGAGGCCTCATGAAGGAGGATGTCCCATCAGGATTCGCCTTGCGCGTCTCGCCGGGGACAAAATCCATGTTCGCCCTCTCCAGGACGAACCCCATGGCCTTTTTCGCCTGCTCGAGTGGCGCCACAATCAGGACGAATGCGTCGTTCTCCCACGCTCCAAGGGCATCGCGCACAGCCTTCTCCTCTTCTTCCGAGATGCCGTACTTGTCTAATTCCTCGTCGCTGTGGATGATGCCCTTCACCCCTGCTTTTTTCGCATAATCGCTGAGTTCCGTTCCGTAGCGTTTGCCAGGCTGGAGCTCCATCCCCAGAAGGCCCTCGTGTTCGGGCAGTTTCTGCCCTAAGACGGCAGAACCGTTCTTGATTCCGGCGGCAATCAGCCCCGGCTTCGTGGCACGGAAAATGTCGCTGAATTCCACTATGTGCTCCTTTATCGGGAGGACTTTGCGCGAGCGCAGTTCCAGGAGGAGTTTGAGGAGGAGGAGCTGCCGGTTCACCTCGGTTTCGACGTATTGCGGAAGCATCTTGAGGTCCTGCGCCCCTTTGAGTTCGACGCGCGCCCCGCCTTCGGTCGAGATGTTGACGTCCTGCCTGATGGTCCCGAGGCCCCGCGCCACTTTGCCGGTCGCCCGCAGCATCATCCCGATTTTCTCGGCGACTTCGATAAGGTGCTCCCCGTCCTTTATGTCAGGAGCAGTAGTTATCTCGATTAGCGGGATTCCCAGCCGGTCGAGGCGGTAGGTGGCCTTCCCTTCGGATGAGGATACGATTCCGGCGCTTTCTTCCTCGATTGCGATAAGCGGGATCCGGATTGTTCCCTTGGAGCTGTCAAGATGCCCGTTGACCGCCACGATGGCGGTCCTCTGGAAACCGGAGGTGTTGCTCCCGTCTATGACCATCTTCCTCATGATGTGGATTTCGCCAACCGGCGTGGCGTTCAGTTGCAGGGCTACCTGGAGCGCGATTGCGAGCGCCTGTGGATTCAGCAGCGACGGGGGCTCCTCGTCCGCCTCGACAAGGCAGTTGTTCCCGAACGTCTGGTATTCGAACACCCTCCCCTTCGCGAATTCGGCCTGCGATGCCTCGTCCACCTCGCCCATCTCGCTAAGGACAGGATGCAGCCGGCGCGTGATTGTGCATTTCGGGGCCTCCCCCTCATTGGCAAGGGCTGACTGGCAGTTGCAGAAAAGCTTGGTCGTGTCCAGACGCTGGTGGATTTCAATTCCGATTTTCATGAAGTATCACCTGAGGAATTGAAAGATTTGGACCGCGGTCCAAACGGATTTCAATCCCGATTTTCATCAATACCCCTCGATTGCAGAGCGCCCGGTTATCTCGCCCGCGATGTTCTCCATCATGAGACGGCTTATCCCCTTCATGTCCTTGGTCTGCCCGAGCGTCCAGCACATTTTCACGTATGCGGCTTCCGGCGTCCAGTCCGCGCCGTCGCCTATGACCCCGGCATCCATGAGAAGCCGCCCTGTGGAATATACGCGCATGCAGACGCGGCCGGATATGCACTGGCTGGTCATCGCGACCGGTATGCCTGAGGATACGAGTTCCCGGATGGGATTGACCACGCCTTTGACCGACTTGTCGTCGAAGGCATTCGCCGGGGTGTGGCCAAGGCCCGTCCCTATCAGCACGATGCCGTCATAATCGTCCAGTTTCGCAAGAAACTCCGGCTTGATGTTCGGGTGGACGTAAACCATGGCGACATTGTCGTTCAGCTCCTTTTTCGCAATCAATCCGCCGCTCCGCCTGGGCACCCATTCCGCAAGGCGCTCGAAGCGTTTCACCCGGTAATCCACGGCAGCAAGGGGATGGGAGTTGATGGAATGGAACGCGTCCCTTCGCGAGGTGTGCATCTTCCGCACCCTTGTCCCGCGGTGCAGGTGGCAGAAATCGTCATTGGTCGTGGCATGCATGCACACCGTGACTTCGCCAACGTCCTGCGTGGCCGAGAATACGGAGTTCAGCATGTTCATCTCGTTCTCGCTTGAGGGGCGGTCCGAGCTTCTCTGCGAGCCTACGATGACAATCGGGATGGGGAGGTTCTGGAGCATGTAGCTTATGGCCGCCGAGGTGTAGGTCATCGTATCCGTGCCGTGCATGACGACGATGCCTTCGCTCCCGTCCTTGATTTCGTCCTCAATCGCATCTGCCAGCATCCTCCAATGCAACGCGTTCATGTCCTCTGAAAATAGCGAGAAAATCTGCCTGGAGTGTATATCCCATTTCTTGAGTGCGGGAAACGCCATGCGCAATTCGCGGGGGGTGATGGAGGGATATACCGCGCCCGTCTTGTATTCGATTTTCGAAGCGATTGTGCCGCCGCATCCGAGGATGGCGATGCCGCCCTTTGCTGATGATCCGGCATCTTCCTGCACGGCGGGGGGCTTTTTCGGGGCCTTGCCTACCAGTTCGACCGAATCCGCCTTCATGCCCGTGTTATAGCCGTTGTCGAGCTTGAGGACGATGATGTCCTCATCCCCTCCGGCCGGGCGGGGCATCAGGAACCCTTCGAACGGGGTGCCGGCGCAGAGGATTCGTATGCGGTCGCCTGCCTCGATGCCCATTTTCCTGAATTCTTCTAGAAGCCTTCGTGAGTACATGTTCTCCCGCACGATTAATGGGGGCATTTATTTTAAACCAGCGCGACAGGTTGGGCTGGGAAACCACATGCCGCGCAACGCGCCCGGGTGCCGAAGGGGGCGGGGGCTCATTCCGCTATCTTGTAAATCTTCACCGCCCCGCTGGGTGACGAATACACCTCAGTGAATCCGGGGAGGTTGTTCAGGAAAATCGCGCGATATAAGGCCGAGTCGTAGAACTTGCCCTTGCGGTCCGAATAGCCGCTAACGGGAAGGCCGTTCTCGAGCCATACCGTGTCATCGGTATAGAAAAGCGTGACCCCGGTCGCCTGCCCCAGGTGCACGCTTGTCGGAAGCTGGAATGGAAGCTGGAGCAGGGCCTTATTGAGCTTCAAATCGCCGTTCGGGTAAGTCTCGTTCAGGTAATACGTCGTGAACGTCGTGTCGCCGGTGACGAGGGTCGTGTTGGCGACGCAGTATACCGGCTCCACGCGGATGTAATCCCGGCAGTATGAGAGTATCCTGGCGTCGGTAGGCGCGATGCAGTCGTTCGGATAATACGGCAGGTAGGTCTGGCCGGCGTAAACCTTGTATGCTGTCAGGCCGGTCTTGCCCGTCAGGGACGATATAGTGCAGGGGTTGCCTGATACGAGAACTGTCTCCCAGAGGTGGTCCGCCTCGCACGAGGATTCGCCGGGTGAATTTGCCACGGATGTGAGGTTGTCCCTCGCGCAGGAGAGGTAGTTCAGGGCGCCGTACTTGCCGCCAAGCGAGCCCCCGCCGGACACGAGCTCCATGTCGAAGAGCGCGTATTTGCTTCCGTGCGCGACCATCCAGGCTTTCAATTCTTCCGGCGTGGCGTCGAGGTATCCGTGGGCAACATCGCCAATCATCTCATGCGATGCGTGCTCGTTGCGTATCACGGCGTTGCGTTCCCCGAAGTAGTTTATCCAGTGGCCGTAGTCCCACCAGGACGTAATCCTCGCCCCGGGTTCGGTGTTGTTCTTTATCCACTCCATCGAGTCAATCCAGTAGTCGGAGAGCCTCTGGCACCGGAATGACGCCGAGGTCGCCGCATAGGATGGGATGAGCGCGTCGTTCGAGGAATTGCTGTCGTACATGTAGGTCAGGATGGAATAGTCCGAGAAAAGCGAGAGCATGCACAGTTTGGAGCTGTACTGGTAGTTCGTGCCCCGGTTCGCATAGCCCATCGGGTCTGCGGCAGCGGCGCACACCTCAGGGTCGCCGCTCTGGTTGCAGAACTGCGAGAACTTCGGCGCCAGGGCTGCAGGGTCGTTCTGGTAGAGCGTCTGGGTCGAGCCCCATATCAAAGACGGGGCGAACCCTTGGTACACGAACTGCAGCAGGACCAGAAGCACGGCGATGACGACCGGGACGGAATATGCGAATTTACCGAGGGCTTCCTGCTTGAGGAATTTCGAGATGGACACGATGATGCTCCCGAGCATGCCCAGGGTGAACCCGATGGCGACTGCCAGAAGCACGCCGGAGTATATCGTGTATTTGGCCTTGATGAGCCCGACGACGAGCGGGGGTAGCACGATTGCCAGGAAAAATATGAAAAGCCCCTCGTCCTCCTTCTTCATGAACCTGAAGGCGGAATACGCGCAGGCCATGAAGAACAGGAACACCCAGAACTGCATGAAGCTGACGTCCTTCTCGCCAAGGGCGACGTCGGTTCCAAGGAAAAGGTTGGCAAGCGCGACGAAAGCCGCGAGTATCACGTTGACGATGAACGTGAATGGCAGGAGCAATACGTACATTATGATGTTCATCGCATTGCTTGGGGAATCGATGGATGCAGGGAAGAAATAATTCGATGCGATGAATCCCATCTGGCCCCCGAATGTGGTCGCCGCATTGCCCTGCTCGGCGATTGTCCGGTCCAGGGGGGCGTTGTACTTGGCTATCTCGAAACCGGCCTTCCCCAGGTTCTTCACATAGTCGCCGAGCGGGGTCGCGACGAATATGGCGAGCCCGATTATCATCATCGCGGCCAGGATAGCCACGCCCGTCATCCGGTCAGGCACGGCCTTCTTGATGCCATAGAGCACAGCGGCGAATGCGATTGGCATCGCGAATGCGACCGCGATGGAGGGCGAGATTGCCCCGGCACCGTAGAGCGGCTTGATTATCGCGCTTGCAACCAGGGGGCCGATTATGAAGATGATGCTGTTTGACAGCAGGATGTGCTTAAGCTCGCTTTCGTCCTTGTCGCGCAAAAAGACCAGGATTGCCTGGACGAGTATGAAAAGTATCAGGGACACGACCGCGAGTATCTGTGATGCGCTCCCCATGGCAAGCGCGGCAAACGCGAACCCCGCGAGAATGGGGAAAAGGACGTCTTTGCCCATGTTCATGTCCTTGGCGGTCGGCATGCGCAAATCCCTCCGCTTGACCGAAAGGAGGTACATGGCGTAGAAGAACATGAGCGCGAAGAACGCGTATGGCTGGATTTCCTGCTCTCCTGCGGCCAATTTGAAAACGAACACCGGGACGAAGGATGCGATTCCCGCCGCTGCGAGGCCCCATTCCCGTTTCGTCGCGACGGACACGAGGAGGTAGATGAAGAAGACAGAAAGCACCGCCGCGACCGGCGGATACATGGAAGCGATGTCGGCAAGGAGCATGTTGTCGTATGCCCCGCCGCCCGTGTAGAGCGTGTACCATTCCGCTTCCAGGTAGGAGAGCATCGGCACCGCCCTGTGGTTGAGGTTAAGGTCAGGATACCAGGCGGTCGAGTCCCCGAACGGGTTCTCGCCGGAGCTGAGCAGCTGCGTGGCGGCGTAGGTATAGTAATACGGGTCGAGCTCCTGGAAAATCGGGCTGTAGGAGCTGATGCGGACCAGGTAGGTGAGGATGAGGAGGATTATCAGGGCGGCCGGAATCAGGAGTTCAGGCGAAAGCCGGACCTTCATCTCCTTGGGCATGAAGTCCTCGTATGTCTTGGTGATGAACACCGCCGCGAGGGCAACAAGGTAAAGGAGGCCGACGGCGAGCATGGCGATATCGTGCGTGAATTTGACTCCAGCCAGGAAGTAAAGCAGGAATGGCACCAGGGGGAGCAGCACGAACCCAAGGGCGAAGCCTATGCATATTTTCTCCACGAGGCCGAAGCCCTCATGCTTCCGGAAAAGGGCGAGAGAAAGCGCTGCGCCGGGGATGAGGCTAGACAACAATAACCATGCCAGGAACAAAACTGGGTCGAAGGATACAAACACAGGTTCACCAAATCAGAGGTAGTCCAAATCGCCGCCTTGGGCTTCGGTTCCGGGGCGGGAGCCGGTTTCGGCGCCCTTGCCCAGGATGTACGGGGATTTAACCCCGGTGATTATCGCGGTTATGCGCATCCCGTCTTTCAATTGCGGGTTTATGCGCGCGCCCATCTTCACGTTCGCGCTCTCATCGAAGCTTTCAGTGAGGCGCTCCCCGGCCTTTATCGCGTCCCCGAGGGACAGGTCGGGCCCGCCTTCCAGGTGGATGAGACAGCCTTTGGCGCCCTCGTAGTTGACATCGAGGAGCGGGTGCTGGAGCGTGTCTTTCACGACATCGTCCACCTTGTTGTGGCCGTTGCCGGAGCCGAGGGAAATCATGGACAGCCCCCCGCCCTGCATCACCGTCTTGACATCGGCATAATCCACGTTGATAAGGCTCGGGAACATGATTGTGTCAGATATGCCGGTCACCGCCCGGGTGGTAATCGAATCAGCAAGCTCGAACGCCTTGTTCACAGGCAGGTTGGGGACGTAAGACGCAAGCCTGTTGTTGTCGATGACGACGACGGTGTCGCAGACCTTGACCAGCTCTGTCAGCGCGGTTTGGGCCTTTTTGAGCCTCACCCTTTCAAGGGCGAACGGGTACGTGACCATTGCGACGACAATCGCGCCCTGCTCGCGCGCCATCTGGGCAATCGCCGGCGATGCGCCGCTTCCGGTGCCGCCGCCCATGCCGGCGACTAAGAACACCAGTTCGTTCTCGCCAATCTCTTTTCTCAGCATGTCGCGGTCGATTTCAGCGCATTTTTTAGCGACGTTCAGGTCCCCTCCTGCCCCCAGGCCGCGGGTGATTGTTTTTCCGAGAAGGATTTTCTTCTGCGCGCCTATCATGTTCAGGTGCTTGCCATCCGTGTTGATTGCGACGGTGCGCGCGCTTTTCAGGCCGTTCTGGTAAAGCCTGTTCACGCAGTTGCAGCCTGCGCCGCCGACGCCTATCACTGAAATGCGTATGGCCGCGTTGTCCATCTCGCTTGCCGGAGAAGCTTGCTGGGCCGGCTGCGCACCCCCCTCCTTTGCAGCCTTGATGATGTCATCGAACATCAGTACCACCACTCAATATTCATTCGATAATAAGTGAATACAATTACCTAAGAAAAGAATATAAACGCGAGTCTTGTCCTGGGCCGGTTCGGCATATTCATATCGGCTTTTATAAGCGGCCCCGCACCGGATGAGGAAACCGGGCAGGATTGCGAAACCATTGCCGCTTGGGGAAAATGAAAAACAGGTTTAAAAAAATAATGGGGGGCTGGCCACCAACCAAAAGGAGGGATGGGTGGGTGGAATGGTGGTTCCCCGCCATAAGCGTCAGTCGTTTGGATAGTTGCCCTGCTGGTATCCCTGCATCATGTCGTCCAGGTTGCAGACCGTGCCTGAAACCGAGAACTTGGATGCGTCATACACCCAGGGAACGCAGTTGATCTGGGCCGGGGGAACATCGGCATAATCCGGAGGCTGCGATGTTCCTGTCGTCGTGGTGCCGGAATCCTGGATGGTCATCTGCAGCCATTTGCAGTTCGGCATGATTTCATCGTCGACGCAGCCGGTATAGAATGTTTTGCCCTTCATGATGGAAACCATGCGGGTGCATGCCTCAGCGCCTTCAACATCGACTTCGCTGCGGACTTCATCGCTCCCCTTCATGTAGACCATCATATTGGTCGTCTTGCCGTCATTCGTCACGGTTATGTCGCACTGGAGCGGGATGCCCATCGCGACAAGGGCTTCGTAGCCCTTTCCGGTCAAATCATCGCCGGCCGTGCCGCCGGTTCCGGATGAGCCGCCGGTGCTGCCGGAGGTTCCTGTTCCGCCCGTGCCTTCATTTCCGCCTGTGCCGGTGCTGCCGGTTCCAGTGGTTGTACCGGATGCGCCGGTTGTGCCTGTGCCTCCGGATGAGCCGGAAGTGCCTTCAGAGCCGCCGGTTGATTGGTTGTTCCCGCCCCCGTTCGGTTGTGCCGAGGGGGTCGGACCTGTGCAACCGAATATGAGCAGTCCAACAACAAGCAGGATGACGATTATGTTTGCGCCTCTCATGCGTTTCAATCATTACCAATATTTATAAAGGTTCAAGTCCCCACCTCGCAGGATTTGGCCACGAACGGCCACCATGCCCAATCACAAGAATTTTATTATCTCTTTTCGAACGAACAGGGGGAGCTTATGGCAAGCCTTGAATGCGCATTCTTCAAAAAGAGAATCAAGAACCCGATCATCCTCGCATCCGGAGTGCTCGGCATGACGAAGGGCAGCCTGGAGGCCGCATGCGAAAACGGGTGCGGAGGCGTAATAGCGAAATCGTTGACGCTGGAGCCACGCAAGGGGCACGACGGCCCGAACATCGTCGAGACCGAATGCGGCCTCCTGAACGCGATGGGATACCCGAACCCTGGGATAGAATCGGGCCTTGCTGAATTCGGGGGCTGGGCCAGGGATGAAGCGCTCATTATCAGCATCGTGGGGAAGGATGCCGGGGAATTCGGGCAGCTTGCCGCAAGGGTTGAGGAGGCGAAGAAGACGCTCGGGGCAAGCGCAATCGAAGCCGCGATATCATGCCCGCACACCCCCGGATACGGGACGATGGCTGGCCAAGGGACGCCTGAATCCATCAAGGAGATAACCCGCGCCATCAAGGACAAGTGCTCGCTCCCGCTGATTATCAAGCTCTCGCCATCCATTCCAGGCGAGGGGAAGGCGGCGAAAGCGGCCGAAGATGCCGGGGCTGATGCCATTAACATGGGGAATTCGCTTGGGCCCGGAATGAAGATAGATTTGGCAAGAAGGAAGCCCATACTTGGTTTTGGGGTCGGGGGGCTGACAGGGCCTGCCATCAAGCCCATCATCGTCCGGGCGGTGCATGACATCTACCGGAGCGTGAAGATACCGATTATCGGGACCGGCGGGATAACGACCGGCGAGGATGCCATAGAGATGATGATGGCCGGCGCCTCATGGGTCTCTGCCGGTTCGGCCGTATATTATAGGGGGCCGAAGGCGTTTGGCGAAATCGCGAAAGAGATGAAGGCGTGGATGGAAGGGAACGGAGTGAAGAGCCTGCCGGAAATCACGGGGTGCTGCCCATGAAAAAGGTGACTAATCCAATCCGGACTGCAATAGTCCGCAAGGTCGTTGATGAGAACTACCGGGTGAAGACCATCGAACTGGAGTGTGATTTGCCAAAGGCGCTTCCCGGGCAGTTCCTGATGGTGTGGGTTCCGGGGGCCGGGGAGAAGCCGATGAGCATCGGGAACTCCAACCCGCTCACGATTTCAGTTGCCAATGTCGGGAAGGTTTCCGGGGAGCTCCACGAGCTGAAACCCGGCGGCATGGTTTCATTCCGGGGGCCCCTTGGCAAGCCGTTCAACATCCCCGAGCGCGCCAAATGCATATTGGTCGTCGGCGGCGGGTACGGCGTCGTGCCGATGTATTTCCTGGCAAAAGTCGCGCGCGAGAACAAAATCGACACGCTGGCGGTCGTGGGAGCGAAGACCGCAAAGGACATCGTATGGGAGAAGCAGCTTTTCACTGTCTGCAAGGAGGTTTTCATCACCACGGATGACGGCACCCGGGGGATGAAGGGCAATGTCCTGGCTGAAGCCCAGCGCCTGATTGAGGGGAAGAAAATAGATTCGGTCTATGCCTGCGGCCCTGAGAGGATGATGGAGGCTGTGGCGAGATTATGCATGCAGCACAATGTTCCCTGCGAAGTGAGCGTCGAGAGGTACATGAAATGCGGCGTCGGAGTCTGCGGCTCGTGCGCGATTGGAGGGAAACTCTGCTGCGTCGACGGGCCGGTGTTCAGCGCGCAAGAGGCGTTATCGTTCCCTGAATTCGGCAAGGCGCATCGGGATGCGAGCGGAAGGAGGATTTAGGGGGCGGCGTGTCAATCGGACACGACATTGGCGGTGAAGATGCTTCCGTCCCTGGTGTCCAGGACGAAATTGTGCTCCTCCCGCTGCTCGAATCTCGACACGATGCCGGAGGATATCAGCGAGCCGGCCTGGGCATCAAGGAAACCCGCGAGCGCGTCGTTCCACTCGCGCGTGCCGTTGCGGCCGTTGAACGAATAAAGGATGAAATGTTTTCCGCCGATGATGCCCGCCACCTCGATGACCAGCGATATCATCTTCGCGACGTGCCCGAAATCCTGCGTTTCCGATGCGAGCATGACGTGCGCCACCGAACCGACGCAATTGTCAGGGTCGTAGGCGGCGATGCCCATGCAGGTGGTGAGCGTGGAGGTGCCGATGCAGGCAAGCGGGCTGCTGGATTTGACGGCAGTGACTTCGTCCACCCCGACCATGCACGTCTTGTCGGCGTATTCTTCGTTAAAGCGGTCGAAGAATATGGATTCTTCAAGGATGCGGTTCCATTTGGGGTCCTTGACGAATGATTCGGGAATCCGGTGGTGCCCGGTTTCCGCTTCGCGTGGTGCGGCGCCTCCGGACTGGGGGACATTTAGCCCTCGTGGCGCTGCGGCGGCGGATGCCACATCCCTCGACCTGAGGGTTTGTGGGGGTTTGGAGGATTGTGACATAATATTTATATTTTTGGGTAAAAGTGTTTAAAAATGTTGGCAGGTAGAGAACTGGAACGGATGGGGATTCTATGGAGCTAATCTACAATGAAGGTTATCGGATGTACAAGGCCGGAAACGGCGGGTTTCCGGATAAGACGTATATCATCTGCTCGGATGAAGGGAGCGGAATCCTGCTCAGGCCGCACATCGCAGGAAAGGAGCTGCAGGACCGGATGGAAAAAGTCGCCGAAATATTCATGGACGCGGTCGGCCGCCTTGCCCTAAAGGGGAAGAAGAAGGGCAACATCACCGAATTGATTTTCCTTGCCGGCGGCCTGTACTACCAGTTGAACCACGGGTTCAAGAAAAACTTCAACGCGGCTATCCCGCAGTGTTTTTTGGGGATAAAGCGGCAGAGGGTCGAAGGAAGCGAGGGCGCATTCACAGCCGTCGCGACCTATGAGAACTTCGAATCCCTTCCCGATAACGCCACGGTGATAATCGGGGACACGATTGCGACAGGGGCAACGCTCCAGCAGGGGATTTACCACCTCCTGGATTCGCTAGATACGAAAGGCTATCGGCTCGAGAATCTCGTCGTCTGCTCGCTCGCGTGCTCTGTAAACGGAGCGAGGCTCATGAAGGATGTTGAAAAACGGGTGAAGAGGGATTTCCCGGAAGCTAACGTCTACCTCATTGTGGCGGAAGAACTGTTCCACCTCATGCCGGACGGGACTGATTTGAGGTTCCTTTACGATGATGCGGCGATGCCGGACGAGACGCGCGAACGCGTGCTCAAAGAGTATGGGCCGCAGCTTGGAAAAGACATGAAATGCGCGGTCTTCGACTGGGGGACGCGCTGCAAGAACCCAATCAAGCACTACCGCGAGTTTCTGGAATTCGTCGATGAGATGAAGAAGGCGGAGTGCAACGCGAAGACGAAATCAGTCATGGAAAAGATGGAAAAGGAGACGAAAGAAGCGCTCGCGCAGTTCGAGAAGCCGATTTAAGGCGCCCGGCTGCTACGCGCCGTCATTGGCCGTAGGCTATTTTCCATAGTGCGCGCATCGCCGATTCGAGCATGCGCCCCTGGCTCTCGTTCGCCTTCTCTTCCTCCTTGCTTCCGGGCATGGCGAACGAGCCGCCCGGAACCGTGCCGACAACGGTCGAAATCAGGCCGTTGGATGCGGGTATGCCCACACGCGTCAGCTCTTCCGTAAGATGCGCGAGGCCGAAATGCTCCATTTCAGTCGAAAGAGCCCCGTACTCGCTGCGCAGGCGAGTTACGCGCCCCTCGTCGCTTTCAAGGTAGAGCGACTCTTTCGTGAAATTCCCCCCTTCGTGGCATGTGAGGCCCAAATCCCGCGAGGATTCGCCAAGCGCCCGGACGACTTCCTTGGATGAATGCACTACCGGCCATTGCCCGTCGCGCGTGAATCCCGCGTTGAGTTCTTCCCCGGCTTTTCCTTCGACATGCGTCGCCGTCTGTGCGCCCCAAGAGTTCCGAAACCGTTCAAGGTCCTGCATGTTCAGGCTGCTCCATGCCCCGGCCCTCTGCCTGACCGTCGCGCCGTCCGCGAAGCTGTATTCGGCGTTCACGACATCGCCGATATTGACGAATGGCTCTTCGAGCTGCCCGCCTTTCCCGTCCGGGATGATGATTCCTCCGCATGTCCCTGCGCGTATCGTGACCAGCCCCTTTGCCGGAACCTCTATGCTGCCAAGCTTGTAGCCATCCTCGCGCGAATTGACGAGCGCTTCCCAGGCATTTATGTCCTGGGCGGAGCAACCCATCTGCGTCTCGAGTATCGTGAGCGGCAGGGGTTTGCCCATGTATTCAAAGACGCCGACTGCGAGGTTCACGCGGCCGGCATCCGCACTGAGGTAATCCACAAGGTATTGAAGCCTCCTGACGATTCGCCCATGATAGACATTATCATAGCCAGTTTTCCAGGTGGAATCGATAATCAGGGATGAGAGTGCGGTCGCAAGGCGGCTATGCGAGAAATGCTCGGGCTTGCCATTCGGGCTGAAAAGCCATTCGAGCTCGCTGATTAGCTGCGCGATATCCACATACCATCTTCGCGCCACAAGCTCGCCCACGCTCAGCTGGATTGCGGCCGCTGGAAGGGGCCTGTCCGGATTTTGGACATTCATGCAGAGGTGCTCGGATGGAGCCTGGTTAAGGAAGAGGCCTGAGGACTGGGCCACGAGCTGAATGCCCTTGAGCTGGGTGAGAACGTAGTTGATGCGGTCCTTGAACACGGCTTCATCGTCCCAGCCGGCGTTGGTGACTTCCTTGTGCAGAAGGAGGTGGTCGGCAAGAGGCGCCGCCGCAGCAAGGACCCGCCTGCGGTCCCCCACGACAATCATGAATGGCGGGAGCATGCCATCGTTGTCTTTTAGGAATGGAATCCGCTTCCAAAGGCCGCCTTCGCGGGCGAGGGAAATAGGGGTGTGCTGCCCCAGCACCATCGGTCGGTCCTTGCGGTAGCCTGAAAGTGTCATGCGTCCAGCCTCTAGCATGATTCTGTGTTTAAATTTAAATTGTTATGTGCTACCAAAAAACGAGTAGCTACCAATAAATAGGTGAAGCAGGCACAGGTTGAATGGTTCTATGACTGAATTGGAAAAGGCCGCAGCCGCGCTCAAATCCGGCGGCATGGTCCTGATTTACGATGGCGATGAACGCGAAGGCGAGGCGGATATTGTCGTGCATGCCCAAAACGCCAGCCCGGGGGTCATCCGAACGCTCCGCAAAGACGCGGGAGGCCTGATTTGCCTTGCTGTTGATGACGGGATTGCCGAGGTGCTGGGACTCCCGTTCTATTCGGACGTGCTTTCGGCATCCAGGCTGCCGATTGCCGCAATGGAATGCGTCAGGACAGCATACGGCGACAAGCCAGCGTTCTCAATCCAGGTTAACCACCGGAAGGTATACACAGGAATAACCGACAACGATCGCTCGCTCACAATCAGAAGCCTGGCGGATATCGCCGAATCCCGCACCGGCGCTGAAGAGAAACGTGCGCGCTTCCTGGCGGATTTCTATGCGCCGGGGCACATCTTCCTTTTAATCGGCCGGGGCATCGAAAAGCGCCATGGGCATACCGAGCTTTCCCTTGAGCTTGCAAGGCAAGCGGGCATCAGCGGGATGATGGTCCTATGCGAGATGTTAGGTGTTGGGAAAGCATTGCCGAAAGCCGATGCGCTGGCGTACGCAGCCAGGCACGGACTCGTGTTTCTCGAAGGGAAGGAAATCATCGAAGCGGCAAACAAAGCGGACTGAAAGGGGTTGATACGCATGAGAATCGGGATTGTTGACACGACATTTTCACGGGTGGACATGGGCGCGATTGCGATTGACGAGATAAAGAAGCACCTTCCGAATCTGGAAATCGAGAGGAGAACGGTCCCCGGAATCAAGGACCTTCCCGTTGAATGCAAGCGCTTGCTGGAAGCCGGAGGCCATGCGGCTGATGCCGCAAGCCCTCGCGCCTTCGAGGCGCAAGGCCCGATGCAGGGTGCTGCCGGAGGAGTGCCGGACGCAGGCTGCGACATCTGCATGGCCCTCGGGATGGTCGGCGGCGCGCCGATTGATGCGCAATGCGGGCATGAAGCCTCGCTTGGGATGCAGCAGGCCATGCTCATGACGAACAAGCACATAATCGAAGTGTTCGTCCACGAGAACGAGGCATGGAGCGAGAAGGAATTCAGAAGCATCTGCGAGAACCGCATCCGCAAGCATGCCCAGAACGCCATAGCCATGATGCTGAAGCCTGAGGCGCTCGTGAGATTCGCCGGGCAGGGCCTGCGCCAAGGGAAGGAGAACGAGGGCCCGGCCGCAGGCAACAAGAGACTGCTGCTCGGCATCGTCGTGGGCCATTTCAACGACGAGATAACCGGGAGGATGAAGGCCAAGGCGATTGAGGCTGCGGCAGGGGCCGGCGCGGGCACGCTCGTTTTCGAAGTTCCGGGCGTGTATGACATGCCGCTGGTCGTGAAAAAAATGCTGATGGACAAAAGCATCGATGCGGTCGTGACCCTCGGCGCGGTGGTGAAAGGCGATACTGCGCATGACGAGGTCATCACGAAGGATGCCGCAAGGAGGCTCGGCGACCTGTCGCTCGAATTCCGGAAGCCGGTGACGCTTGGAATCATCGGCCATAATGTGACATGGGAAAAGGCAGGGGAGCGCGCAGCGGATTATGCGGAGCGCGCGACCAAAGCCGCTGTGGATATGGTGAAACTCCTGCGGCAGGATGGGCAGGTGAAGGAATGACCATTGAACACGTGGCAGAAGCGTTCTTCCCGAGCAGGTACGGAAAATTCAGGATTCATGCTTTTAGGGGGCATGACGGCGGGGAGCATCTTGCGCTTGTCAGGTGCGATCACGCGCCGCATGGCGCAGTCCCTGTGCGCATCCACTCGCGCTGCCTGACAGGCGACGCGCTGAGTTCAGAAAGGTGCGACTGCAGGAAACAGCTTGAAACTTCGATGAAATATCTTGAGAAGAAAAAATGCGGCATCCTCATCTACCTCGACCAGGAGGGACGAGGGATAGGGCTTGCGAACAAAATCAAGGCATACGCGCTCCAGGATGAGGGGATGGATACCGTCGAAGCGAACCTGCGCCTCGGATTCGGCGGGGACATGCGCGATTTCACCATAGCTTGTGACATACTCGACTATTTTGGCGTAAAGGAAGTGGCGCTCCTGACAAACAATCCGGACAAGATAAAAATCCTCGAAGAGGGCGGGATACGTGTCGTGAAGCGGATACCGCTCATCATCAAGCCGAACAGGTACAGCAAGAAATACCTCGAGACCAAGAAAAAGAAGATGAATCACCTGCTCTGAGGCGTCGGGTGAGGGAAGAAAGAAAAGAAGCTGCTATCTCCGCATCGTTCCGGACATGCATGCGGCCTGCCTGGCAGCATCGCATTTTTCGGTTCGGGATGGGGCGCACCGGAACTGCTTCGGAAGCGGAAGGCTGCCATTCGCATCTCGGGTTTTGGGCACGGCCTCTTTCCGCTGAGGCAGGTTCATCTCCAATTTCTTCTGCACGAGGTTTTTGAGCTCCAAAAGGACGCTCATATCATCCATATCATTGCGGCCGAGGAAGGATGCGAGCTTTTTGATATCGCCCCTTTTCCTGCACAAGGAGATGGACTCCAGCAACGCCCACTGCTCAGGGTTGCGCACCCCCGTTTCTTTAGCCAACTCCAGAGAGTAGCAGTACATCCCATCGATTGTGCCGGAATCCCAAGCCTGGTCCACTTGCGCTTGCAGCCTCTTGATTCGCTCTTCCTTCTGCCTCGCCTTCTCCGCATCAATCACCGCCGGGTCCAGTTTCGCGGCCGCGGCTTCCCGGACATCTTTCGTGTAATCATCACTCTCCGAAACCGCTTTAAGGCCCTCAAGATCCAGCTTCCGTAGAAGAACTTCGGCCAGGCCAAGGCCGAACGCCGTACGGATGGAATCCGGTATTACGCAATAATTGGAATTGTACGGCTTGTATCGGGCGTAATAACCGAGGGTTTTGGCATCGCTTCTGGAAACGCATCGGGCGATGACATCCTCTTTGACGAAATCCACCGCTTTGGGCGCGCTGGAGGTCTCATAACCGATTTTTTTAGCGTCAACGACGATATCGGCCAGGAGTTTCCGCGCCTCCGTCTGGATTGGGGAATCCCGGTCCTTCGCAATGCCCAGAAGCGTCCTCAGAATGAATTCGTTCGAGACAATCCTCCCGTAAAATGCTCTCAGGACATCGAATATGTATGAGTGATTGGCGATATACCCCCTCCCGTGTACGATGTTGTCCTCAACAACCTTGAGCGCGGCCCGCCCTGCGGGCTCCTTGAGGGCAGGGGATGTCCGGATGCCTTTATAGATTTCGACCAATGCAAGGAAACAGCACATCGGGTCCTTTTTCTGCTCTTTCTCACCTGAAAAGAACTCGAGCTCCTTTCGGAAGAACCCCTCTTTTGTTGCAAGCGCCGCTGCCCGAACCGGTTCCGGCATGACATCGGATGAGATAATTTCGTCCAATTCCTCCAGTCCCTCCCATCTGAAGCGGCAGCTATTCTCATCAATATCGATAATACAATCAACGCAGAACCCTCCGATGAAGGAGGTCAGCTTCTTTAAGCAGGCATCCCGGTCCATGCTTCCATCAAGAACCTTCTTCAGCTCCGACTCCGCATAAGCCTTCAAAGTCATAATAATCACCATCTTGTTATTTTGATTCACACAATTAGAGGATATATAACTTATTCTGATAATTTTTGCAAAATAGAAAGAAAATAAGAAATAATGTACTGAAATGCATAAATATGCAAAAAACAGATGGCCAACTCCCCAGGGTCGATCTCAAGGACAGAAAAATCCTCCGCGTACTGGATATGGACGTACGGATGCCAATCAAGCAGCTTGCTAGAAAAGTCGGGGTGTCCAGACAGGTCGCGCAATACCGGATTGAGCGCATGATGAAAGAGGGCGTAATCTCGGGTTTCCTTGCCATTTTCGATTCGGCCGCAGTCGGCAAGAGATGGTTCAGGGTCGTCGTCCAGCTTCGGAGGATATCTGCTCCGGAGAAGAAGGCGTTCATAGATTATTTCAAATCCAATCCGCATGTGGTCTGGCTCGGCGAGGTCGGGGGAAACTGGGATTTCGTCATCAACATGGTCAGCGATGACCAGTTCAGTTTCGACCGGTTGTTTAGCGGCATTTTGGAGAGATGGGGCGCGTACATACAGAGATACGAGATTCTCGTATACATCAATGTCAGGGACCAGCAGAGGGCATACATCCTACCTGAATACGAACCGGGCGGAAGCACCTTGTTCCATGAGATGAAGTTCAATCGTGTGGTTTCGCTCGATGCGCTCGACAGGAGAATCATCCGGGAATTCTCAAAAAACGCCTCGCTTTCATATTCGGAGATTGCATCAAAGCTGTCGGTCAGCTACAAGACTGTGCAGAACCGGATGGAAGCGATGATGGAAAACCGGATTCTCCTGGGGTACAGGGCGATGATAAATCCCAACAAGCTCGGCCATGAATCCTACATGCTCTTTCTCGGCACGAACGCATACGATGCAGGGCTTGAGAAGCAGCTCGACGAGTTCCTGAACCATCCCAACGTAACGTTCGTTGTGAGGCAGCTGGGCCGATGGAGAATCGGGCTCGAAGCCGAGTTTGGAAGCAGGGAGGAATTCCAAAAGTTCCTGATAGAACTCCGTACGCGCTTCGGTGAGATGATATCAGAGTATGAGACGTTCCCGATATTCCATGACCATGTGATAGACTATTTTCCCCCGGGCGCACTGGATGATGCCAGCGGTTCGGCATAAATCATTTCGGCAGCGCCAGGAACGTTTCCGGCACATAGGCGGTGTAGTACGTGACGTCGGTCTGCTGGCTCACATGCATGTAGCCTCCGGGCGCGTAATCGAAATTGTAGGACGGGGTCAAGTCGAGCGTGACGTTCCGGAAAACCAGGACGCCCGTCCCGTCATCAAGGCACTCCTGGATTGGCGCGGCCTGGTGCGACAGCAGCCAAAGTAGCGCGCGCTCATCCTCATCCATGGGGATGCTGGAATTCATAAGCGATTTTGCATATGCAGCGTTCCCGCGAATCAGGAATAGCTCGCAGCGGAAGCCGTTCTTTTCAGTCCTGCCGCCGTCTTCGATAGTCAGGAGCCGGGATTGGTTGATTGATAGCGGCAGTTCGGTCCTCCCGAAATGCGCGCAGCCCGAGCGGATTTCCGCAAGGCTGTCAAGGAACGCCTGCCAGCCCGCATCGCCAAGGAGGTTCATCGTGCAGTTCGGGTTGCACTGGTAGATGCGGCCGTCCTTCCAGATGGTCGTGTGGTTTCCGGCGGGGGTGATGAGGACCTTCTTCATCATGCTCCCGCGGACGTAGGTGCGGGTCGTCTGGTCGATTTCGTATTCCTTGAGCATCGAGGCGGCGAGGGTTTCTTCAGCCCCGGAAAGCCCCTGCATGCTTCCGGCCGCGACATCCTTCGCCTCAATCATGAAGTTGACGCCGAGGGTCTTGCAGGAGAGGTTTTTCAGGGAGTAATAGTGCTGTGCATCTTGCGAGAGCGTCTGGGGTTGCGCCTGCGGCGGGCTCTCATTGCCTTGCGTTACGGGGAACACGGGGAACTCCGGAAGCCAGGACGGGATTTGGAAGTCCGCGGAGCGGATATAGTCGATGGCCGCGGGGCCGAGGACGATGATGACCGGGATGAACGCCGCAATCATAATAAGCAGGAGTATGGGAAGCGCTTCGAACACGCTCGGCTCGTCTTTGAGGGGTTTGTAGCGGCGCATATTGGAGAATGCGAGCGGAAAGCTTAGAATGGTTGGTTTCGGAAAGGGATACGATGGACGAACATATGAGGCTGGCTTTCCGCCTTGCAAAGAAGGCGAATCCGCATCCGAACCCAAGGGTCGGGGCGGTGCTGGTGAAAGGCGGGATTGCCATCGGTTCCGGCTGGCACAAGGCTGCCGGCAAGCCGCATGCCGAGATTGAAGCTATTGAGGACGCGAAACGCAGGATGGGAAACCCGCACGCGGCGCGGGGGGCGGCGCTTTATGTGACGCTGGAGCCATGCTCGCACACGGCAAAACGCACGCCGCCATGCACAAAGGCGATTATCCGCGAAGGAATCGCGAAAGTCGTATATGCGATGAGGGACCCGAACCCGCTTGCGGGCGGGGCTGGGGCGAAGGAGCTTTCGCAGGCCGGGATACTTGTTGCCGGGCCGACAAACCAGAAGGAAGCCGCGGCAATCAACCGCCGCTACATCGCATTACTCTCGAAAAAGCCGTTTGTCGCGATAAAGATGGCGATGAGCGCGGACGGGAAGACCGCGACGCGAACAAATGATTCGCGCTGGATAAGCGGGCCGGAGTCCAGAGCGCTCGTCCATAGGATGCGCAAGGATTTCGATGCTGTGATGGTGGGGGCCGGAACCGTCGAAAAAGACGATCCGGAACTGACAACCCATGGCTTGGGACAAAACCCGCACCGTATAATCATCGACGGGAGCCTCCATATCGGCATAGACAGCAGGGTCGTGCGGAACGGGGATGGGTTGACCATCGTGGTCGCATGCGAGAAGGCGCAGAGGGCGAAAGCGCTCGCAATCCAACGGGAAGGCGCGCGCGTGCTCGTTTGCGGACGGGATTCGGTGGATTTGAAGAAGCTCATGATTGCGCTCGGCGCGATGGGAATCCGGAAAATCCTCATCGAAGGCGGAAGCGAATTGAACGCGCTTGCAATGAAAGCCGGGATCGTGGACCGGCTGTATCTTTTCATCGCGCCGAAAGTAATCGGCGGCAGGGACGCGAAGCCGGTAATCGGGGGTGTCGGCATCGGCAGGATGGAAAACGCGGTGGCACTTTCGAAACCGAGAGTCCGGAAAATCGGGAAAGATGTGCTTCTCGAGTATAAAATCGGAAAATGACGGGCGGCGATTTTGTTTTAATGGCTTCATTCGTATAATCTGCTTATGGCACCGCCGATACCGCCAAGGAATCCTGGGTCAGTGACAGGAAGCATGTTCATGGAGAACGCCCGGGCTTATATGGGCGACCCTCACAGGTTGTCCGTGCAGGAGCTCGACGCCCGCTGCAGGTACATCGAAGAGAGGGCAGAGGCCGAGTTCATGGCCGGCAACGTCCCGGATTTCATGCGCCCCGAGAACTGGAGGGAAATCACAGTAACACGGACCATCGGGGACCGGACTGTGAGGGCAACGGTGCGGGTGTGCCCGGATTATTTGGCCATCGGAAGCAACGGGGACTTCGCGCGGATTCCCATGAGCCCGATAACGGCCCAGCGCATTGCGGACCATTTCGGATTCGCCCTTCCCACCATGCAGCTCGTGGATACAATCGGGGACGAATCGAGACGGCTTGGGGGGTATGTCCCGTTCTTCGGCGCGCCTTCAATCGCTTCAAGGATGGGCATACGCTGGGATGTCAACAACGTCGATGGATTCTTGACCCGGTCTCCGGAATTTGCGCAGATGCAGAACATCATGATAGAAGGGAACTCCGGTGCGCTGCCCAGGAGGATCATCCGCTCGGGGCACAAGAAGGATGTGATATACGACCCGGGGACGAATCTTGGGGCGTATGTGAGCGACCGGGAAGGCGTCCGGCGCAAGGTCGCGGACAGGGGGGTTGCGATTTACCTTCCCGGAACGCAGCCGGCAGCCATCCCGCACGAGGAGACGTTCCATGATTACAGCCACGGCATCAGATTCGTGCTGGGGGACGTGAATCTGGTCATCACAGAGCGCGACGGCAGCGGGCATACCGAGACCATGTCCATGCGGGACCTGCTGAACCACCGCGACTATTACCGCGTCCTTAGCGGAACCAGGATGGACATCGACACGCTGTATCGAACACGGCCCCCGACGGTGGTCCCGTCACGGAGGCCGATTCTCGTGCAAGGGCCGCCGCCGCAGGAGACCCAGCAGCAACCCAGGGCGGGGCGGGTTAGGGAAAGGCAGGGCGTGGCCTAGCCGCTGCTGACGTTCTGGTACCCCACGCTGCCAAGGAGCCCGTGCGCGCGGAAAACGAACGAGCCGTCAGGCTCCACGGTGTTGCTCTGGTTCTTCCAGACCTCCTCGAATTCGTAGTAGTACCTGACATCTGGGGAGAAAATCAGCGTGGGAACCATCGTGATGTTGTATTTCTCCCTAAGTGCAGCGCCCTCGGCAGAACCCAGTTCGTACGTCTTCTCGTCCACAATCACGACCCCGCTTGTCTGCGAGAGGTAAGTGGAAAGCGAGCTTATGTTGAAGCAGTCGGCGCACGAGGAATTGACCAGGTACGTCGCCTTGACAAGGCCGCGGATTGAGCGGTTGTCTGCAAGGTCCACATAGGGCGGGACGACGTCGCGCAGTATGAACCAGCCGTCCTCGATTGTGCCCATGGGTTTTATCTGGGCGAACACAGGGTATGCCGATGCGCCCCCCTCGCTGAGGAAGAGGACCGGGAGCTTCGTTATGTTGTATTGCGCTATCAGGGCCTGCGCCCGGCTGTCGTTCTCCTCGTATACCGTCGAATCCGTGAATGCCATGGATATGGGCTGGCTTTCCAAAGACGAGATGAAAAGGCCCGGGTCCCCGCATTCGAGGCAGCCTGAGGCCTTGATGCCGATTGCCTGGGTGAGCCCGACGACTGTCTTGTTCTTCAGATCATAATATGGCGGGTATTCGAACCGTGTCACCAGCGCTTTCCCGCCCTCAAGCGACCCGACGCTCTCCTTCCACGCCGCCACGAATTCCGAATCGCGCGCCACTTCACCCTCGATGATTACCGCCGGGAGCGTGGTGATATTGTATCTGGATATCAGCGCCTGCGCCTCGCTTGATGCGCCCGGAAGCCGCTTCGACGTCCCTACGCTGAGGAACTCGGATTTAAGCAATACCGTCTTGACCTGCTCCAGCATGAGCCCTTCGGCATTGCAAATGTCGCAGCCCGGCGCATCCACCATCGTGATATTCACCGCGCCCGTTTCGAGAATCTGGGGCATAGTGTCGTTCTGCTGCGGCGCATTGGTTGGGGGCATTGGCAGCGAAGGCTGGGCGGGAGTCAGGAAAACGAAGTAGATTGCGAACCCGAAGAGTGTGCCCATGACGAGCCAGAGGATGGCCTTGAGGTAGAATTCCATAGCATCAGCGGTAAAATCGCCGCACCGATATTTTTAAAATGATACCTATCATAAATGGAAACAACCAACCGCTCATTTTATTTCCTGTGATGACATGACGGACGAGGATACCCTGAAGACCAAGATTGAGGAGCTCGAAGCGAAGAAGGGAGAGCTCATTGACCGCATCAAGCAGCTGAACCGCCGCATCAGGTACAAGAAGTTCGAGCAGAAGGCGCTTGAGCCGTTCCTGGAGAAGACCAAAGAGGTCCAGATAGCCCCTTACCGGAAGCAGAAGAGGGCCCTCGAATTCAGGATTGCAACAGCCGCTTACACTCCGAAGATGGAAAAGGAGCTCATCAAGCAGCTTCGGAAGATAGACGAGGAGCTCGACAAGGTGAAAGAGGTCGAGCGCGCACGGCGTAAAATCAGGTACGTGGAGCAGGACATACTCGACGGCGAGACCGAAATCGGCAAAATAGAGACCGAACTCAAGGTCATCCGCGACGAATTGCGCAAGCTCTACGACGAGATGAAAGGCTTCCGCATAACTGCTAGGAAGCAGGCAGCCGCCGCGGCAAGGGCCGATGAGGACCTCGTTGCGCTCGGCGACCTGGCAATACTCGAGAAGGAAGAGTGACTTTTTTTCGGATTATTTCATTTGGCCCAGCTGTGCGAGCGCGTCCGCGACGATTTTCCCGTGGTCGGCGCATAGCGGCGGCAGTTTTCCCAATTCGAACCATTTAGCCTCGGCCGCATCGTCGCCGCCTTTTACGGCGCCGCCCACCCTCCGGACAAGATAGGCCGCGGCAATAATGCCCCTAGGGTCGCGCTTTGGGTCTGAATAAATGCCAGTAAGCTTGATGATTTCGACGTCCAGACCGGTCTCCTCCTTCATCTCGCGCCTGGCGCACTCTTCCGCGGTCTCGCCTTCCTCAATCCGTCCGCCTGGGGTGGCCCATTGTCCCAGAAACGGCTCGCGGCCGCGCTTGATTAGCAGTATCTTCCCGTCTTCAATTAGAACCATGTCACAGGCGAAAGGCCTCATGTCTGCCACCTAAGAAAGAGAAGCTAGGATTGGATTAAGAATAGGATTATGGGCGCAAAACCTTGACATCCCAGATGAATTTGCTCCTTGTCGGAACGGCATCCACTTTCACGCTGATGCCGTAGTTGTTGTTTCGGATGAGGACGTTCAGGTCTGCGAGCATCTTATCGTCAATCGGGTCCGTGTTGACCCAGGAGCAGGACTTGCGTGTGATGATGCAGTCTGCAATGATTAGAGCATCGTGATCGGTGATGCCGACGCCCACGAGCTCGGCGATTATCGCTTCTGACCTGTCTGCCATAGTAAGGCATTTGGGAAAAAAGGTTTAAATTACAGAGCATACCGATTGGGCTAGAACATCCGGCTCTGGCCGGCTGAAGGCACGACTTCGCGGATGAGCCTGAGGACCGGCCCCCATGACGGGTCGGTGATTGTTTTCGGGATTGCCACGCCGTCGAAAATGACGCCGGCTGCCAAGCAGATTATTTTTTTCGCGCCGCTTTCGTCAGGGGCGGCGCTGCGGAGCGATATGACCGCATCGAGCATGATTGCCGCATCCTCCCTTGAGAGCGTCAGCATGTCGCGCTGCCCTTTGCCGTATTTGCAGGCGACAGCCATGAAGGGGTCCTCCCTCCGGGCGATTTCGTCGGCGGTCGGGCGCTTGCCGGATGCGAGCACCCGGAGGCCGTCTTCGAGCACCTTCGTCGTCTGGCCGCTTTTCGCCCAGGCTTTCGCGACATAGCCCATGTCGGCCTTCTGCCTCGCGGTTAGGTGGTTCAGTTTGTAGCATGCCATGACGATGATATGCCCTGTAGGTTATAAAAAGGTTCATAATGTGGTATACTTTTTCCATTTCCGAGGTTTTTACCGCTTTTTGGCGGAAAAATCCGGAGGTCTCACAAAGGACGGAGTCAAGCCGGACAGGATGTGGGCCTTTGTCTTAGGCTTCTCTAATGGCAAACCCCCGGGAAAGCCATGAGGTCTCACAAAGGCCGGGGTCAGACCGGCTGATGTTTGATGAAAATTTGACCGACGTCTATACGGAGAAAATTTTCGGTCAGACGCTGTTGACTTCATCATATAGGCACAGACGGCGTAGGAAGCCGATTGAACCCATGCCCTCAGAGGTTGTTCACGTCATCATTCCGGAACATATTACCACGAAGGCGGATTTAAACCTGTGGTTTCTCGGCTTTCAGGAGGAAGATGCTTTCGAAGAAGAAATTCTCGCTGTCCATCATCCTGACTTTGTAGCCCATGCTTTCCAGTTTCGACTGCGTCTTCTCGACGCCGTTCAGGCTGCTCTGGATGAGGAGAAGCGTGCCGCCGGCTTTCAGGTACGGGTCGAATTCGTTCAGGAAGCGGTCGAGCACCTTCCGGCCGTCCGCACCCCCGTCGAAAGCATGGTTGAGCGGGCCTTCGACGCGGTCCTCATCGTCTGTGGGCAGGTAGGGCGGGTTGAAAATAATCGCATCGAACCTCTGGACACCGACTTTCGAGAACAGGTCGCTAACCAGGAAAAGCGCATTGGATAGGCGGTTGCGGTCGGCGTTCTGCTGGGCGCACCGCACGGCTGAAAGGCTTATATCCACTCCAAGGACGAAATTCTCAGAGTCGGCCTTCGCGCATGCGAGCGATGCCAGGCCGCTTCCGCATCCCACTTCAAGTATGCTGCCGCGGAGAAACGAGGATGCCTCTGCGAGAAGCTCGGAATCGTCGGACGGCGGATAGACGTCGTCCGGAACGAGGATGGAAATGCCCTTGTAGGACTCCATGCAATTTAATATGTTGGGGGCAATATAAAAAACCGAGAGTCTATGGACGAGTTGCTTATCCTGCTCCTTCGCAAAGGGGCGTATTCAAGGCCGCTGAAGCTGACCACTGGAGAGCTTGGAACTCTTGCAGGGATGTCGCAGCAGAACGCATCGAGGAAGCTCGCCAGGCTGGGCAAGGACGGGTATTTGGAGCGCGGAAAGGACGGCATCCGGCTGACGAAGAAGGCATATGACGAATCAGCGGCATTATTCACCTCCCTCAAGGCAATCTTCGAGGGCGGGCGCATCGAAATGGAAGGCACGATTGTCCGTGGCTTGGGCGAGGGGAGCTTCTACATGTCGCTTCCCGGTTACAAGAAGGCGATAAAGGAGAAGCTCGGCTTCGACCCGTTCCCCGGAACGCTGAACATCAGGCTTGATGGTGATTTGGCATGGAAAAGGCAGCAGCTGCTTGAAAGCGAGCCGATAGTCATTCCTGGATTCCGGGGCAAGGGCCGCACGTTCGGCGACCTTTTCGCATACCGCTGCAGGCTCGGGGGGAAAGACGGCGCCATCATCGTGCCGCTCCGGACGCACCACGGGCCGGACATCCTCGAAACGATATTCAGTTTCAACGCCAAGAAGGAGTTCGGAAAGAAGGATGGCGATAGGGTGAAGGTCATCGTATGATTGCCGTTGAAGGAATAGTCAGCAGGGTGAGGTTTTTCCGGGGCAAGCGAGACTACGTGCTTACCGACGGCAAAACCGAGCACCAGTTCTTCACGGACGACATCATCCCGCAGGGCTCATGCATCCTCATCGAGGGCGAGATGGCTGTCGGCGGCATAAGGGCCACGCGCATAGATACGCTAAGCGGGGAAACGGAAGGGCGGGTTTTTGCGCGGGTGACGGCCAATGTGGCTGAGGCTGCGAACCTTCCTGGCGCGCCGGTGCTTTTCAATGACGGCCTCACGGGCAGGTTGTGGCCTGCGTTGATTAGGGGAGCCTTGGAAGCGATGCTGGCAAAAAAGCTCGGCCGTTCAGTCATGCTCAGGTTCCACGGTGATGCCGATGGCATATGCGGGGCGTTCGCGCTGACTGCGGTCCTCCCGTGCAAGGCGTTCCAGCAGAATTCGGCGATTTACAGCGTGAAGGAAGCCCTCCGGGACATAGCCGCGATAGGGCAGGAAAGCCGTCCGCTCGTGATACTCCTGGATTTCGGCTCCGCCGATGGCTGCGCTGAAGGGCTGGAGCTCCTTCGCGCTGCCGGCATAGACTGCCTGGTGATTGACCACCACCCGTATTCGAGGAAGGACGACGCGCGCATCATCAATCCTTTTTCCCAAGACGACAACGCTTCGAAATATACCGCAGGCTACCTTGCATGCGAGATTGCGGCTGCATGCGGACTGGAGAAAGAAAGGGCACTTGCGCTTGCGAAAATCGCCTGCTCAGGAGACAAGAGCGACATCCTCCAAAGCGGGCCGGACGACGCGAAGAAGGCGATGGTGCTGGATTTTTTGGCATCCCATGTCTCTTTCGGCAATAACCTGGACTTCTACAAGAAGGTGATGGAGAAGGACGAGCTGTTCTCTTCGATTGCCCAGCAGGCGGACGATTCCATCCGGGATGCGGCCGCCAAGGCGATGGCGAGGATGAAAAAAAGCGAAACCGGGCAGCTTACAATCATAACATTCCCTCTTGAAGGGATTGTCGTGAAGGGCGAATGGCCCCCCTCAAGCAAGATAACTACGCGCGTTTTCGACACGCTAAGGGACGAGGCGAAAGCGGCGGGCGCTGAGAAGCCGCTCCTGTGCATCGGATATACCGAGCGCTCAATCATCCTG
Organism: archaeon; assembly: GCA_020053355.1. GTDB lineage: Archaea > Micrarchaeota > Micrarchaeia > Anstonellales > Bilamarchaeaceae > Bilamarchaeum. The sequence goes on along the minus strand of JAGVNI010000007.1, from coordinate 37,553 downwards.
AGGCTGGATGATGGCGCGGTGTCCCTCGGCCTCTCCGCGAACGAACTTGCCGAGCGCGTGAAAAAAAGCATGGCGGATTTTGTCGAAGGCGGCGGGGGGCACGCGAAAGCTGGCGCAATCAGGGCGAAGGAGGGTTTCGTCAAGGAAGTGGTTAACGAACTGATTCGCGAGGCATCGCTTATCGCAGCAGGCGATAAGCGGCAGCAGTAAGGATTATTAGCGTAACCTCCGCTACTATGGGTATTAGCACTACTTGTAGGTGAGCGTATGAAGATTGCCATAAGCGGATTCGGCAGGATTGGAAAATCGTTCCTTAAGGCAGCAATCAAGCAGGGCGCGCTCGGAAAGGACTTCGATGTCGTCGCAATCAACACCAGGAGCCCTGTCGAGCAGCATGCCCACCTTTTCAAATACGACTCGGTCTATGGAAGGTTCGACGGCAAGGTGGAAGCCAAGGACGGCAACCTCATCATCAATGGATACCAAATCAAATGGATTACCGAGACAGACCCGCTGAAACTCCCGTGGAAGGAGCTGGGGGTTGACCTCGTCCTTGAAAGCACGGGCGCGTTCCGCTCCAAAGCGGACGCCGAGAAGCACATAAAGGCAGGCGCGAAGATGGTGCTCATTTCCGCCCCTGCAAAAGACGCGAAGGAAGTCGACGCCACGATAGTTCCGGGTGTCAACGACCACATCGTGAACAAGGGCATGAGCATATTCTCGCTTGCTTCCTGCACCACGAACTGCCTTGCGCCAATCCTCAAAGTGATGGACGAGAAATTCGGCATAGAAAGCGGATTCCTGAGCACCGTGCATGCTTATACGAACGACCAGAACATCGTGGATGGCAGCCACAGCGACTTGCGCAGGGCGCGCGCGGGCGCGATGAACATAATCCCCACCAGCACCGGCGCGGCGAAGGCGATTGGCGAGGTGCTCCCGGGGCTCGCCGGGAAGATGGATGGCGTGGCATTCCGGGTTCCGGTCGCCTGCGGCTCGATTAACGACATGACGCTCCTGCTAGGGCGGGATGCGACGAAAGACGAGATAAACGCCGAGTTAAAGCGGGCGTCGAACGAGGAATTGAAAGGGGTGCTGGGCTATACGGAAGACGAGATAGTCTCGCAGGATGTGGTCGGCGTGCCGCTCTCGTCCCTGGTGGACGGGAAACTCACGAAGTCGAAGGGCCGCCTGGTGAAGGTTTCCGCCTGGTACGACAACGAATACGGGTATTCCAACCGCCTTGTGGATTTTGTGAAAAAGCTGGCCCGCCTTTGAGATGACGCAAGGCGGCCGCCCAGAAAGATATTTAAAGGTGTTTTGGCCTATTTTTTACGATGGCAACCGGATTGGAAGTAGCTGCATCGAACATCGCTTCTTTGCTTTCGGCCCTTGCGCCGACTATCGCGATTATCCTGGTCACGGCGGGCGGAATCACTTACGGCATCGCCCAGACACAGCCGGGCGAGACGCGCGGCAAGTGGCAGACGGTCGCAATCGGGATGGTCGTTGGCGGGATAATCGTCATGGCCATAACCGGGGCTGCGAGCTTCATCACCGAGCAGTCCGCCAACCTGCTGAAGCCGACCTGAAGGGCCTCAATATCCTTTTCTTTTAGCGTGAGCCATATCCAACAAATAGAGGGGCAAAGGATATCTTGGGGCTTCTTCTTCCGCGGCCCTAATGATGTCATGGTCGACGCATCGACCATGAGCATGCTCATGAACGTAGCGACGTTCATGACAACGACGTGTTCATTGGGCCCAGAAATCGAGATGTCGATTTCTGCGGAAATGAACTGCCGGATTGTGTTTATATATAGCCCCGCCCATAATCCCATTAGTATATACGTATAACTATATGTTTATACTAATGGACTTTGATTGGACTTTTCACCAACATGAAAAAAGGAGGAAAAGTTGAGGTGGAATAAATGAAAGACACGGAAGAAAAATTGGATGATGAAGGCTTCGAGGAGATACCAACTGATCCGAAACCCGAAACAGGAAGCGGGGGGCAGGGAACTGGAAGCGGAAGCAACACACCGGGCGCGATAAGCTCAGGAGCGAACCGGCCGGATTTGCGCGTTGTCCAGACCGACCGCGACAAGGACGGGAATGTCGTTTATTCGAACGTGGGCGGCATGTGGAAGAACGTCTCCAAGAACGGGAACGTGTTCTACACCCTCAGAATCGGGCAACTGAAGCTGCTCGTTTTCCCCAATGATCGGAAATGAATATTGGGTGAAAGACCGGGGCAGGAAGCATGATGCTGGAAACAGAATGATGATGAATTATACAGGGGATTCATATGGCAGAAGAAAAAGACAAGGATAAGGACAAGAATAAGAAGAAATACTACAAAGACCTGGAAGACCTTCCGGGAATAGGCGAAGTGACGGCCGAGAAGCTCCGGGCCGCGGGATTCGGCGAGTTCGCCTCCCTTGCGACAGCTAATCCGCACGAACTGGCTGAGGCGGGCGGGATGGGCGTCGAATCGGCCAAGAAGGCGATTGAAGCCGCAAAGAGCATGGTCGAAATCGGGTTCGAGACGGCTGATGTCGTCTATGAGAGGCGCAAAAATATCGTGAGAATCAAGACCGGGTCCCAAGCGCTTGACGACCTCCTGGGGGGCGGCATCGAAACGATGGCAATCACCGAGATGTACGGCAAGTTCTCGAGCGGAAAAAGCCAGCTCGGGTTCCAGCTCGTCGTGAACGTGCAGAGGCCGGTGGAGCAGGGCGGGCTTGGGGGGAGCGTGCTTTTCGTTGATTCTGAAGCCACCTTCAGGCCGGACAGGATAGCGCAGCTGGCAGAGGCGCAGGGCATGGACCCGCAAGCAGTGCTAAGGGGCATCCACGTCGCAAGGGCTGAAAACAGCGACCACCAGATAATCCTGCTCGAGAAATCCGAGGAGACGATAGAGAAGAACAACATCAAGCTCATCGTCATCGACTCGCTCACCTCGCATTTCAGGTCGGATTACATCGGACGCGGGGCTCTAAGCGAGAGGCAGCAGAAATTGAACAAGCACGTCCACATGCTTCAGAAACTGTCCGAGAAGTACAACCTCGCGGTGTACGTGACCAACCAGGTCATGGACAACCCGGGAATCCTCTTCGGCGACCCGACGACCCCGATTGGCGGCCACGTGCTCGCGCACATGTCGACTTACCGGCTCTATGTCCGCAAAAGCAAGGACGACAAGAGGATTGCGAGGCTGGTCGACTCGCCGAACATGCCAGAAGGCGAGGCGGTCTTCAGGGTGACTCCGGGCGGGCTTACCGACTGAGTTTGTTTATCTTCTTTTCTTTTTTTAGGTTTTTTTACATAACTATTCCTTTACGAATTACGACAACCGTCCCGGAAATCCCAGAAGGGCATAAAAAGCTTCCACCCAAGTTGGTTGCCTAATTATCACATATATCCATGGTTGGGAGGCGAAGCCATATGGGAAACGGGGATTACTTTCGGACTGAAAGGTTCAGGGACCACGCGGCAAGGACGTACGGGAGGATGGGGCTGACCACGTTGCGGAGGACCGGCCTCGAGGACGTCCTGCGCAAGGCCACAGAAAGGAACCTTGCTGTATTGGAAACCAGCATGGGCGCTGCCGAATTCCGCCGCTTCCGGGGCAAGTTCGGGCCTGAAGGCGTCTGGAGGGAAGTGAAGAAGCGCGGGCTTGCGGGTGACGGCTCCAAGGAGATACTCGGAATGTCACTAGGCAACCCGAGCGCATACAGCGACTACCCCCCGAACCGGCGGGTGATTGAATGCAAGGGCCAGCTTGCGATGGAAGACGAGTCGATAGTCAGGGAAAGCGCAGGATATACGCACTCGTTCGGCTATCCGCCGCTTCTTGAAAAGCTTAAACGGATGGGTTTCTCTGACCCGAAAAGCGCACACAACGACCCCGACAGGTTCAAGGATGTCCGCGTTTATGTGACCGCGGGCGGGAGCTATGCGGCCGAACTGGCGATGGGCCCGGCGATTCTCGCACCTGAAGATACCGCGGTCGTCCATGACTGGACGTACATCATCCACCTTGGCGCGGCGTATTACCGGGGGGCGCATATCGAGAGCTACGAGTGCCGCGACGACGGAAGGCCTGACGGCGAGAGCCTGAGGCGCATTTTATCAGATGAGCGCCGCATGGACCATCAGGTGCAGGCAGTCGTCTTCACACCCATCGGGAACCCGGTCGGAGCAGCGATGACGCAGGCGGACATCCTCGAGCACCTGAACATGATTGGCGATGCCGGCCTGAAGGCGGGAAGGCCGATACTTGCGATTGTGGATGTGGCATACGAGGCGTTCCGGAGGGACGGGAAGCCGCTTGACCCCATCCAAATCGCGATTGAGCACAAGGTCCGGGCGCCGGTCGTGGTACTTGACACGTCGTCGAAGGGGTATGGCACATGCGGATGGAGGCTTGGCAAGCTTGCTATCCACTGGCCGGAGGACTTTTTTCCGGACCATCGGGCGGATTATTTCAAGGCGATAGAGAACAAGCTCCTGCCCACCCTCGGCGTCGTGGGATTGCCGCTCCAGATGGCGTTCAATAATTTCTTCGACAAGCTCGAGAATGACCCGGCGTTGATGGAGGAAACGATTGCCTTCTTCAATCGGCGACGGGAACTCATCAATACGAACCTCGTGCGCGTCGCGGAGGCATTAAGCGGAATCAAGGGCGTCTATCTCGCGAAATACTACGACCATGCGGGAAAGAACGGGGGGATTGAACCGGACACGCTTTCGTCGTTCTACCTGCTCTTCGGGTTTTCGAGGCTCAGCGAAAGGTATGGCAGCGGCTTCAACCAGGCTGTGGCATTCGGCGAATTCGCACTCGATGCGCCGGGCGTGCCGGTGGTCAACTGCGTGCCGGGGCAGTCGTTCCTGCCGCAAAAGCGGTGGTCGAACCACCCCAGCCTGATAAGGGTGACCGGCCTGACGAACACGGAGGAGACGGAAGCGTTCCTTAAATCCGTCGATGCGTTCGCAGCTGACCTCGGATGACTGCCCAGCCCCCCCCCCCCGGATATCCCCATTTTAATTTTTTTCCGTGGATTTCCCAAGCGTGAACTTGGATGCAATAGCTGAGGATGTGAGAGGATTCAGGTGGAACAGGATTCCGCCTTCAGCGCAGGTCCTCCTTGCAAGCAACGCCCTCACGCTTATTACAGCGGCGGCATTCGGCCTGGACCCGGCGGAAATCATCTGGGTATACTGGCTCGAGAGCATCGTCATCGGCGCATATACCGTCCTCGCTTTCTTCGTGATGGCGCGCCGCCCGGTTTCGGTCCCAAAGGAGGGTTCACCGGCCGGCGCCTACGGCTATGCGATATTCTTCTGCATCCATTACGGCATGTTCCACGGGGCGTACGCGCTCTTCCTTTCGGTGATGCCCTGGTTCGTGATTGACAATCCGAATTTGCTGGGGATGGGAGTCACTGCGCTCATCCTGGCCCTTAGCCATGGATACTCGTTCGTGACGAACGTGCTCGGAAAACCATCTGAGCTCGCCCGGACAGAGGAGAACCTCAAGCGCGTGATGACCGCCCCTTATTCGCGGATAATACCGATGCACCTGACCATCATAATCTCCGGATTCCTGATGATACCGCTTGAGTTCCTCGGGATGATTGCCGAGGCGCTTTTCCAGGGGCCGGGCTTGGCGGCGGCACAGTGGCTGGGGAAGTTCATCGTTCTAGCGCTTTTTGTGGGAATCAAGACCGCAGCTGACGTTTACACGCACCTTGGCCGGTACAGGCAGGGTTAAAATAATCATGGAGGATAGGCAAGCATTCGGATGGTGTATTTATGGGAATAATCAGCGAATTCAAGGATTTCCTGAACGAATACAAGGTGGTCGGGCTCGCAATCGCGTTCATCATGGGCGCGGCGGCGACGGATTTGGTCAAGTCGCTCGTAAGCAACATAATCATGCCGCTAATCGCCCCGCTGATGCCGGCCGGGGACTGGCAGACGACCGCGATAGATGTGGGCCCGTTCAAGCTCCTTCTCGGCGCTTTCCTCGCCTCATTCATCAACTTCGTCATCATCGCCTTCGTGATATTCATGGTTGCGAAGATAGTGATGAAGGAGGAGAAGGTCACGAAGAAATAGGATTTTCTTCTTTTTCCCTTTTTATTTGTGTTTTTTGCTGGCCAAAAGTGTTTTAAATAGTTCCAGGCACTAGTTATTCCATGACGTTCAACTCCAGGATGAGGAATCTCGCAATCACAGGGATGGCAGTCGGCATGCTCGCAGGATGCGCGACGACGCAGGCTCCGGCAACTGCCGCAAGGCCGGCAGCCACCCAGACAGCCGCCGCGCAGAGGCCGCAGACCCCGACGGAAAGATGCCAGAGGGAGCAGAGGACCCGCGTCCAGAACTGCATAATCGAAAGCATAGTTACAACGTGCCGGGAGAGCAACGCCCTCAACGAGGATGCGTTCTATTCCTGCGTTTCGGATGGCCTGGTCGCGCCGCAGACGCTGACCGCCAACCCGACTAAGCAATACAGCATAACCGTGTCCTTTGGGGATGAAATCCTTTCGATGCGGACCGGCAGGGCGGTTGTGATGGACGCCGCACGCCTGGAAGTCGCGCAGATTGACGAGCGGGGCGTTGCGATGGTCTATGAGATAGAGAGGATTGTGACCGCAGTCCCGGCTGAGCGGACCCGCGTCGACCTTGCGACCGTGAGGTTCAACTTTGACGGAACATCCGAAGGCGACATGTTCAAGCTGAGGGGGCTTCCGGTGTGGAATCTCCGCGTGGAGAGTGCTGATGGCGGTCGGGCGCGGGTGAGCTTCGAGGCGAATGACCCTGCGGTCCTTGTGCGGCCTGATGATGCAGCTTCGACTGCGGCCCCAGCCCAGAAAAAGAAGTGAGCTTCTTCAATTCTTTCTTCTGTCTCGGCTGCCTCGAGATATAGACGCCGACAGCGGCCAGAACCGCCATCGCAGTCACGCCCAGCACAAGCACCCCGTTCCCTCCGCCCTGCTCCTGCGAATCTAGCTCCTTGGATATCGCGCTTCCTGCGCGCAGGGCATTGACATAATCGCCTTGGGAAATCATGCCGCGCATGGAGTCTGCCTTGGATTCCAAAGCGGCCCTGCGTTCGGCGGGAATTTCTTTCGAGGCGATTATTGACTCAAGCATGGAAAGCCGCGCTTCGCTCTCGTTTTTTAGCGAAGCCAGAATCATCTCCATCCTTCCGCGGCTCCTATTGAGCGCGTCAAGCTTTGGGAGAAACACGCGCGGCTCGCCGTCGGCGGCATCTTCCGCGTCTTCAATTTGCGTTTCCACCTTTTTCTCGCTCTCGGTGAAGAAACTGCTATAATCCGTGCCTTTTGCCGCTGCCGCCTGCTTCAGGTATCTTTCAAGGGCATCCTGCGCATCCGCTTTGACGTTCTCAAGAAGCGACTTGAAACCGTTTTTCTGCGCTGATGATGCTGATTCCTGCAAGACCACGAGCGCTCGCGCACCATCCAGCGCGGTAAGGACCCCGACGGCGTATTCCAGCCGGCCGCCGCTCTCCAGCTTCCGGAACGCGTCCTCGAAAAGCAGGAATTCGGCCGGGGTTGTCGTGTTGCCTGCCAGATAGAAGCGCTCTTTCAGGTCGTTATACGCAGTATACGATTCCTTCTTGAACGCGGTCAGCTCCTTGGCAAGCCAGTTCAGGTCTGCCTTCCCAAGCGCTTCGGTTTTTTCGCCCTGGTTCAGGCCGCCTGCCTCGGCCAGGATGCGTTGGAGCTCCGCTCTTCGCGTGGAAAGCTTCTGCATAAGGGGGGATGAGGAATTCGTTGATGAAAGCGCGGCGTCAAGGAGGCCAAGCTCGTCACGGATGCTCTTTTCGAGCGTGTCGCTGCGTTCCTTCATTTTTGCGTCCTCTTTTTCCTGCTGCTGGGCGGCTGCGACCGCTTTTTCGATGAATGTGAGCGCTTCGCTGAAATTCCCGGCGGCAGCCTGCAGCTTTGCCTGCCCGAGCAGTTCATTGGCGGAAGGGCCCATGTCCAATCCTTCCATACTGCTTAGCCGCTCCCTTACGAAGGATTCCGTATCTTCTATGCTGTAGCTAACCCTGAGGACTGCATCCTTGCCTTGTTTCAGCCCGGCGACCTTGGCCGAGTACTGGGTGTCGGATATGCGCGCCTTTTCCCGGACAGGCTCGCCGCTGATGCAAACGACGCTGAATGCCGTGATGCGCGAATCATTGACGCTGCTAAGGAAAACCGGAACGCTGTCAAGGTCCATCGCGGGTGCGATGCGGACGTCATATTCGACTTTGCTGTTCGTTCCGATGCGGTTCACCTTGATGTTTTCAACCGTCTCGTTGTACGCGTCCAAGACGACCTTCCCGTAAACCACCGCATGTTTTCCTGCCGATAGAAGACGGTTGGGAGGCATTCCGTCAATTTGGCCTCCTTCAAAATCCTCCGGAAGTTCGAGGGAATTGACGTCCATCTCAAGTTCGAAATCAATCCGCCCATCCACGCTGGCCTTCCCGTCGCCAAGGCCTGCTGCACTAGATGATGATGAAATCGTATGGGCAAGCACGCTTTCCTTGCGGAAGACGACACGCTTCGTTTCAAACGGGCCTACGGAAGCCAGAACAAGCACGATGCTCCTCCCCCCGTCTGCGGACCTGACGCTTTCCACTCCGTCCTTCCCCTCCGAGATGTCATTATAGACGAACTGCGCGGGAGAATCCATCGAAATGAATGCGTTCACCGAAGTTGCATTGTATGGGCGCGGGTTGCTCATCACCGCATCAAGCATTATTTCTGCGGGCATATCGAGACGCACCGAGGTTATGAGGGGGTCGGCATGGGTCGACATCGCGTTGCCTACGATGTCATTCATATACGCATCGATTGTCTCTTCCAGCTGGGCGTAGTCCGCGCCCAGTTTTTTCAGATGTCCGATTGAATCCGGGAGCGCCAGGCCGTCTTCGCCAATCAGCCCGGCCTCGCAATCTGCAAGGTCGGTGAAAAGGTCAGCGGGGCCAGGGCCTGCCAGCGACAATTTATCGAGTATCCTTTTCCGGCTGCTTAGCAGCCCTTCTTCGTACCTAAGACGCGCTTTGGAGGTTATGCTGTCGACAGAATCACGGGCCGCGTCGCCACGCATGGATGGGGGGAGTGAGGGGATGAGTTTTATGCTTTCTTTCTCGCTTGCCACGTTTATCTGGTCTTTTTCAGCGAGTTCAATGAGAGTCTTCAGGTACGCGAGGGATGCGAGGTCGTCCAACTCATCATCATAGCTTTTTGCATCGCAGGCTGAGCGGGCAAGCGCAGCAGCTTTCGAATACCGCTCGAAACGGCCGCCGAGGGTGCCCGCGCTCCCGGCAGAATCGAATGAAGCGGCCGCTTCATCGTACAGCGCATATCCCTCCCGGCCTACCCCGCCCGAGGCAAGGCATTTTTCTGCCCTTGACAATTCGGTTTCCGCTTCTTCCTTCTGCTCTTCCACGGCAGCCCGGGCATCCTGCCCCAGGCCTTCGATGCCCTGAAGAAGAGACGAATAGCCGTCTTCTGCCGCTTCAATCCCAGAAATGGCGCCAGCCAGATACCCGCGGTCCAGGCTTCTTGAATGGGCCACTTTCGATTCGGCAAGGGATGAGTCCAAGCGCCGGGATTCTTCCTTTAACGAGGCGTACCTGTCCGTTATCGACCCCGTTCCGCCCGATGTGAATCCGGAGGAGGCGCGGGTTATGTCCACGACTCCGTCATCTTCCAATTTCACCATGCCTTTCTCGGCAAGCTGTTTCCGGGATTGGGCGCTTGCCAAACCCTGCAGGTATCCGGTTTCTGCTTCAGAGACAGCTTTGCGGGTGAGGTTCTGGGCATGCCGGAATGAATCCATCACCCCGTCTTCGCCCCAGACGAGCCCGAGAATCGATGCGGAAGCCGAGATGTCCGGAATTTGGGATTGGAGCCCCTGTTCAAGAGCCTGGGAATAGTCCGTCATCAGCGCGTATTTCCCGTAGTCGCCTTCCATGATGTTGTTGTCGACGCTGCGAAATGCCCCAATCAATTCGGCGCAGCTCCCGCTTCCCGGTCCGGTGTAGTTATCATCGCATAGGCCGGCAAAGCGCATCCGCTCGAAATCCGCCCGTGCAACCGACACTTCCTCATCCGCGGACTCTATGCTATATTCGGTGGCTAACAGCATCGAGTCTGCAGTGGATATCCAGTCCGAACGGTATGACAAGCAGCCCGATGAATTAGCGAAGACCGAGACAAATGCCATGCAAGGGTTGATAGGAAAGTACCCCAGGGAAAGCAGGATTGTCGCGGTGCAGATATCCAGGTCTTTTTCTGCCTTTTCATAACTTGTTTTCGCCGCAAAGACATGGCTTGCGGCCGTGTCCCCGAGTTCAAGCCTGGACGTTTCCACCAGCCTGGCGCCATCAAGCGTTTTTTGGAATTCTGGGAGATTCCACCAGTACGATTTCCCGAATGTCCAGATGTTCGGATTCGATGAAACCCATGATTCGTTTTCCCACGGGCGCGAAAATTCCGCTGCCGATATTGGAAGCAATGCGAGCAGAGCCAAAACAAGCGTTAAACGCATATCATCCCCAAAAAGCCGGAGTGTGTTGGCAATAAATAGATTAATCCGATAATGTGCTTCCAAACCACAAAAATCATGCCGGATTTTGTGGGGCCCCATATGGGAATCGAACGCCCGCCGGCTTGCGATAACAGTTATAATCCTGCACGCGGATATGGAATTATGAGAAGCGCCATCGCAATCACCGTCACTTTCACCGCGATAATACTGCTCCTTCTCGGATGCGCGGCGAAAAGCCCCGCAACCGGCGCGAATACCACCGCCGACGCATCGCCATCGGAACCGCAGGTTCAGCCCGAACAAACGCCGTCATTACCTAGCACCTTGAACCTCTCGTTCTCGCGGAACGCCAGCGACGTCATGAACACCGATACCAAGCCGTTCGTGCCGCCCCGCTTCGACTTCACCAACACCACCACGCCGGATGGCAGGCTCATCGTCAATTACTTCTATTCAACATACTGCTCGGCATGCAAGGCGCTCCGGCCGGACATGACCCGGCTTGAGGAGAGATACGGGGATGTCGAATGGAGGGAATTCGACATCACGACGCAAAACGGCACCTGGGCTTACCAGCAGTTCGCGAACGAATCGAACCTCAGCCAGAGCCAGAGGCTTGTGCCGCAGGTCCTGGTTAACGGCACGATAATAACAGACAGGTTCGGCATCAACGGGAGCCTTGAGGGCATAATCAGCGCATTCAGCGCAGGCCAATCCTGAGCATGAAGCGCCCGAGATTCTTTTTCAGGCCGCTAATTGGGGAGCGGTCGGCATCAAGTTCAGTGGCAGCGAACGCAAGGAAACGGCTTAGGTCTTCCGTGCCTTTGGCATGCTTGTTCCAGAGGAATATGGTTTCCTCGTAGCGGCGGGCTTCCCAGCCGCTGTCGTTTATCGTCTGCCGGGACATCTTGGAACGGTCGGCCCGGTCCCGGTTCTCCTTTGGGCAGATGACATCGCGCCGTATGTACGGGATGCCGTAATTCACGCTGAACGGGTATACGAGGCATACGGCCGGCTTTGATTTCTCTATGACACATTTCAGGTCGCCGCTGCTTTTGAAAACGCATGTGCCGCCCTCTCGCTTCAGTATCATCTTCACGCGGCCGTGCTTGGTGCGGAAGCCGAACGAGTCGTTATTCTGCGCCTGGAATAATTCGACGAATTCGTTGGGATTCCTGTTCTCCTGGTGGACGATGCGGGCGATATCGAAGGGCGTGAGGTCTACCCTCAGGTCGCAGCAGGCGGCCTGGCAGCCCTGGCACATCTTGAGGCCTTCCGGCGGCGGGGAGGTGGATTTCGCCGGGTCGGGAATTTGAATGGGAACGGCGATGGGTGTCGGTCTCACTACCGGCAATTCCTTTCTTGGAAGCGGTTTTGCATCAGGAACTGGGCTGCGTGAACTGGGCTTTCTCTTTGCAGACAATTTCCCAGGGCGGCTAACCCGCTTTTTTTGCGACTTGGCCATAAAACAGTATTTATGCTAAGGGATAATAAATCCGGTTGGACAGGGAATATTCGCAGCTTGAATTGGCAGGTAATGGCATGAAAGTGGTGCATCTGGATAGGAAGACCGGGGAGATGAAGCTCCAGGTCGATACGCTTGACGACATGTGGCACCTGGACAAGGTCCTTGCCCCGGGGGACATGGTCGAGTCGCACAGCATGCGCACTTACAAGGTCGGCACCAAGGAAGAGAAGAAGCCGGTCACCATCCGGGTGAATGTGGAGAGGGTGGAGTTCGCGAAGAACGCGAACCGCCTGCGCATCCTTGGCCCCATAGTCTGGGGGGAGCCGGAGGAATACATCCAGCTCGGCAAGTACCATACGATAGACGTAGAAGCGGGGGACCGCATCAAGATTACAAAGGTGTGGAAAGGGCACGAATTGAAGCGCCTTCAGGAAGCTGAAAAGGAATCCAAGAGGCCGCGGATACGCATAATCGTCATGGACGAGGAGAAGGCCCTGACTGCCATGCTGAGGGCGTTCGGCGTGGAATACGGGGCGGAGTTCTACAGCTCTGGGAGCAAGAAGGGCGACAATTACGAGAAGTCCGAGGGCGAGTATTTTGGCGACATCGCCGCGGAGATTGAACGCCACCCGGAAAAATACGTGGTGGCCGGGCCGGGATTCGCGAAGGAGAACCTGAAGAAGTTCATCGAGAAGCGCAAGCCCGAGCTATTGAAGCGAATAATCTTCGAGAATGTCAGTTATGCCGAACGGAGTGGCGTGAACGAACTGTTCAACCGGGGCGTAATCGAGAAAATCATGGGCGAGGAGCGCTTCGAGAAGGAGATGAAGCTGGTCGAGGAGCTTCTCATCGAGGTGCACAAGGACACCGGACGGGCGGCATACGGGATTTCGGAGGTCAAGAAGGCGGTCGAGGCATACGCTGTGAAGAAGCTGCTTGTGCTGGACGAGTATCTGCGCGCCGACAAGGATGCCGAGGCGGTAGTAGAACTTGCGGACCAGGCGAAAGCTGAGATAGTCATCTTCTCTTCAGAAGGCGATGCCGGGATTAAGCTGAAGGGGCTCGGCAAGATTGCCGCATTACTGAAGTTCAAGCTGCGGGATATGCAATAAGCGGCGCAGCCCCCACTTCAGATAGTTGAGCTTCATGCCGGCCTTGTGGAGATAAGGCTCTATCCGGACTGGGTTCAACGGGCTTTTTCTCAGTATTATTTCGTAGTAGCCGAGGCGGACCGTGCCATTCATGTAATGGAAGTCGTGCTCCGGATAGAATGTCGCCCCGGCCTTCTCATGGAAGCCCTTGGATTCCGGAACAGAGAAACCGTAGACTTTCCGTAGGCCGCGCTCCCGGGCTCGCCTGATGCGTTCGTCCTTCAGCATGCTCCCGACCTTGACCCCGCCCTTGCCCCTTTGGTATTTTTCACGCACATAGAGGCCTTTTACGTAGGCGCTTCCGAGAATTCGGTCAATTCGACGGTCGGTGAATGCGCCTATCCCGGCTATTTCTCCCGTATCCTCATCATAGGCTACGAATACTTGCGCACTGCAAAGGACGTAAGCGACGATTTTAGAATCGCCCATTGAAAGCCATTTGTCGAGTTCGGCATCCGGGTGCTGGCCGCCGCGGCTTTCACGGAGCGTGTTGAAGCCGTCCCTGACGACCTGCGCGACCTCCGGAAGGTCGGTGGATTTGTATTCGCGGAGGACCACGCTCATGATGGGCCCCCGCCTGCCCGGATTGAGCGCCGCCGCGACACTCTGGAAATCAGCCGGTCCAGTTTCCCCCTGCGGTTGCGTTTTATTTCCTCCACCTCCTCGAATTCCACCACTACGGGCTCCCCGAGACAGGCAATCACTATCCGCTTCTCGATGTATTTTTTTGAGCCCTCCGGAAGGCCTATGGCCGAAGGCACGTATCGGAACACGAAGAGGCCCTCTTTTTCCTGGACAAGCTGGTACATGAGGATTCCCTTGGCGACGCATTCCAAATCCGTGAACCGAAACGTAAGAGGGGAGCGGAGCGTGCCGCTTGGCAGGACGACCATGTCATCAGCCCTGCCTTCAAGCGATTTTATGAGGGGAAGGCCGCGGCCGCAGGGGCATTGCCCGCCCCATGTTGCGATGTCCCCCAAATCGTAACGCACGAGCGGCATCGCCATGTTGCTTAGCGAGGTCATGACGACCCTGCCGGGCCGGTTCCCGCACGGGCGCCCGCGGGAGTCCAGGATTTCCATGAAGAATGTGCCCGTATTCACATGCAAGCCGTGCTCTTCCGGGCATTCAAAGGCTATCGAGCCGAACTCCCAGCATCCATAGAGGTCGAATACAGGGCAGGAGAATGATTCCTCAAGAAGCTTGCGCCAGTCCGGCGTCAGCAGCTCGGAACCGGAAAGGACGCGCTTGAGCCGCAGCGGCTTAGCTGATTCCAAATTCGCCCGGGCAAGGAGCGTGGTCGCGGAAGGGTAGTAGCAAAGCGCCTCTGCCTTGGCGCGACGGATGATTTCCAGGTTTTTCCTCTCGTCATCCAGGATGTCCAGGGATAGGATGGGCAGTATCCCATAGGAACGGAGCGCCCCGTATTGCCCGGAGTTGCCCTTGAAAACAAGCTTGGCAGTCAGGCTGAACGGCTTTATTCCGCAGGAAAACAGGTTCGAGAAGAGGAGGGAGGTGCGCAGGGTCGCGGATTTGCGGTCCATCAATACCCTAAGGGGCTTGCCGGTGGAGCCGGTCGTCTCATGACTGACATGCGTTTCTTGGCGGAGAGAAGACAGGAATGAATCCGGGTCGCGCTGGATGTCATCCTTGGTCGTCACCGGAAGCTCCTGAAGGGTTTCCATGCCTCCGGATGGGCGAAGGTGCGCGGCGTCCATCTTTTTCCGGTAGAACGGGGCGGAATAAGACAGCTCAAGGGCTTTTTCCAGGCGCCGCCCCTGCAGCTTCCGCAGTTCGTCCGGCCCCTTCCATTGCTCTGAAAGGAAACGCGCGAGATTCCAGGCGCCATCCAATGTTCCCATGATTTTTCCCCCGAGCCAGGTCATCTCCTCTCCGTCATCCCGAGGATTTCCCTTGCCTCGTTAGGAGTTGCGATGGGCCTTCCAAGCTCGCCCGCGATACGGGCGATCCTCTTGATGAGCATCACGTTGGTGGCCGGGACGGTCTTGCCATAGTCATAGTAGAGGTTGTCCTCAAGGCCGACGCGGACATGCCCGCCCATGACCATCGCGGACATGTTCACCGGAAGCTGGAAACGCCCGCCACCGGCCGCCCCCCATACCGAATCCGGAGGGAGGCTGCTGACCTGGTGGACGATGTCCACGAAGCGCCCGGGCATGGTGCCAAGAAGGCCGAAGAAAAGGTTGACATACAGGGGTGCCTTGAAGAACCCCTTGCGCCTGAGGTACGCGGCATAATTAATCATCCCGGTCTCGAAAACCTCCAGTTCGGGCCGGATATCCCGCTCCATCATGCGCCTGGCAAGGCGCTCTATCATCTCAGGAGAATTGACGCTGGGTTCAGTCGGAAAATTCATCGAGCCCATGGAAAGGGAGGCGAAATCAGGCCTCGCATCGCCTTCCAAATCAAGCACGGCCGAGCGCTGCTCGAGCGTCTTGAACACCCGGCCGCTTGTCGTCGCGCATATGATGCCGAGCGGGCATTTTTTCCGGACTTTCGATATTATTTCTTCGTACAGTTCCTTCCTGCAGGACGGTTTCCCATCGTCTTCGCGGGCATGGATGTGGAAGAAAGTCGCGCCGGCCCCGTAGCACCGGTGCGCGTCATTGGCAATCTCGTCCGGGGTGCATGGGACGTCCGGGTTGGCCGCTTTCGATGAGAAGTTGCCTGTCAGCGCCGCATTGATAATGAGTTTTCTCGCAAGCGGCAGCTCGGAGCTTCCGGGCATGCCATAAATCTCGTTCTCGCCATCTTCCATAGTACCCGCCAGTTATGATTGGGGGAACGAAATTTAAATGCCCGCATCCCGTCGCGGCATGCTCAGTTCGGGGGTTTTATCTTCGATATGAAATCGCGCGCCTTTCCGCGCCCCGAGCGCTGGATGCTGTCCACGATTTCAACCTGCATGTCCATCTTCTCCGGAAGGTACGAGAGCAGCCTGGATTTCACAACGCCCCTTATGCCGGGCGGGGCCCCCGGCGCCACGATGAGTTTCATATTGAGCGACCCCCGGGTTTCCTGCACGACCTGGTAAGAGATGATGCCGTCCGTCTGGCCAAAGGGCGTCTCGGTGAACATCCACGGGAAGCGCTTGCCGCTGGGCAGGGTGATGTAGTCGGTGGTCCGCCCCTCCAAAGATTTCAGGACCTGCAAACCGCGGCCGCAGGGACAATGAGAGCCAAGCCGGCCCCGGTCCCCGATTTGATACCTGAGGAACGGCATGGAATACTTCCATAGAAGCGTTATCAGCAGGTCGCCAACCTCCCCGTCCTTCACAGGAAGGCCGGCACTGTCCACCGCTTCTAAGATAACTGAATCGGAGTTGATGTGCAGGCTGCCATTCTCGCATTCCCATGCCATGGCCCAGCATTCGCTCGAGCCGTAATAGTTGCGGATGCTGCACCCGAATGATTCCTGGATGATTTTCCGCGCCCCGGGCTGTAACATCTCCGATACGGACACCGCTTTCGAAAAATGCAGCGGAAAGGTTGAGCGGAGGTTCATGTCGGCCATTATGGCGAGCACGGAGGGGTACGCGAAAACGATGGAAGGCGCTGCAGCCTTGAGCGCCCGATAACTTTTCTCCAAATCTTCAGCCGGATGGATGCTTTTTACCCGGTAGAGAAGGGGCTGCATGGGGAAGCGGGGCATCCGGCTGAAAGCCAGGTTCGCAAGGATGTCGCCGGGCGCAAAACCGCATTCCATGAATGTGAACTGGCGCAGCGCTGCGCCACGTATGGCGTCGCTATGGTCCATGTAATGGACGGTCGGGCTTCCGGTTGTGCCAGTCGTGCTGAACCGGTAAAGGGAATCCTTGGAAAGCCCTGAGCAAATCATGGCATCTGCATGCCGCCGCACATCATCCTTTGCCGTGATTGGCAGCGACCGGAGGTCTTCCAGCGACCGCATGCCGCTGATGCCGGAGCCCTGGAACCGATTTTTATAGAATGGGACGCGCGTAAATGCATGGGCGGCCAGCGTTTGGAGTTTTTCGCCCTGCATTTCTTCGATGCTGCCCGGGCTTTTCCACTGGTTGCGCCTGTGCGACGCTAAAGCAAGGCCCTCGGCCAGAAAATCAGGGAATCCCACGAAGGATTATCGCGAGCCTGATATTTTAATGCTATTTTCCAAGCTCCCGGGCCTTGTGCGCTGCGTAGCGGACAGCCTCGTGGATGGCTTTGTTCGCGCCTTTCGATTCGAGCATCTTGAGGCCGGCTTCGGTCGTCCCCCCGGGGCTTGCGACCGTCTCGATTATTTTTTGCGCGCTCCAGCCGCTGCGCATGAGCTTCCCCGTGCCAAGGAACGTCTGCGCGACGCATTTTTCCGCGGTCTCGCGGGCAAGCCCGTTTTTCACGGCTTCCTCAATCATCGCTTCGGCGAAGAAGGCGACGAACGCAGGGCCCGAGCCTGATGCCCCGGTGATGGTGTCGAGATGGCTCTCGTCGGTCTTGATGCACATTCCAAGCGAGGAAAACGCGGTCATGAAAACCTTTTCCTTCTTCTCGACTTCGGGATGGAGAGCGTAGGCTATCACCGCCTCGCCGACTTCCGCGCAGATATTCGGCATGACGCGGATTACCCTCTCCGCGCCGAAGGATTCGAGCTTCCGGATTGGAACCCCGGCAGCGCACGATACGATTAGCTGCGCGTCCTTGATTTGCCGGACGACTTCTTCCACATGCGCGGGCTTGACGGTGATTATCGCCATGTCGCACGTCCTCGCTTCCGCAATGTCCTTGATGGGCTGCGCGCCGATTTCGGATGCCACGACCCTGGCGGCTTCGAAATCCCGGTCGATAAGTAGGAGCTCGTGGCCCCTGGACAATACGCGCGCGAAGACGCTTCCGAGCCTTCCGATTCCTATAATCGCGATTCTCATGAGAACACCAAGCCGTTTTAGGCGCAAACACAATTAATAGCCAATCGAACGCCCGCCCGGCCCGCGCGGATAGGCTACCCGCGGACCTGCCCGTTCCCTTCGACTATGTACTTGTAGGTTGTCAGCTCGCGGACGCCCATCGGCCCCCTTGCATGGAGTTTTTGCGTGGAGATGCCGACTTCGGCCCCGAAACCAAACTGACCTCCATCCGTGAAGCGTGTGGATGCGTTCACCATCACTGCCGCCGCGTCGACGTTGCGGGTGAAGAGTTCCGCGTTCCGGCGGTTTTCCGTGATTATCGCCTCGGTGTGCTTCGAGTTGTATTTGTTGATGTGCGCGATTGCCTCATCCACTCCGGAGACGACCTTGATTGCTATAATCAGGTCGAGATATTCCTTCGGCCAGTCGCCTTCCTTGGCTGGGACCGCGTCCGGGACGAGCTTGAGCGTCTCGGAGCAGCCGCGGATTTCCACGCCTTTTTCCCGGAGGGCTTTTGCCATCATCGGAATGAACGCATTTGCCACGTTCCTATGAACCAGCAGCTTCTCTTCGGCGTTGCACACGCTCGGCCTCTGCGTCTTCGCGTTGATGACAATCCTTTTTGCCATCTCCAAATCCGCGCTCTCATCCACGAACACGTGGCAGTTGCCGGTTCCCGTCTCTATCACAGGGACGCGCGAGTTCTCTATCGTGTGGGCTATCAGGCCCGCCCCGCCTCTGGGTATCAGAAGGTCAAGGCGGCCCCGGGCCTTCATCATGACGTCCACAGCTTTCCGGTCCGGCGTATCCACGAAGGAGACCGCGCCTTTTAGGCCTGCGGCTTCCAGAACAGGCGAGATCGCCTTTATCAGGGCGCGGTTGGAATTCAATGCGCTGGCACTCCCTCTCAGCAAGCATGCGTTCCCGCTTTTCAGGCATAGGGATGCTATGTCGATTGTCACGTTCGGGCGGTTCTCGTAAATGACTCCGATGACGCCGAAGGGGACCCGGACCTTCCGGATTCGGAGGCCGCTTGGCACTGCCCAGCTCTCTTCGCCCTTCAATGGGTCGGGCAGTTTCGCCACGGCCAGGATGTCGGAAGCGATGGCCTTGATTCGCTCGGGACTAAGTGCGAGGCGGTCCAGCTCGCTTTTGGTCATCTTTGCCCTTGCGGCATCCACATCCAAGGCATTCGCCTTGACGATTTCCTGCGCGTCCGCTTCCAGTTTCGCCGCCATCCGCACAAGCAGGATATTCCTGCCCGCATCATCCATCGATGCGAGATTCTGCCCGGCAATCCTGGCATCCTCCAGAAGGCCATAAACGTATTTTTCCGCGTCCACTCCACCACCCCTTGGAATCAACCTATGACCGCCATGTCCGAGCTTCCCACGACTTCCGTATATACGAAGCCCAGTTCCCGGCATATCGACTCAAGGTCCTTGCCCTTGATGCGCTCCAGTTCATGCGAGAAATAATTCGTGATGCCCTTGCAGAGCACTCTCCCGTCCGAAGACGCCAGCTCGATTACATCACCCTTGTCGAAATTGCCGCTGACTCCGGTGACATCGCCCGGGGCGATTCCGCAGCTTTTGCCTATCGCGCACGACATGGCGCTTTCCTTTATGATGATGCGGCCCTTAGGTTCGGATGCGAAGGCGAGCCAGTGCTTCCCTTCGGACAATTTCGGCGTCTGCGCCGGGACGAACGACGTCCCGATTTCCCCCGCAACGGCCTTGCGAAGGGCGTCTTTGGCCGTGCCATTCGCCACGATGACTTTCACCGAGGCTTCGGTCGCTATCTTGGCCGCGCGCAGCTTCGCGGCCATGCCGCCCCGGCCGAGCGCGCTTTCGCCGGAGCACATCCCCAGCTCAGTATCCGTCACGCTCTTGACCTCGCGTATCAGCGTCGCGCCGGCATCCGTGGGATTGCGGTCGTAGAGGCCCTCCACATCCGTGAAAATCAGCAGGAGGTCGGCGTCAATCGCGACAGCCACATGCGCCGCGAGGGCGTCGTTGTCGCCGAACGCGGATTTCTTGATGTCGAGCACCGTCACCGTATCGTTCTCGTTTATCACCGGTATCACCTTGTGGGAAAGCAGCGTATTGAGGGTGTTCCGGATGTTCATGTATTTCATGCGGTTCGAGAAATCGTAGTTTGTGAGAAGCACCTGCGCGAGCGTCCTCCGGTCTTCGAACGCGTTCTCGTATGCGTTCATGAGGTCGCTCTGGCCGATTGCCGCAAGCGCCTGCAGCATGGCCACGTCCTTGGGTTTCTGCGCGAGGTTCAGCTTCTTCATCCCGGTCGAGATGGCGCCAGATGTGACAATCGCGAATTCGTGGCCTTCCATCCCGAGTATCTGGCTCGCAAGCTGGTCGATGAATATCGTATTCACCCCCCGCCCGCCATTGAGCAGGGAGCTGCCTAGCTTGAGGACAATGCGCATATTGTGTTAGCAGCCGGAACGAAATTTTAAACCTATGCGGCTGCCGCCGGGCAAGTCGTCATATGACGAAAAGATGACGAAAAGCGGATTCCGCAGTTTAGCGCCCGGAACGCATGCGCCTTCGGATGAACCCGAGGGCAGACCCCAGAAGCATCCCGGCCCGGTACGCATACGGCTCGACATGCAGGCCGTTCAGGATGCTTTTGCGCAGTTCTATCTCGTAATATTGCAGGACCACCGTGCCCACCAGGCAGGCGTTGTAGCGCGGATAGAACACCGCCCCGAATTTCTTATGGTAGCCGGCCGCCTCAGGGGTCGAGTAGCCGTACATCTTCCGGAAGCCGAGCCTCCTGGCCTCGGCCAGCGTCGCTTCACGAAGAAGCCGGCCCACACTGACCCCGGATTTCCCCTTCTGGAATGATTCAAGGACGTAGTGGCTGCGGCTGTAGGTGGAACCCATCAGGCGCGCAGGGAGGTTATCGGTGATTGCCCCCATCCCAACCAATTGATTGGTGCCCTTCACCTCGGCTACGAAAATGACTGCGCCCCTGCGGAGGATTCCCAGCAATCCTGAATCCGACATCCGGTTCAGCAGTTCCACATCCGCATCGGGGTGGGTGCCTCCGCGGCTCTTTCTCAGGGTGTCATTGGCATTCCGGAAAATCGAGGGGAGCGCCGGGAAATCCCCGTGCCGGGCTTTTCTGATGTCAATCTCCATGTCAATCGCCGGTTTTCCCCTTTTTGCAAACGCATGCCGCTCAAGCGCACAGATTCAAACGCGCGCATCCGGCCGCACTTTGGATATGACCGTCCGGAGTTTTCCGGTCCGGCCCCTTGGGATGGAATCCAGGGAAACGAACTCCACCTGGACTTTTTCGCCGAGGCAGCCATGCCCGATTCTTCTTTGGATTTCTGACTTCCCCTGCTCGCCCAAACCGGTCCCTGGGACGTAGCGGAATATGAAGAGCCCCGGGCTTTCCTGGACAATCTGGTAGGCGAGT
Organism: archaeon; assembly: GCA_020053355.1. GTDB lineage: Archaea > Micrarchaeota > Micrarchaeia > Anstonellales > Bilamarchaeaceae > Bilamarchaeum. Next base: position 16,025 of record JAGVNI010000007.1, on the reverse strand, counting down.
ATGCCCCGGATGTCGTCCATGAGGTTTATCGAGCGCGCTGAGCGGATGCGCCCGCTTGGAAGCACGATGACATCGTCTTCGCGCCCCGCCCTTAGTTTAAGCGTGCGGAGCCCGCGCCCGCAGCGGCAGCGCCCGCCAATTGCGCCGATGTCGCCGCTTTGGTACCTAATCAGCGGCATCGCCTTGCGCCAGAGGGGGGTGAGGGCGATGCTGCCCTCCCTGCCATCCTTGACCGGGACGCCCTGCTTATCAAGGATTTCCAGGTAAACCCAGTCGTCCTGGATATGGAGGGAACCGTCCTTGCATTCCCATGCGGCCCATGAGCTTTCCATGGAACCGTAGCGGTCATAGATTGGGCAGCTAAACGAGCTGGATATGGCCTGCCTTGCAGATGGCGCGAGCAGTTCTCCGCCGGCCAATGCCATCTTGAATTTCAGGTTCCGCTTCTCCGACTGGTTGATGCGCGCGAGCGGCAGGAGAATGGACGGGTATGAGATTACGATGCCTGGGCGCATAAGCGAGAGAGCGCGCAGGTTGTCGGATTCTTCGCCTTGCACCGGCAGGTAACTGCACCGGAAAACCCCAAAACGCTGGAGGAGGTTCGGCGCCGACTCGTAATGGGTTATCCTTGCCTGGAGGTCGAATGGCCCGGCCCCGCACTCTGTCAATTGATGCGTCTCGAGCGCGATTCCGTATGAGGATTCGGATTCCGTGAAATAGAGCGGGACCTGGACCCCGGTGGAACCGGAGGTGTGCGTCTGGCGGAGCGATGATTGGGGAAATGCGGAACTGATGAAAGAGGCAGGCTGGTCCCGGACGTCCGCCTTGCTGGTCGTCGGAACGGAAGGGAGGTCATCCAGGCTCCGCACCGCGGCTGCAGGGAGGGAAAGGCGCGTTTTGTAGAACGAGGTCGTGCCTTTGGCATGCGCAAGCAGGGCGAGCATCTTCTTTTCCGAGATTTCGCGCAGGTCGTGTGGGCTTCGCCACTGGTTGCGCTTCATCTCAAATAGGGCCAGTGCAGTGCCAAGCATGTCAAGCGCCGCTCTGGCAAGGCTGTGGTTGGGGGTATCCGAATAGCACAAGTCGGGCGTACAGGAGCATCTTCCGATAGGTGTTCACGTAGGCGCGCTTTGCGAATACCTCGTATTCGTTCTCCTCTATGACAGTGAGTATCTCCCGGTAGAGCGTCGAGGCGAGCGCAATCACCATCCGCACTTCCGAATGGATGGTCGCGATGCTCTGCATCGCTTCCCGATAATAGCTGCGGGCGCGTTCCACCTGGAATTTTAAAAATCTCATGAGACGCTCGGTCTTGCGGTGGGACAGGATATCGTCTATGGTCAGCCCGAACCGCGCCAATTCGTCCTTGGGGAAATACACGCGCCCCATGCGGGCGTCCTCGCCGACATCGCGCAGGATGTTGGTAAGCTGCATCGCAATGCCGAGGCTGATTGCGCAGTGCTTGGATTTCCTGGCGTTCTCGATGCCAAGGGTGCGCATGAGCATCAGGCCCACAACTGAAGCGACACGGAAACAGTACCTGCGCAGTTCGGTGAAAGTCCCATATTCCTTTTTCGAGATGTCCATGCTCACTCCGCGGATTAATTCGAGCGGATAGCGCAGCGGGATGCGGTATTTCTTCATGACATGGATGAAAGGGTTGAGGACCGGGTCTTCAGAGCCGCCCGTCTTGTAGGCTTCGAGGAAGCGCTTTTTCCAGTTCCGAATCATTATGCGCTGGAGCCGCGGGTTGCCCTCGTTATCGTCAATAAGGTCGTCGGTGTGCCTGCAGAATGCGTAAATCGCGTAGTAGGCGTTGCGCCGCTCACGCCCCATGAATTTCGATGCGAAATAGAATGACTTTGAACCCTTGCTAATCGAGTTCTCGGCAAACCGATAATCTACGTTCAGCTTCCCACCTCAGACAGTATATTATAGGGCTGGAAAGATTTATATCGTCATCTGCCGTTCTTAGAGGAGCCCTCCGCCAGGACTGTCGCCAGGTTCTTATACCATATCACAAGCGGGGCGATGAGGCAGAATGCGACCTTGCCCGGGTACGAGAAATGCTCTGTCCCGTGTTTCTTGATATGGAGCGCTTCAAATCCGAAGCGGAGCATAGCGGGCGGGGCAGGCGCATAAGGAAGGGACGAGGGATTGCGGACGCTGCGGAACAAATCCGGCTCGTCCTCGTATGTGAAAAGGACGGCACGGGCTGAGCGCCTAAGAGCCTTGTCAGGCTGGATGATTGAGATGGGGAGCATCGCCAGGGATACGATGAAGCTGTATGTAGCCAATTTTTCCGGCAGGGTCTCGCCTGGATAATGGGATTTTTCTGCCATCGCTTCGGGGCTTTTGTACAGCAAACGGCCGGAGCGGAGGGAGTTCCGCGTCAGTTCAAGCATGAAGAGGCGGTAGAGGAAGGGAATCCGGAGTGGCGTGAGCTTCCCGCCGCCCGCTCTCTTAGAGTGGCGGGCCCGAATGATGAAGGGCTTGCGGCTGGACCCGGCAGCCGGCAGGCTTGGGCATGCGCCGCCTTTTTTCGCGTAAGCCTCTTGGAGTTTTAGGCCGTGCAATTCGTCCAGCCGCCAGAACAGCGCTTGCGCCGCATCGCCGACCGCATCGACATCCTGCGCGTCTTTCACTTCAATCAGCATGTCGATGTCGCTCTGCCCTGGCTGAAAATCGCCGCGGGCCGCGCTTCCTGCAACGCCTATCACATGCACCTTCCCGGGGAATGCGGATGTGAGCCCGCCTGCAAAATCTGACAGGAAGGATTCGAGATTTGTCAGGTTCCCCCGGCGCATAACACCATATGTCGGCCAAGGATGTTTAAATTCCCCCGGAATGCGCGGGAAAGCCTGCCCCTGCGAAGATGTTAAAAACAGCCGATGAGAGAAATCGTCATGCCTCCGGCAGTCATCGTCAGCGAACTCGCGAAAGTGATAAACGAAAAGATAATAGTGGACAGGATTTCCTTCACCGTCGAGGAGGGCGAGGTTTTCGGCCTTCTCGGCGCGAACGGCTCCGGGAAGACCACCACTTTCAACATGCTCTCCGGGCTGCTTGCGCCATCTTCCGGCTCGGTGATGATTCTCGGCAAGAACATCAAGGAGCTTGCGAAACTTAAGATGGAAATCGGCTTCGTGACCCAGGAGGATTCCTTCTACGAGACGCTGACAGTGCGCGAGAACCTGGAGTTCTTCGCGTCGCAGTTCGGGGTGCCGGGACGCGTGGCCGGCGAGAGGGTGAAAAGCCTGCTGTCGCAGATGAAGCTTTCTGACAAGGGAGGGGTGCTCGCTTCCAAGCTCTCCGGCGGCATGAAGAAGAGGCTGAACATCGCCTGCTCGCTCGTCCATGACCCGAAAGTCCTGTATCTCGACGAGCCGACTGTCGGCCTCGACCCGGTTGTCCGGCGGGAGATATGGGCCGTCATAGAGGAATTGCACAGGACGAAGAAGACAATAATCATCACGTCGCATTATATGGAGGAGATCGAGCACCTCTGCGGGCGCGTCGCCATCATGTTCGCCGGGCGCATCGTGGACAGCGGAACTCCGGCGGACCTGAAGAAAAAATACAAGCTCAAGCAGATGGAGGATGTATTTGCATACCTCGTGAAGCCGGTGGTCCAATGAAAATCCTCAGCGCAATCCGGAAGGAGATGCTCGAAGTGTTGCACGACCGCACGATGCTCGCGGTGCTGCTCGCCTTCCCCGTCTTTGTCATGCTTTTCATGGGCACATCGTTCCGCTCGATGGAAATCAACGGGCTTCCAATCGGCCTTGCCGGCCCTGAGAACATCAGCTCCAGCCCGCTTTTTTCCGGGCTGAACGAATCGCAGGCATTCAAGCTCCAGGAGTTCGGAAGCGAGGAGGATGCGATGACGGCTTTCCGGAACGGCAGGCTGAGGGCCGTCATCATCGTGCCCCAGGATTTCGAGGAATCGCTCCGGAAGGGCAACGGCTCGAGCGTCCGCGTGGTCGTGGACAACTCGGATTTGGCGCTCGAGCAGTCAGTCCTTGCCGCGATGTCCTCAGTGATTGAGGCGTCGTCGACAGACATCACGAAAAGCTACGTGACTTCCGCCTGGGGGGAGCTGCGGGACCTGAACGCCTCGACCGCCTCCCTCGCATCGGGCATAGAGCAGACGCGCACCAATATGAACCAGACCAAGGCATCGCTAGCCCAGATAAGGCAGGGCATAGACGGCATTGAAATCGATTCGCTGGCGACTTCCCTGGATTCGGCGTCGATGAACATCGCGGCCCTCCAGGCTCAGCTGGAGTCCCAGAAGGAGGAATTCGCGGACGTGTCGGCGGGGAACGATGAGCTTCTTGACCAGACCGATGCTTTCTTGTTCAACGCCAGCTACGCGCTGAACCAGTCCGAAGACACCGTGCAGAGCACGCACGACAAGCTGGGCGCGCAGATGATGCAGATGAACAGCACCGTTTCGAGCTTGAGCGCATCGATTGCGGGGCTGGAAGCAATTAAAGCCGGGTCATCGGACCCGGTCGTGATTGCCGCGCTCGACCTCAATATAGGCTCCCTGCAGTCCTTGCGGACGATGACGCAGGGCCAGATAATCGACGCAAAGGAAGAGATGGCCGAACTTCGGGCATTGAATGCGACGCTGGATTCGTTCGGGGATTCGCTTGCGGACTTTTCGTCGGAACTCGAAACAGCCAGGTTGAATGCCGGGAAAACCGCGCAGCTTGGCGCCGCCTTGGACAACGTCTCCAAGAGACTCACCCAATTGAACGCGTCTTTCGGCTCCGCGAGGATTGAGGTCGCAAAGCTGAAGGGGCTGCTTGGCGACATCAAGTCGGCCACATCGGAGATAGACAGCACCCTTGACGATGCGCTCGCCCAGACTGCATCGGTTGACGCGCTGATAGGCTCGCTCCAGGCGACAGTCGCGGAGCAGACTGGCAAGGACCCGGACACAATCGCATCGCCGCTTTCGGTCACTGTGGAGAACCAGTACGAGCGGTCCAGCTTCGTGGATTTCATAATGCCGCAGGTGATTGCGGTCTCATTGCTCTTCTCATGCTTCCTCCTGGGCTCGATAAGCCTGGTCCGCGAGAAGACTCACAAGACGATAATCCGGGCGCTTCTCGCCCCCGGCGCGCTGACGGACATCGTAATCGGCAAGATAGCCGCGCTGATGCTGATGTCTTTTGTGCAGATTGCGCTGATTCTTGTCGTCGCGCTGGTGCTTTTCGGGGTAAAGCCTCCTGAAAGCATCTTGATGCTGCTCTGGGGGACTGCGATATCTTCGCTCGTGCTCTCGTCCATCGGGGTGCTTGTCGGGTTCTATGCAAGGAGCGAGTCCGCGGCCATCCAAAGCTGCCTCCTTCTCGCCATCCCGATGCTGTTTTTGGGCAACATCATATTCTCGCCCGACCTGCTCCCGGCGTACACGCAGATTCTCCAGCAATTGCTGCCGCTTTCGCATGTGACCAGCATATTCAAGGTCGTGCTGGTGACGAACGGCGACCCGGCCGGGGACATCGCGGCGCTCCTCTCGTATTTCGTGCTCCTTGCTGTGCTGATGGCATTCATCGTCTTCAAGAGGCGCGACATAACCAACTTCATCTGAAGCCAGGCGGCGGCGCATCCTTGGCCGCAGCCAATGGCCGCGGCAGCAGCCTCCCAGCAACAAAACGAAAGCAGTATTAACCGTTCCGACGAGCTATTTTCCATGGCATCGATAATGCGCGCAATCCTGCTCCTGGCTTTGCTAGTCCTCCCGCTTGCACATGCGGATGTGGGCCCGTCACCTGCGCCGCCGAAGGTAACTGTGCACCTGACAGAAGGCGGGCAGTTTGCGACGTCAATAACGCAGTTGACATACCACTGCCTTGGCACTGATGAGAGGAATGAAAGCGGTGCGGTAACGCCATATCCGGTCAATTTCTCCTGCAGCGGAGGGACCTGCACCAACGACCAGCAATGGTACTACAAGTTCAATCCCTGCTTCGGCTTCCCTGACGGATACTTCACTTACCAATATGGGGGCAGCGAGGTGCGAACCGAGGACCTGAGCGCCCTGTTTGGCGGCAGCGAACGGAAGAACACTTATTATGTCGAAATCGAGGCCTCGACCGGGCAGTTAAAGTCAGGAAGCGTTTCGGATGACGGAAGTTGCCCGCTTACGATGATACTGCTGCCTGCAATCCTCGCTTGCGGATTCTGGAAAAGGGGATAGCTTGGACTTCGCAGGGGCATACGCGCTCACGGTTTCCATAGAGGCCGCCGTGCTCTTCCTTCTTCTCCGCAAAGAATATGGGGCGGGGCTGATTGCACGGAACGCAATCATCGCCAGCTCGCTCACCTTGCCGTTCGTCTGGTTCGCGTTCCCCGCCCTCCATCTGGGATGGGGAGCGCAGACCGCAGCCGCAGAGGTGTTCGCCGCCTTTGCCGAGGCTGGCGTCTATGCGGTTGCATTCCGGGGCATCAGGCCGAAGGATGCAATCCTCGCGAGCGTGCTGTGCAACTGGGCATCGTTTGTCATCGGCCTCGCCATTGGCTGAAAACGTGGGGCAGGCGCAAACGAATGGAAGAAAAACAATGCTGCATATGCATATGCCATGTCACAGGATATCCCGGTGGAGATTGGTTTGGATGAGCTTGTGCAGGAGTCGTGCTACATCCTCGTCGTGGAGAAGCGAACGCCTTTTGAAAAAATCGAGATGGTGCCCTTAGGGGGGGCTGGGTCCGGCTGCCCGCCATTTAGGAAAGTCAGCTTCAGGTACACGGTTTTGGAGGAGCTGAAAAACAATGGCAGAAAACATATCGGACCGGAAATCGAGGTAGGCGTCGCGCACACGTCCATGGACATGGACATGCATCAGGACTACTACATCAACGGGGTCAGCAAGTCAGACTACCGCCCGGCGTACCAAACCAAGGCGGACTTTGCCAGTACGAAGCTAATCGTCTTCCTCAACTCCAACCTTGAATTCGCGGTGGGAGGCGCCTATGAAGCGCCGGATTGCAGGGACAAGGTCCTTGAAGCGATAGGCAAGGACGGAAACTCGGCCGTCCAAGAGGAAATATCGGATGACTAGAGGCCATGCGCAGGATTTAATCAATTATCTGAGTTCTGGTCTTATGGACGAATACAAGGTCACCCCATGGGAAGTCAGCGGGGAAATCGACTATGACAAGCTCATCAAGCAGTTCGGAACGAGCAGGCTGGACAGGGCGCTGCGCGAGAAGCTGATACGGCTTTCCGGCGGGGACGAGCCGCACCACATGCTCCGGCGCGACTTCTTCTTCTCGCACAGGGATTTGGGCCCGGTGCTCGACGATTACGAGAAGGGGAAGGGGTTCTTCCTCTACACCGGCCGCGGCCCGAGCAAGGCCATGCACATAGGGCATCTCGTTCCGCTGATATTCACCAAATGGCTCCAGGACAGGTTCAAGTGCAATCTGTACATCGAGATTACTGACGATGAGAAGTTCCTCCACAGGCGCGATTACGAATGGTCGGACATCCAGAAAAACGCGGACGACAACATACTCGACATCGCCGCGGTAGGATTCGACCCCGAACGCACGTTCATCTTCAAGGACAGCGAGTACGTGCGGAACGTCTACCCGCTGCTCCTGAAGACCGCGAGGAAAATCACCGGCTCGACCGCGAAGGCGGTATTCGGGTTCGACGATTCGACGAATATCGGCATGCAGTTCTATCCGGCATACCAGGTCATCCCGACGTTCTTCGAGAAGAAAAGGTGCCTGATTCCTGCCGCAATCGACCAGGACCCGTACTGGAGAATCCAGCGCGACATCGCCGAAGGGCTTGGATACTACAAGACTTCGGCCATCCACTGCAAGTTCCTCCCGCCGCTGCAGGGAATCTCAGGCAAGATGAGTTCGAGCGCTGGGGCCGAGACGGCGATTCTCCTCACCGATGACGAGAAGACGGTGAAGAACAAGATAAACAAGTACGCGTTTTCAGGCGGGCAGGCGACGCTTGAGGAGCACAGGAAACTGGGCGGCAACACGGATATAGACGTGCCGTTCCAATGGCTGAGCATCCTTTTCGAACCCGACGACTCGAAACTCAAAACCATCCATGATGACTACCGTGCGGGCAAGATGCTGACCGGCGAGATGAAAGGCATCCTGATTGAGCGCATCAACGCGTTCCTGAAGGGGCACCGCGAAAGGCGCAAGATTGCCGAGCGGGACGTCGACAAGTACATGAAGACCGGGAAGCTCGCGGCTTCGATGTGGGAGCGGGTTTATGAGTAAAAGCGGCGGAAAGGCGCGAGATGCCATCGATGAGATAATAATCTCGTATATGGGCAGGTATAGGTACGGCTGGGCCAGATACGGCGCCATATTCTCGGTATTTATTTCCGGCATGCTGCTCGTCCAGGCGCGTAATTTCCTGGATGGGGGGTGGATGGAACCGGCGGAATACCTTGCCGTAGTTTTCGCATTCCTGTTTTCCAGCCTTATCCTCACTTTCACGAAAGGATTCAAGACAGGCCCCACGTATAACAAGGCTGACGAGGTGGCGCATTATCTTGGAACCAAGATACCAGCCCCCGGTTTCTTGCCAGTGCGGATATTGCTGAATACAGTATTCATGGTGTGGCTGCTCTCTTTCCTGGGCATCATGTACCTGGACAGCGTAGTGACGTACGATGCCATTATCAATACGGATATGTCCCTGCCTTCCATCTTGACGAACGCCCTTCTTGTCGCCCAGTTTCTTGCACCGGCGTTTTTAGGGAAAACGGAAACTGCGGGTAAAAAATAATTAAGGACGGGATGCCCGCGCCCGGCAGGTGGGAGCGTATTTATTCTTAAGGGAGCTAATCCATCACCCTAGGGTATCTGAACCCCCAGGTTCAGCGCCGCATCATCGTGATGATTATGGGGAACAAACCGGAGTACAGACGGAGAACCGACTCGCTAACGCCGCCACCGGAGGGCGCATTCGGAGCGAGGCCGCTTCTGCGGGCCATGAAGCAGGCGGTCGGCAACAGGCCGATGCCGGCGGTGCTGACAAAGCTCATGGAAGAGGGAAGGCAGGGAATAGTTGGCACGGCGGCAAGGACGGTCCGGGCCGCGCTTTTCAAGGAAGCGGAAGTGACACAGAACCTTATCCGGCTCCTTGCGGGCGAGACCCCCCTCGGCCTGCCTGAGGCGTACCGCTATTATTACGGGGCGATGGTCGACCCTGAAAGGCTTCGGACTTTCCGCTCAGCCAGGGACATGGTCCTGCGGGGGCATATCTGCGTGGAGCGCAAGGGCAAGTCCATACGCCTAGCGCCTGAGACCGCGGTAATCGAGCCCGGGCAGGACGGGGTCATAAGCGGCGCCCTCGGCGATAATCGGATATTGTATTTCACGAGCGGAAGATTGTACAGCGTCGACCGCCGGGACATCCGGGGAAGGATCGATGAGGAGCGGAGGCCGAGCGGCCTGCTGCCGTCCCGGCTGGTCATCCCCCTGGATGACCATTTCGGCCTGGTCGAGGTCGTCGGCAGCGACCTGACATTCGGGAACCTGATTAGCAGGCATGAGGCGGCCGTCTCGGCCGCGCTCGATTTCTCGAAAATTCTTTCACTCAAGTATGCGGCTGAAATCGACGGCCTGACCGGGCTTTATAACAGGAGGGCGTTCGATTACCTGCTTTCGTTCTTCTGCGAGGAATTTGCAAGGGGCGGAAGCGACCTCGCGATTGTGATGCTCGATGTCGACCACTTCAAGCGCGTGAACGACAAGTACGGGCACCCTACGGGCGATTCGGTGCTCGCGATGTGCGCTGCCACTGCGAGCGCGACGATGAGGTCTTCGGACCTCCTTGGAAGGATATCGAGCGCGCCCCAGGACGGGGTGCAGAACGGGAGGGAGATGGCCAGGTACGGCGGCGAGGAGTTCGCCATCCTGCTGCCGGGCGTTGGCAATGACGGCGCCTCGATTGCGGCAAGGAGATGCAAGGACGCGGTGTCATCGCGGATGGTCGAGGGGCCGAATGGCGAAATCATAACCATCACAATCAGCATGGGCATCGCATCACTCTCAGTTGCCGAGACGGCGGTGGCGGCAGGCAGTGGATGGGATGACCTTGCCGATAAGGCCACGCGGATAAGGAAGGCCGTCATGGGCATGGCGGACGCTGCGCTTTATCAGGCCAAGGAGCTTGGCAGGAACGGCATTGTCGTTGCGTCATTCGACGAAAACGCGGCATCTGCGGGTGAAAGCGGCACGAAATTCACGAAGCTATAGGAACGACCACTTGAGAGCATGCCTGCAGAAAGTATATTAAGGCGGGATGGGTAATAACTGAGGTGGGAAAATGGCGCAATTAGCCGTCGTAAATCAGCGCAACGATGCGTCGAAGAGACGCGAAGTGCCGCCTTTCCGGGCAATCCAGCCCCTAGTAGGCGCTGACGACGGCAAGTCGCTCCTGGCTACATTGTCCAGAATCGGCGATGACCTGCGGAGCAGGGTAAAAGGCGTCGCGAAGGCGGTGCGGGCGCCGGAAAGGGAACTGCTCGGGACTCCCCTGCCCCCTGAAGCCATCACCGCGGCTTATGGTCCGCTGTTTTTCAAGACGCGGTCGTGACTAAACAGATGGCAGGCGGGATTATGGATAGGCCCAAAGCTCTAATCTGCGGGATGCTCGAGCATGAAGGAAAGGCCCTTTTCCTCAAACGGAAGGAGTTGGACGGCGAGAGCATCGAGATGCCGAGCGTCTTCGGGATACTCAGCGCGGACCCGATATCGCAACTGGCCGAGGCGTTCAAGAAGCAGACCGGCATCAAGGCGGATGTCGGTCAGGTCGTTTTCGAGAGCAGGCATGAATATGAAGGCGTGCACATACCTTGCCTGGTTTTCAGGATGAATCCTTTGGACGGGGGTCCGCCCGAACCTGAGCCTTCAGGCCCATACTCCGGATACGAGTGGCTGGCGCTTGAGGATGCCAGATTAAGGAATCACGCACCCAAGGGCCGGTGGCTTTCCGAACCCATCATGAGGGTCGAGTGAATGGGGCGCAGAAGGATTCCGACGGGGACGCCGATTCCCAAAGCGCTCGCATGCGGGATGCTTGAGGATGGAGGGCGCGTGCTGTTCCTGGTCAGGAAGGATGCCGCCGGGACCGAACGGATTGAGATGCCGTGCGTCCTGGTCCCCTCAGGGAGAAGCCCGTTTGCCGACATCAAGGAGGCGTTCGGCAGGATGACCGGCATCGCGGACTGCCAAATCCACGAGATTATCCTTGAAGGGAAGCACAACACCGGTTCAAGAAGAAGCAGGTTCTTGGTTCCCTGCCTTATTTTCCGCGTCACGGCGAGGAACCGGAGCGCGAAACCAGCGCATGAATTCTCTGGCTTCAGGTGGCTCTCCCTTGATGATGCGAGGAATGGGAGGCTTACGCGGAATGCAGAATGGCTGAGAAAAGAAATCCGCAAGAGCCAGCCCGCCGCACCGCCGGTCAAATGAACTGCAGCGCGAGGTACATGGCCAAACCGGCCAATGCCGTGCCTATTGCGGCGAGCGCCATGACCCCGGCGCTTTTTGAGTTTGTAAGCGCTTTTTCTGATTTGTCTGAAATCAGCAGGATGCCGCCATCCCCCTTGCGTATGATAAGCCCCCCATATGCCCGCGCCTTCCCGCCGCCTTCGGATTCGGCGTTTCCTAGGACATAAAGGGCTGCGCCGGCCGGGATGATGAGTTCGGTGAGCCTTACCTCCCCGAATCCGAGCAGGCGGAAGCCTTCAGCAGAGGATTTTTCGTCATCTAAGAAGCGGTTGAGCATGAGCGCGGATTCAACCCCCGGCGGTGGCGACTTCGACCCGGATTTCACCGGGGCGAGGGACGATATTATCCGCGCGGTTGAGACTATCTCCCCGTATCCGCTGTCCTTTCCGCCAAGGATGTAGTCCTGGAGCGGCCCGAAGCTGAAATGCTTCTGCTTTCTCGCGATGGTTTGCTCTATCTCCGCCTTCGTCATTGCGGCCCGGCCATCGTTATTGAGGAAAACTTCCATAGTGCGGCTTTGGAATTCGAAGTCGTATTCCGCCTTGTCGGGGTCCACCGGGATGATGCCGCTTGCGTCCTTCAAGCGGAACCGTGAGGTGCGTTCGAATGCCCCAACCTGCACCCATTTTTTCTTGAAGCGGCTGTATTTCTCCACAACCAGGCGCGAAAAGACGCAGGGCTTTCCGAGCAGGTGGCTTCTCAAGTCCTTGCCCGGGGATGCCGCACCCGAAAGCTCGACAAGGCCGAGCGCCACGGACCGGACTTTGGAGGTCGGCGTATTGGCCATCTTCTGGAGCGCAAGGAATTTCGAAACCCCGCGAAACACGAAGGACAAGCCGAAGATGAGCATCAGGCCGGAGATTCCCAGGCCGATGAATGTTAGGAGCGCGCCAGCCATGGCAGCATATTGGACGGATTAGGATAAAAAACCCCGGATTCGCGAATCAGGAAAAAATCACGAACGCCAGGAGGATTAGGGAGATGATGATCAGGATTGCGCCGAGGAACATGCTCATGACTGATTTCTCGCGGACAAGGGGCGCGCTGGCGAGGGCCGCCTGGTCGCTCACGATTAGGGGGTATTCGAGCGTCCCGTGAAGGGGTCCGGCCTTGCCGAGGGGGACCGCGGGGTCCTGGAAGACCGTCACTTCAGCGCCCACAGGCAGGAGGTACTCCGAAATGCGGAACGCGCTTTTCATATGCGTTTTCAGCTTGTCGGCCGCGCCTGGAAGGCCGAGCACCGCCGATATGGCGGATTCGTCAAGGAATTCGTTGGGCGCCACCTCTCCTGTGAAATCGGCTATGGAACGGATATGGCGGATGTTGGTCTGCAACTCGTCCAGAATCCCTTTTCCGGGTTTCAGGTAGCCGGTGAAGAGCGCGGGCGCGGATATCCGGAAGTCTGCATGCTCCGGGTCCACCTGGCTCCGGCCTGCGCGGAATGGGACGGACCGCTCCAATTTGTAGAGGACTTCCCAGGGGTCATGGCCCCGGCGGTAGCGTTCTATGACGACTTTGGAGTAGGCGCATTGGCGTTTCGTTATATGGCTGTCGAAGGCATCCTGGCACGAGAGCGCGCCGGAAACGCCTGGACTGGCCTGCCCCCGCCTCAGGCCGCGGATAACCAGGTAAATTCCTCCGGCGAATGCTGCGGCAGGAAGAATCAGCCCGAAAAAGAAGGTTATGGACAGCTCGAACATCGGTCAGCCCTGTACAAGTTTGAACTTGAAGCCGTAATGGATGAGGCCTTCCGGGTCGTCGCGCTGTATCACGCGGAAGACGCGGTCGACGCGCGAGCCTATCTTGACATCGTCCTTGTGCGCGTCGACAATCTGGCCGGTCAGCCGGGCGCCTTCGTCCAGCTCGATAATCGCGAGGATGTAGGGGACCTGGTCCTCGAACCCCTCAGGCGGCGCGGTGACTTCCGTGTAAGAGAAGACCTTGCCTTTTCCGGAGAACTGGACCTCGGAGATTTTGCCCTTCCTCCTGCATTTGGGGCAGATGGCCCTTTTCGGGAAATAGGCGATTTTGCACGTCTCGCAGCGCACGCCGACCATCCGGTATCTTTCAGGTATCCTTCTCCAAGTGAGCGGGATTGATTCTTTCATGAGTATAACCTCGTTGCCAGCCTCGGCGTTTCCGTATCCATTATAGCCATGAAACCGAATTAAAATGTTGCGCAAGCAGTCTGATGCATGCCAAAGGCGAAGAAAGCCGTCTTGAAGGGTGCAGCACGCCCCAAGAAAGCCTTGCCGGATGCCGGAGGCATCACAATCGGAAAATCCGCAAACGGGGAAGCGGTGGCCCTGCCGTTTGGGACGCTCGTCCTGCACGGCATGGTCGGCGGCAGCACCGGAACCGGCAAGACCAGGATGATCCAGGTCATGGCTGAAAAGCTTGTCGAAGCCGGCGTGCCTGTTCTGCTCGCTGATTTGAAAGGCGACATCTCAGGATTCATAAAACCGAACGGCTCGGATTCGGCAATAGGCAGGGCGAATGAGATGGGCCTGGATTATTCGCCCAGGGGGTTCCCCATGGCGTCTTTTTCCATATCCGACCGGTTCATCCCCCTGCGGCTGGAGCTGGATAACATAGACGCAACCCTCCTGGCAAGGATAATGAAACTCAACCCCACCCAGGAGAGCAACCTCAAAATAGCCTTCCTCTACGCAAAGGGAAAGGGCATGCCGGTGCGCGACCTTCTCGACTTGCAGGCCGTGCTCGCATTCCTTGCCAAAAACCCTGACACTGTCCCGGGCGCGAGCTCCAGTTCCATAGAGGTCATATTAAGGCAGATAAGCATTGCGGTGGGGGAGGGGCTGAACGGGCTTTTCGGAGAGCCGGAATTGGACGTGGATGATTTGCTGATCCCGCGCGTGAATGCGATAAACCTCAGCGACTGGAGGCGCAGCTATGATCTGCCGTCAATATTGATGTCGTTCATCCTCTTCAGGCTGTTCCATGAACTTCCGGATGTGGGCTCGCTGGATAAGCCGAAACTGGCGATTTTCATCGACGAGGCGCACTACCTCTTCCAGGACGCCAACCCCAGCCTTGTGAGCCTCTTTGTAACCATACTCAAGCAGATACGCTCTAAGGGCGTGGCGGTTTTCCTCTGCTCCCAGAACCCGGAGGATATCCCGGAAAAAGTCCTCGAGCAGCTCGGCTGCAAGGTCGAATTCGCGCTTCGCGCGTTCACCAGCGGCGAGATGCGGGATGTCGCAGGGATTGCCCGCGCCTTCCCGCCAACGAAGAAGTTCGATATCGCAAGGGAGATACTCGCCCTGAGAATCGGCGAGGCGGTTGTTTCTCCCCTCGGAGCGGATGGCAGGCCGCTTGAACCGGTCAAGACGGTTATTGAGCCTCCGCGCAGTTCGATGGGCGTCTCGAGCGATGCGGAGATACGGGGTGAGCTGGACGCAACCCTTCTTGAGAAATACCGTGAAAAAACCGAATTGGAGCGATATGACCTGTCCGGCCCGTTTGAAGGTTTCAAGCTTAGAAGGCGGGATGGCTGGAGCGCAGCGAATGCGGAAGCCCAGAAATACGAAAGGAAGCAGGCGAGGCAGGTATCGAAAAACTGGTCCAGATGGAAGATGGCGGGGTTGTTCGTACTGGCCGCGCTGTTCCTGCTAATCGTGATTGTTATCGCCGTAACCGTGGCATTGCTGCTCCTAAAATAAGCGAACTGAAGCCCATGGCGCGCACGGTTGGGGCCGTCACTTCTTGGTTTTCGCGTAATCTTCCTTGAACTGCGCGATGCCCTTGTCTGTCAGCGGGTGCTTGAACATTTTCTCGAAGACTTCGGTCGGCATGGTGGCGATGTGCGCCCCGAGCCTTGCGGAATCGACGACGTGCATCGGGTGGCGGATTGACGCCACGATGATTTGTGTCTTGTAGTCATAAGCCCGGAAGATTTCGAGGATGTCGGCTATCAGCTGCAAGCCATCCTCGGAAATGTCGTCCAGCCGGCCCACGAATGGAGAAACGTATGTGGCTCCTGCCTTGGCCGCCAAAAGGGCCTGCGAAGCGGAGAATATAAGGGTGACGTTGGTGTCGATGCCCTGCGCAGCGAGGCGCCTGACGGCTTTCATCCCCTCTTTCGTCATCGGTATCTTGACGACGATATTCGGCGCCCATTTGGAGAACTCCTCTCCTTCTTTTACCATGCCGTCCGCTGTTTCGGAAATGCCCTCGACGCTGATTGGGCCCTTCACGATTTTGGCGATTTCCTTTATGACCGTCTTCTGGTCTTTCCCGGATTTCATAATGAGCGTCGGGTTGGTCGTGACGCCGTCGCACATGCCGAGCTCGACCGCCTTCCTGATTGATTCCACATCTGCCGTGTCAATGAAGAATTTCATATTATCACATCAAAATGATACGATTCTGTCGCTTTCTTTTATTATTTCGGCTCTTCTCCCAAGTTGGGGAATAAAATATATGGGTAACCTCATGTGTTTGTGACGACAAATGAGATATACCCATATATCAGGTATTATCAAGGAAGT